>NZ_JAPZVM010000002.1:0-476063 GCF_027529745.1 Phocaeicola acetigenes
GGATATGTTATGCATTCTCTGCTTCTGGAGACTTGTTCCCTGCTTGACGTGTGTCTTTATTTCACCTATTGTATACAACGTATCTGCAAGGTTTGAATTTTGTTCTTATTGATAGATCTATATTTTTTAATATGCGATTTATGTTATGTGCTATGGAGGTCTGTGAATTCTTTAGAGGTTTTTCCTAAAAAGAAATTCATAAATCTTTAAAGAGGTATGATTAGGTCTCTGATGTAGATTCAATAAGATTCGTCTATACTTTATTCAATTTGAAATATGCTTTTAATTGAAAAAGCGTTTTAACGATTTCTGACTGGGATAAAAATAAACCATAAGTCGTTCTGATTAAAAAATGTATTTTGATTGTAGGGATTCTCAATTATTATTTGTATCTTTGTTGCCCGATTTATATACTATTGCATTGGGAAAGTTAGATATATATAAAGTAGAATTGAAAAATATGCGTGAGGATTCAGCTAAGTATGAATACACGCTTGATAATCAATTTTTTGCTGATATAGATGCTCCGGAAATTCAGAAGGGAAAATTGAAGGTGGATTTATCAGTAAAAAAGAGTTTAGGAGTATATGTCCTTAACTTTCATACGGAAGGAATGGTAATTGTGCCTTGCGATCGCTGTTTGGATGATATGGAATTGGAAGTTGAAACAGACGATAGCTTGAAGGTAAAATTAGGTTTGACATTCTCTGAGGAGGATGATATTGTAGTAGTACCCGAAGAAGATGGTTATATAAACGTAGCTTGGTTTATTTATGAGTTTATTGCATTGAGTTTGCCAATGAAACATGTGCATGCCCCAGGCAAATGTAACAAGGGTATGATGGGAGCTCTGAGTAAACATTTACGTACTTCGGATGATGAGGATGGACTGGAAGATGGTTATGTTGAGGAAGACGAGAGTTTGGATGATGATAACCGTGAAATAGATCCGAGATGGAATGAATTAAAGAAAATATTAAATAATAATTAAATAAAGTTTTAGAAAAATGGCACATCCTAAAAGAAGACAATCAAAAACAAGAACTGCTAAGAGAAGAACTCACGATAAAGCAGTTGCTCCTACTTTAGCTATCTGCCCTAACTGCGGCGAATGGCATGTATATCACACAGTATGTGGAGCTTGCGGTTATTATAGAGGTAAATTAGCAATTGAAAAAGAAGCTGCTCTTTAATTTAGCACTTCATTGAACATGTTTGTGTGTTTTTAAAGAATAAAGCCGGAGAGCCTTTCGGCTCTGCCGGCTTCTTTTTTACATACAAACCAAATTTTGAAATGATGGAAAAAATTAATGCTGTAATTACTGGTGTTGGTGGATATGTACCAGATTATGTATTGACAAATGATGAATTGTCAAGAATGGTAGATACCAACGACGAGTGGATTATGACTCGTATTGGAGTAAAGGAAAGACGTATTCTGAATGAAGAAGGTTTAGGTACCTCTTATTTGGCACGTAAGGCTGCAAAGCAATTGATGCAGAAAACAAATTCGGATCCCGATTCTATTGACTGTGTTATTGTTGCTACTACTACTCCGGACTATCATTTCCCTTCCACAGCTTCAATCTTGTGCGATAAGTTAGGACTGAGAAATGCATATGCTTTCGACTTGCAGGCTGCATGTAGCGGATTCCTTTATGCAATGGAAACAGCTGCTTCGATGATTCAGTCTGGTCGTCACAAGAAGATTATTATCGTAGGAGCAGATAAAATGTCTTCTATGGTAAACTATTCAGACCGTGCAACTTGTCCTATTTTTGGTGATGGCGCTGCTGCATGTATGGTAGAAGCTACTACTGAAGATTATGGTATTATGGATTCTATTTTAAGAACAGATGGTAAAGGACTTCCTTTCCTGCACATGAAAGCAGGTGGTTCTGTTTGTCCTCCGTCTTATTTCACTGTAGACAATAAGATGCACTATCTGTATCAGGAAGGTAGAACCGTATTTAAATATGCGGTATCAAACATGTCTGATGTAACCGCTCAGATTGCAGAACGCAACGGATTGAATAAGGATAATATTGACTGGATTGTGCCTCACCAGGCCAATATGCGTATTATCGATGCTGTAGCTTCTCGTCTGGAAGTACCTTTGGACAAGGTAATGATTAATATTCAGCGTTACGGTAACACTAGTGCCGGAACATTACCTCTTTGTTTGTGGGATTTTGAAAAACAACTGAAGAAAGGTGATAATATTATCTTTACTGCATTTGGTGCCGGATTTACCTGGGGAGCTACTTATGTGAAGTGGGGATACGATGGTAATAAATAATTGAGAATATTCACACATACGAAAAAACGCATCCCAACCCGATGCGTTTTTTCGTATATCAACCTATAAACACTATGCACAAAGCCGGATTTGTTAATATTGTAGGTAATCCGAATGTCGGAAAATCTACATTGATGAATTTGTTGGTAGGAGAGCGTATCTCTATTGCCACATTCAAGGCGCAAACGACGCGTCATCGTATTATGGGAATCTTGAATACTGATGACATGCAGATTGTATTCTCTGATACTCCGGGAGTATTGAAGCCTAATTATAAACTTCAGGAGTCTATGTTGAACTTCTCGGAATCGGCTTTAGTCGATGCTGATGTGTTATTGTATGTAACAGATACTGTAGAGAAGACAGACAAGAATGCGGAATTTTTGGAAAAAGTTCGTAAGCTGAATGTTCCGGTTTTGTTGCTGATTAATAAGATCGATTTAACCAATCAGGAAGATTTGGTAAAACTGGTTGAAGAATGGCATGAAAAACTTCCTGATGCGGAGATTATCCCCATTTCGGCTAAGGCTAAATTTAATGCCGATGTGGTGATGAAACGTATCAAAGAGCTTATACCAGATTCTCCTCCTTATTTTGGGAAAGATCAGTTGACCGATAAGCCGGCACGTTTTTTCGTAACAGAGATTATCCGGGAAAAAATTCTGTTGTATTACGATAAGGAAATTCCTTATGCAGTAGAAGTTGCAGTAGAACAATTCAAGGAAGATGCTAAAAGTATTCATATCAATGCTGTGATTTATGTAGAACGCGAGTCACAAAAAGGTATCATCATTGGGCATCAGGGAAAAGCGTTGAAAAAGGTCGCTACAGAAGCTCGGAAAACGTTGGAGCATTTTTTCCAGAAGTCCATTTATTTGGAAACCTTTGTGAAGGTAGACAAGGATTGGAGAAGTTCAGACAAGGAACTTAAGAATTTTGGTTATCAATTAGATTAAATCTTCGGCTGTGACAGCCGTAAATGTATAAAATATATGGGAAATTTAGTAGCAATTGTAGGACGTCCCAATGTGGGAAAGTCGACACTGTTTAATCGCTTGACCAAAACACGTCAGGCTATTGTGAATGAACAGGCCGGTACAACCCGCGATCGCCAGTATGGTAAATCGGAATGGCTTGGAAAGGAGTTCTCTGTAGTGGATACAGGTGGATGGGTAGTTAACTCGGATGATGTTTTCGAAGAAGAAATCCGTAAGCAAGTAGTATTGGCTATGGATGAAGCGGATGTTATTCTGTTCGTAGTTGATGTGATGAATGGAGTGACAGACTTGGATATGGAAGTTGCTTCCATCTTGCGTCGTTCGAAAACACCTGTGATTATGGTTGCCAATAAGACGGATAATAACGATTTGCAATATAATGCAGCTGAATTTTATTCGTTAGGATTGGGCGATCCTTACTGTATCTCTGCTTTAAGCGGAAGTGGAACCGGTGATCTGTTGGATTTGATTCTTTCGAAGTTCAAGAAAGAAACCGACGAAATTCTTGATGAAGATATTCCACGTTTTGCTGTTGTTGGTCGTCCGAATGCAGGAAAATCCTCTATCGTCAATGCTTTTATTGGAGAGGAACGTAATATAGTGACGGACATTGCCGGTACAACTCGTGATTCCATCTATACCCGTTACGATAAGTTCGGATTCGACTTCTATTTGGTTGATACAGCAGGTATCCGTAAGAAAAATAAGGTAAGCGAAGACTTGGAATATTATTCTGTAGTACGTTCTATTCGTTCTATTGAAAGTTCGGACGTCTGTATTTTGATGCTTGATGCTACCCGTGGTATTGAAGGTCAGGACTTGAATATATTTTCATTGATACAGCGCAACCAGAAAGGTTTGGTTGTGGTTGTGAACAAATGGGATTTGGTAGAAGAGAAAACTGCGAAAGTCATGAAAAACTATGAAGAGGCTATTCGTAATCGTTTTGCTCCGTTTACAGATTTCCCGATCATTTTTGCTTCGGCATTGACCAAGCAGCGTATATTCAAGGTGTTGGAAGCTGCCAAAGAGGTATATCAGGCACGTACTTCCAAAATTCCGACTGCCCGTCTGAACGAAGAAATGCTTCCTTTGATTGAGGCATATCCACCTCCTTCAAATAAGGGTAAGTACATCAAGATTAAGTATGTCACTCAGCTACCTAATACTCAGGTACCTTCGTTTGTATTTTTTGCAAACTTGCCACAGTATGTAAAAGAGCCATACAGACGTTTCCTGGAAAATAAAATCCGTGAGCGTTGGAATTTGTCAGGTACTCCGATAAACATATTTATACGTCAGAAATAAAACACAAAAGCGGCTGTCTTAAGTTATCTTAAGACAGCCGCTTTCCTTTTTATCTTGAGCCTTTTGTAAAAAGAAGACTATTTCTGTTCGACTTATCCGCAAGAAAGCCATTCGGCGTTATTGCTATAAATCCATAATCCTATTTGCTGATTGAAAACGACGACGTCGGCTGCACAATCGCCGTCGTTGGCTGCATAGCCAACAGCGGCAATTTTACAGCCAACGACGGCGATTGAAACTTTCGACATTCCTCATTGCCTTTATATTTTAGCTACACAATATGTCTGTCAATAAATTACCATTTAGTCTTTCTCTCTTTATTTATTCGAGTTTGTCTTTAATACGAGGATATAATGCTTTTAGAATAGTAATATCTTCGTTACGTAATTTCCCTTCTCTGTTAGGAGGGCAATTAAGGATAAGGATATTATCATTGCTGGTAGCTGTATTAAAAAGCTTTTCAAGTTCATCTATTGATTTATATTCATGATCTTGAGTATTATAGAACCATCTTTTACTAATGCATACAGTTGACTCCCATGGCATATAGTATTTTTTTCCGTCGTGTACGAATATCTTAGGGTCATTGGGGGATGGTAAATAAGGATCCCCTAAGCGGAAATCACTGGGAAAATATCGTATGGGATAACCATTCTGCTGGTTTTCCGGTAAAATGGGATGTTCATCTACATTTTTAGGAGATCCGATACTCCAGTTTATTCCAACTTGACAGTTGGGAATCTGTGTTTTTATTGTTTGGTAAATGTCCATGATAGGCCATCGGTAATTGGGCTTTACCCATCCGCCATCGAACCAAAATTCCACAATCGAAGTATAGGGTGATACAATATTGATTAATTCTTTCAGTTGCTTGATCATATATTGATTGTAAGCTTCATCTTTTGTCCAATCCTCTACTTCGCTATTGACTTTTCTATCCCATAACGAATAGTATAGCCCTAAACCAATCTGGTATTTTTTGCAGGCCTTTGCCACTTCCTCTACTACATTTGTTTTATTGGCAGAACTTGCTACATCATATTCAGTGTACTGGCTGTCCCACAAGCAAAAACCATCATGATGTTTGGTGATTAGAATTACATATTTCATTCCGGCTTCTTTGGCAGTACGGATCCACTGTTCTGCATCAATACCGGTAGGAGCATAAGTAGATGCCGGCTTGGAACCGTCTGTCCATTCTTCGTCATGAAAGGTGTTTATTCCAAAGTGTATAAACATACCGTACTTCCTTTTTATTTGTTCCTTTTGAGCCTCGCTTGGAGTGGTAGAAGGTTGTGGAAGGACAATTTGTTGCGCTCTTGAAAATTGGCTGAAGCATAATATGCCTAAAAGAAATAATAGTTTTTTCATATTTGTGGACTTTAATATGTTTCTATTCAAATATTATTTAAGTCTGATAGAATATACCGAAGGCTTTCCATTCGATTCTTCTATTTTAAGTCTGAGCAGATTCGCTTGTATCTGTTCCTTCAGGCTGATAGTAATGAAGCCGTATCCCATAAAGCTGTGTGGCTGCTTTTGGGGATCAATTGTTTCATGGTATAAATCTTTCCATTCGTTATTTGTTGAGTATTGTAGCGTATATTTTGTAATACTTCCTTTGCCTATAATAATCGCGACTTCTTTGAATGGAGTGTCAGGTTTAAGATGTATATCCAATGTCGAGAGAGAGTCTCCTGTCCATGCGGTAGAAACATCACTGTCTATTGCGTATTGAGGTCCGTGGTGCAGTGTGTCATTATTGAGGATACCATTGGCTTGTGCTACAGCTTGTTCGGTCAGTGACATCATACGAGGAGGATTTTCTGGAAAAGGTGCCCCGTTTTCTATTCCTAGGAAAGATGCCAATTCGTTGATTCTTCGAATAGCCTGTGGGTTTTGTCTGCCATCGGTTCCGGGAGGTATATTCAATAAAAGACAATTGTCGTTAGCTGTGGATATGCGGAAGATTTCTTCCAACTCTTCAAGATCTCTTACTGTTGAATCTTCCGGATGTGCAAACCAGTTTCCCAATACAGAAATAGTTTGTGTACATTCGTAAGGTAAATAATACTTTTTCCCTTTATATGTATAGATTTTCGGATCATCTTTTACCGGTAAGAAAGGATCCCATAATCTGAAGTCGGACGGGAAATATACGATAGAGTCTCCTTCCTGCATATCTACAGGGCGTTTCCCTATTGTCCAGTTTGTAGAAATCTGGCAAGATGGTTGTAACTGCTTTACATAGTCATAAATCTCTTGAAGATACCAGTTCTCAACCTTTCTGTCCCAAGCTCCATCGAACCATAATTCGGAAACGGTGCCATATTGAGTCATTAATTCTTTCAACTGGTTTTTCATGAAGAGAATATATTTATATGGATCGGCATCCTTGTAAACAGGTTCATGTCTGTCCCAAAGGGAATAATAAATGGAAAATGCAATGTTTTCTTTCTTGCAAGCTTCTGAAACAGCTTTTACGATATCATACTTATGAGTGATAGAAGGATTTGCAATGTCGTAATCGGTATATTTACTATCCCATAGACAAAAACCATCATGATGTTTCGTTGTGAGTACAATAGATCGCATACCAGCAGTCTTTGCATTTTTTACCCATTCGGCTGCTTGTTGAGCTATATCAATGGGAGGGTTATAAGTTGAGGCCGGTGCACTACCATCACTCCATTCTGTATTTAAATAGGTGTTCATTCCAAAATGGAGAAACATGCCGTACTTTCTGTCTATCATAGCTTGTTGTCCTTCTGTGGGACCAATCGTGCGGCTTGTTTGTTGAGTAGTACAGGAAGAAAGACATGCGGTTAACATGAATGTATAAATAAAATTTTTCATAGCTTTACTTTTTTGCAAAAGTAAAATTTAAAATGTTGAGATAAAATATTTATTTTGAGGGAAAACTTTGCAAAAACCGATATATGCTTCATTTAAGTAAGAAAGAATTAGAGTTACTATGAAATGTGTGGATATACAGAATACACTGTCCTTGCATATGATTTATGCCGGATATTATGAAGTTGGGAAAGAATGGTGCTACAGGAATGTATTGAGTCCATTTTCTCGTTTATATCTTATTGATAAGGGAGAAGCATGGATTTATATGAATAAAAAGAAGTATAAACTGGAGGCTGGAGATCTGTTTATTATACCTAAATTTACGTACCATACTTATGAATGCGAAGACTATATGAGTCATTATTATATCTGTTTTCTCGACCAAATGGTGGGAGGAAGGAGTTTATTTGAATATGTACATCTTTGCAATAAAGTAAAAGCCAGTAGTTTCGACAGATATTTGATAGAGAGATTTGTGAAGTTGAATCCGGGATATCAGATTTCAAATCCAGATCCTAAGAAATACGACAATAAGGCAGAGTTGTTTTCTCTCAATAAAAAACAGTCTGTTCTTCATCTTCAATCTACTTTGGAAAGCAATGGGATCTTGTTGCAGTTATTTTCCCGATTTATCACAAGTGAAAATCCTGAAGCCTCGTACAGGGAGAACCAATACAAAAGTATGAATAAGGTATTTAGCTATATTGATGTTCATTTAGCTGGAGGAATTCACGTGAAAGATCTGGCTGATATTATGTGTATGAGTGTGGATCATTTCACCCGAATTTTTAAATTGGTAAACGGAATGACGCCTAATCAATATATTCAGTTGAAGCGAATAGAAAGAGCTCAGACCTTGATGTTATTGTCTGACATGAGTGTGAAGGAAATAGCAGAAGAAGTAGGGGTGTCTAATTTGTCTCAGTTTTCTAAGCTATTTCGTAAGCACTTAGGGGTTAGTCCAAGAGAATACGGAAAAGAAAAATAAAGACTCCCCTCGCAACTTGTTATTGCGAGAGGAGTCTGATTGTCTTTAAATAAACTTTCTCTTTTTGTGTTATTTCTCTGCTTTTTCTGCACGTCGGAAAGCCTTGTCTCCTTGTGCAATAGCTTTATCTGCCTGTTTAATCACAGCCTCTACTTCTTTCATCAGCGATTCTGTTTTTGAATCTGAAGCAGATAATTTTTGCAGCTGGTCTACAGTGCGCTGCATCTGTTTGATAAGCAAATTATTCTGTTTGTTGATTTGTTCTGCATTGGCTTTGATTGTACCTTTTTTTACATTGGCCAGCCATTCTTTCAGTCCTTTAATTTTTTGTTGCAGTGTACCGCTTTCGGCAGCCAATTGAGAATACAACTCTTCTTCCGGAGTGGCAAAAGCATGGTGGAAGCCTTTTACCTCATTCCAGTGTCCGCGTGTAAAATCGGGGAAGGCTACTGCTGCACAGCCATTGTCCATAGACAAAGCTCCTAATTCGGCCAATGAACACCATTCTGCCAAGTCGTATACATCCATGTCCAAAGGCAATCCGTTTTGCAGACAGTATACCAGACGGCTGTCCATAATAAAGTCCATACCCCCATGTCCGCCTACTTCTTTTGCCATTTCACCGTATTTCTTGAGGATAGGATGCTGGTATTTGTTAATCAAGGCGTCCATTTCCGCTTTAGGAAGGAAAGTGTGAGTACTCAAGTTGTCTACTTGCGGTTGTACTCCTGAAGCTTTCATCTGGCTGGCATCCACGGCATATCCTTCTATCGGATATTTATTGGCAAATCCTTTTGTACCTGTCAACTGATACAAACGATTGTACGGCTGTGGGCTCATTACATTATGTTGGATTTCGATTACCTTTCCATTTTCGGTGCGCAGCAATGTAGTAGTATGATCTCCATTGCGGAATGATTCACATTTCTCACCGGTTGCTTTTTCTACCAGAGCACGTCCGTGCACCGATTTAGTATCCATTGCCACCAGAGTTGTGATGCGGTCGCCGCGGTGAATATCCATAGCCTGTGCTACCGGGCCTAATCCATGTGTAGCGTACACATCTCCTCGGTTTTCTTTATTATAGCGTAGGCGCCATCCCAATTTGTCTTCTTTTCCATTTTTCCAATAATAATTCCAGAAATCGTCCAAATTGTGGATGTAAGCTCCTTGAGCACGCAATACCTCTCCAAAAACTCCATGTTGAGCCATGTTGAGTGTATTCATTTCAAACCAGTCGTAGCAGCAGTTTTCCAGAATCATGCAGTGCTTGCGGGTTCTTTCACTGAGATTAATCAATTCCCAGCACTGTTCCAGATTCATAGCCGATGGAACTTCAATGGCAGTGTGCTTGCCATGCTCCATGGCACATTTTGCAACGGGAAAATGATGATCCCAGTCTGTAGCTATATAAACGAGGTCAATATCATCACGTTGGCAGAGTTCTTCGTATCCTTTAGCTCCAGAATAGATTGCTGCTTGGGGAAGACATGCTTTTTCCAGATATTTTTGACAGGCTTCTGCACGTTCTTTTTCGTAATCACAAAGGGCAACGATTTCTACTCCCGGAATATGGGTAAAACGTTCTACAGCTCCCGGTCCTCTCATTCCAAGACCGACAAATGCTACACGTACCACTTTCATTTTAGGTACAGTCAGTCCGATTACGTTTTCCTGACCGGCCGGGCGTTCTGGAGTATTTATAACGATTGTTCCTTTTTCCCAGTGCCATTCTGTAGAAGGCGATAAAGATTGGGCTGTGGTTGAAGTTGGAAATACAGCCAAAGCACAGCATGTATATGCTCCCACAATCCATTTATTCAGATTCGTCATAGTGTATAGTTATTTATATGGATAATTCTTAGTGCGGCAAAGATAGGTATTTCTTTTACATCGGGATGATTTTGAAAGTCTTTTTTTGGGTATAGGTATCAGATTTCTTTATTGGAACTGTTTTTTTGAAATAAATTATATTTATGAACTTTTCAAATATGACTTATTGATATAAGGAAATAAGGAAAGGGTGAAATGAAATAAAAAAGTAGATATGATAAAAAGAAAAATCGCTAACAGATTGTTTAATAATCTATTAGCGATTGTTTTTTGTGGTGCCACCAGGAATCGAACCGGGGACACAAGGATTTTCAGTCCTTTGCTCTACCAACTGAGCTATGGCACCGTTTTATTTTGGTGATGCAAAGGTACGTATTTTTTTTTATTCTGCAAATTTTTGCTTCAAGAATCTTTATGAAAATCATTAAATTTTGAGAAAAAGAAACTTTTTTGAAAAAAACAATCATTTCTTTTGATGGTATCAAAAAATATATCTACCTTTGCACTCGCAAACGAAAGATAAGTGTTGCAATCGGAATGTAGCGCAGTTGGTAGCGCACTACGTTCGGGACGTAGGGGTCGGGCGTTCGAGTCGCCTCATTCCGACAAAAGCTCAACTATTAGTTGGGCTTTTTTTATTTCAGGAATTTCCAAAGTATTGATGAGAGAAGGAAAAAGTGGGTAAAATTAGGCTTCTTTTGAAATTAAGTAATACTTTTGTTAGTCGTTTAAAATCCATGGCACATAGAATCTTTTAGAAAACGGAAACGGTAGAATGATTACAGATAATGAAAAAACATTGCGTTTCAGAAAGTTTTTCCTTGAGAATTTTCCCAAGGTGAAGGCTTTTGCGTGGAAGATTCTGAAATCGGAAGACGATGCCGAAGATATAGCTCAGGATATATTTGTGAAGTTGTGGGATAAGCCGGAATTATGGATTGACCGTGACCGATGGGATAGCTATCTGTTTTCTATGCTAAAAAACTACATCTATAATTTCTTAGCCCATAAATCGGTCGAACTACATTATATAGAAGACACTGCAGAGAAAATACGTCTTTCCGAATTGGATGTTGAAAATGATATGACAGAGGAGTTGTATGCAAAAGAAATAAATCTTTTGCTGAAAATGGCTGTAGAACAGATGCCGGAGCAGCGTCGGAAAATATTTGTCTTAAGTCGATACCGTGGACTCTCCAATCAGGAAATAGCTGATAAACTGCAACTTTCTGTGCGTACAGTAGAACGTCATTTATATTTGGCTTTGCAAGATTTAAAAAAAATCATTTTATTTTTATTTTTTTTGTGTTTGCGTTGAGTAATTGTTTTGAGTAAGCTGTCTATTATTAAAAGCAACATAGATAACTTATGAAAAATTACATACAAAAATTAATAGATCGCTTTACACGTTTTAATTATTCAGACTCCCTGACGAATGAAATCCATCGTTGGTTGCTTCAGAATCGTCATGAGGATTTGAAAGAGGAAGCTTTGAGAAAAGTTTGGAATGAAACGAAAGCGAAGTCTGATTCCCGTACAGAGGAATCGCTCCAGCAAGTATTACATCGTTTACAGGTTTCTCCTGTTTCTCGTACTTATGAAATGTCTGTATGGCGATATGCAGCAGCTGTGGCAGTTCTTTGTGTTTCGATAGTCTCTACTTTTTGGCTGACTAAACATTATGTGGAACAGCCTAGTGTTTCGATGGTGGAAAAATACATCCGATATGGAGAAACAGGAGTTATAAATTTGCCGGACGGAAGTGTGGCACATCTTAATTCCGGTTCTTATATTCTTTATCCAGACAACTTTGAAGGCAATACGCGTGTGGTTCATTTAATAGGAGAGGCCAACTTTAAAGTTGTGAAAAATCCGAATAAACCTTTTATTGTTAAATCGGCTGATGTTTCGGTAACGGCTTTGGGAACAGAGTTTGATGTAGAAGCCTACCCGGAAGAAGATGAAATTGTAGCTACTTTGCTGAATGGAAAAATAAAAGTTGAAACAACTATGGATACTACTTCTTATGTCCTTTCTCCGGGGGAACAGGTAGTATATAATAAGAAAACAGCTCAAAGCCAACTCGTCATGGCGCGTTTGTCTGATGTTACCGCATGGCAGCGTGGAGAGATTATTTTTCGCGGATGTACTGCGGGAGAAGTCTTTCAGCAGTTAGAAAGATATTATGGTATCACTTTCCGATATAACCCCAATCTGTTTAATGAAGACAAGTATAACTTTAAATTTAAGCGTAATGCCAGCATGGAAGATATACTTGAGGTCTTGCAGATTGTAATTGGAAATTTCGATTATCAGGTTGGTGAACATATATGTTATATTAAGTCTAGAAGATAAATATTATTGAGTTTAAACCTTTGTGCCTATGAAAAAAAATACCCGAATCGGGCGCCTTCCAGATTCGGGTGTGAAATGTCTTTAGTATTCGTGCTGTAAAAGCACAATTGTCTTAAAGTAATAATATTATGAGTTTAACACTAAAAACGCTATAAAGATATGAATTTATATCTGATAAAAGCCAGAAAATATGTATTAATTAGCTGTCTTGCATTTATTGGTACAGCTCTTTTTGCTCAAAATAATGAGCGCATTACAATCAAAAGTAATAATATAACCTTAAAAAAGGCTCTTACTGAAATAGAAAACCAGTCTAAACTGTCGGTTGCTTACAATGAATCTTTATTATCTGATAAGACTATTTCATTGAATATCAATGACCAACCTTTGAATGTAGCTTTGAATGAAATCTTAAAAGAAAGTGGATTCACTTATCAGATTAAGAATAATTGCATTATGATCGTACCTGTCGGTCAAAAGGGAAAAGCTCCAGTTAAAAAGATTAGTGGACGTGTTGTCGATGAATTGGGTGAATCCTTGGTTGGAGTTAATGTTTCGGTAGACGGAACTACTATAGGTACAATTACCGATTTTGACGGAAACTTTACTTTAGACGTTGCTTCTGATGCTAAATTGAAAGTTTCTTATATTGGATATAAAACGCAGATAGTCAAGTTGTCTGCTAAAAATCATTATGATATTGCCTTAGCACAGGACAATGAAATGCTGGATGAAGTTGTGGTTACAGCTTTAGGTATAAAGAAAGAAGCAAAAGCTTTGTCTTATAATGTGCAGGAAGTATCGGCAAGTGAAATTATTGGAGTAAAAGACGCAAACTTTGTAAATAGTCTTTCGGGTAAGATTGCCGGTGTGTCTATTAATACAAGCTCTTCCGGTATTGGTGGTGGCGCGAAAGTGGTAATGCGTGGTGCCAAATCTATTTCGGGAAATAACAATGCACTGTATGTTATCGACGGTATTCCAATGCCCGTGTTGGATACAGCACAACCGGATGACCAGTTCACTGGTATGGGGCAGTCTGGTGACGGAGCTTCTATGATTAATCCGGAAGATATTGAAAGCATGTCTGTACTGAGTGGTGCTGCCGCTTCTGCTTTGTACGGTAGTGAGGCTGCCAATGGTGTAATTATGATTACTACCAAAAAAGGAACAGCCGATAAGTTACATGTAAGCTATGCCAACAATACTTCTTTCTATAGTCCTTTTGTGACACCTGATTTCCAGAATACTTATGGAGCTGCAACAGGAAGCTTCCAAAGTTGGGGACAAAAATTAGCTCAGCCGAGTGATTATGATCCTTTGGATTTCTTCCAGACAGGATGGAATGAAACAAACTCTATTACGTTGAGTAATGGTACAGAGAAGAATCAGACATTCCTTTCTATGGCTGCCACAAATGCAGAAGGTATTGTTCAGAATAATACTTACGATCGTTATAATTTTACTATTCGCAATACGACAAGTATGCTGAACGATAAACTTCGTCTTGACTTGAGTGCCAGTTATGTAAATATTCGTGAACAGAATATGATATCACAGGGACAATATTTTAACCCTATTGTTCCGGTTTATCTGATGTCTCCGAGCTATAGTCTTGAAACATATCAGTTGTTTGAAATGTACGATGAGAGCCGTGGCTTTAAAACACAGTATTGGCCTTGGGGAAATATGGGACTTGCCATGCAGAACCCTTACTGGATTACCAATCGTGATAACTTTATCAATACCAAGAACCGTTTCCTTGTAAGCGGAGGCTTGAACTGGGATATTGCAAAAGGTATCACATTGGGAGGGCGTGCAAAAGTTGATTATACTGCAGCCATTAATGAAAAGAAGTATTCTGCATCTACAGACGCTATTTTTGCTCAGCGTTATGGAGCTTATTATAAAGCAGATGCTTCTACTCGTCAGCTTTATGGGGATTTGATGTTGAATATCGATAAGTATTTCGGCGATTTCTCGTTGACTGCTACTTTGGGTGCAAGTATCCAGGATGTAAACTATGCTTATTATAGTGTGGGTGGTGACTTGAACTCAGTTGCCAATAGCTTTACATTGAAGAACCTTAATTTGGCAAATGCAGAACATGATCAGGATGGCTATCACGACCAGACACAATCATTGTTTGCTACTGCACAGTTGGGATGGCAGAGTAAATTATACCTGGATGTGACAGGACGTATCGACTGGTCTTCTGCATTGGCGTGGACTAACTCGAAGAATGTGGCTTATCCTTCTGTGGGTCTATCGGCAATTTTAACAGATTTGTTCCCTATTAAAAACGATGTCCTGACATTCTTGAAAGTTCGTGCTTCTTATAGTGAAGTGGGTAATGCTCCGACTCGCTATATTGCTTATCAGACTTTCCCATATCAATCTGGTACACCTACTACAGCATCTACTTATCCTAACTCCGATATCAAGCCGGAAAGAACAAAAGCGTGGGAAGTGGGTTTGCAGTCTAATTTCTGGGGAGATAAATTGAGTTTGAGTGTATCTTTATATAAGACATCAACTTACAATCAGTTGTTTAATCCGTCTTTGTCTGCATCTTCTGGTTATACCTCTATTTATATCAATGGTGGACAGGTAGATAATAAAGGTATTGAATTAGGATTGTCGTTGAATCAGGATTTAGGACCGGTAAAATGGAATTCTAATTTTACTTATACTCTTAACCGAAATGAAATTAAAAAACTGTTGAAACCTACCACTTTGGCTTCCGGACTCACTATTCAGCAGGATGTTTTGGATTTGGGAGGTGTTGGTAATGTGATGACACGTCTTACAGAAGGTGGTTCTATCGGTGACTTGTATGTTACAGCTTTGCGTACCGATGAGCATGGATATATCGATGTAGATTATGTAAATAATACTGTATCAATCGACAAGAATGCCGGAGAACGTAAAGACGGATGGGTCTATGCAGGAAATGCACAACCTAAATATACCTTGGGATGGCGTAACTCATTTAGTTGGAAAGGTTTGAATCTGGGCTTCTTGATTAATGCACGTGTAGGTGGTATCGGTGTTTCTATGACACAAGCCTTGATGGATGCTTATGGAACCTCTCAGGCATCTGCTGATGCACGTGATGCGGGTGGTGTAATCATTAACGGATCGTTGGTTCCTGCAGCTCAGAAATATTATCAGACAGTAGGTACAGGAGCTGGCTCCATGTATGTATATAGTGCAACTAACGTACGTCTTGCCGAACTTTCTTTGGGATATGATGTACCTGTTTCTAAGGTTGTTCCTTGGATTAAAGGCTTGAATGTGGCTTTAACTGGTCATAATCTCTTCATGTTCTATTGCAAAGCTCCTTACGACCCAGAACTGACAGCAAGTACAGCTACTCATTTTGCAGGTATGGATTATTTTATGTTGCCGAGTTTGCGTAATCTAGGTTTTTCTGTTAGACTTAATTTTTAGTATTATGAAAATGAAACATATATCAAAACACACAAGAACTGTGAGCAGTATAATGTTGGCTGGTATACTTTCTTTGTCTTCTTGTACCGATCAGTTCAAAAACTGGAATATAAATCCCAATGAAGTAACTCCGGATCAAATGCAGCAGGATAATCTGAACACTGGAGCTTATTTCACCCAAATGTTGAGAGGAGTATTTATTGTTGGTAAAAGTGCAGACGGAACAGGATTGGGAGGTGAGTATCAGATCACAGAAGTGATGACTGGAGATATCTTTTCTGGTTTTGTAGCCAATATCAATACATTTAGTTATACCACTTATCACAACGACCATTATGCTCTTTATAAAGACTGGTATAATGCAGCTTTTAAAGATGCATATACTTATATCATGCAGCCCTGGAAGTCGATTGCTGATGTCACAGAGGAAACATCTCCGACCAGAGCACTGGCTAATATTGTGAAAGTTTTGGGTATGAGCCGAATAACTGATATGTATGGACCGATTCCTTACAGTAAGTTCGGTACAACTACTCAGGTTCCTTACGACAGTCAGAAAGATATATATTATCAGTTCTTCGATGAGTTGGATGATGCCATTACTATATTGACTGATTATAATAATAGTAATTCATCGGCATACATGGAGCAATATGATTATATCTATAGTGGAAATGTAGGCAAGTGGATTAAGTTTGCTAATACACTACGTTTGCGCTTGGCTATGCGTGTATCTTTTGTGGATGAGGCTAAAGCACGTCAGGAAGCAGAGAAAGCTATTAATCATGCTTCTGGATTGATGACTTCTGCGGATGATTCTGCTATTTTGCATCAGACTACATCATTCTCTTTTGTCAATCCATTGTGGGAAATCAGTGAAAGTTTCCAGGATATTCGCATGGGAGCTACAATGGACTGTTATTTGAATGGCTATAACGACCCGCGTGTTTCCAGTTATTTCCGTTCTGCATCCAATGATGGTAAATATCATGGAGTGAGAAATGGAATGACTAACATTTCTAAGGATAACTATATTGCTGCTGCATCCGGATTGAACTTTAATGAAAACAGTACTATGCAGTGGATGGATGCATCGGAAGCTTACTTCTTGCTTGCTGAGGCTAAGTTGAGACTTGGATTGGGAAGCGAAACAGTGCAGACTTATTACGAAAAGGGTATACAGACTTCGTTCCAGTCGAAAGGTGCTACAGGATATGACAGTTATGTAGCAGATAATGAAAGTCTTCCTCTTGAATCGTATATGGACCCGGTAACCAACCGCTCTACTAATGTAAAGAGTTATTTGTCGAATTTATGCGTTGCATGGGATGACAGTGCTTCTGATGAAGTGAAACTGGAACGTATCATGATTCAGAAGTGGATTGCTCTTTATCCAGACGGTCAGGAAGCTTGGAGTGAAATGCGTCGTACCGGATATCCGGGATTTGTTCGAATTGCTTCTTACGGATACCAGTCGGAAGTAGCAGAAGGTGAGTTGATCAGTCGTCTGAAATTCCCTACAACCGAATATTCAGATAATAGCCAGAATACTCAGAATGCTGTATCCTTGTTAGGCGGTGGTGGTGATAGTGCCGGTACTCGTCTCTGGTGGGATGTAAGAAGATAATAATGGATGTACAATTAATTAGATGAAATTATGATGAAAACGATAAAAACTTTGTTTCTTTCTGCTGTGGCATGTGGACTGATATCTTCATGCGATACAGATATAGAATCTACTTCAATTCAGAATCCTTATACATACGGTGATCAATATTACCAGAATTTACGTGATTACAAAGCCAGCGATCATTCCATTGCTTTCGGATGGTTCTCTCAGTATGGACAGCAGAACTCTATGGCCGTTCGTTTTATGGGATTGCCTGATAGCTTGGATATCTGTTCATTGTGGGGAGGAATTCCTGCTAAAGAGAGAACGGATATTTGGGAAGAACTTCGTTTCGTTCAGAAGGTGAAAGGTACTAAAATGCTAGTTGTTGCCATTACTCGTATTGATGCAGAAACAGACGACCATGCATTTAAACAAGCTTATAACGAAGCAAAGCAGATGCCGGCTGGTGAAGAAAGAGAACAAGCTCTTCTGAGAGCGATTGAAATGTATGCAGAGTATTTCCTTGACCAGGTCTTCTTGAATGATCTGGATGGTTTTGATGCTGACTATGAACCGGAAGGCGACTTCTTGAGTGGAAATTACTTCGTGCATTTTATGAAGTATCTGTCTAAATACATGGGACCTAACCCTGATATTACAAAGGAAGAACGTTTGAAACTCATTCAGGAAAGATATGGTACAGGTGTAACTGATACTAACAAAATGTTGTGTGTAGATGCTCCGGGTGATCCTTCATCCGAATTGTACGATATCTGTGATTATTACTTCAAACAGGCTTACGGTGGAGGTACCAGCAGTGGATGGCCTATTGAAAAGGTTGTGTTCTGCTGTAATATGGGAGATGGCTGGCAAGGTACAATGAGCGATATGTATGAGCAGGCACGCTATCAGCCGGCAAACGGACGCAAGGGAGGATTCGGTGCTTTCTTTATTCATAGAGACTATAATGTACACGAAAACAATCCGTATCCTTACAAACGTTTCCGCGAATGTATTCAGATTCAAAATCCTGCAGTTTATTAATTTATTGCTTGAAAGGAACTTATGAAAAAGATTAGTACATTATTTTATATGGTTGCAGGTGTACTTTCTGTATTGGGTACTACATCCTGTAACGATGATGAGTCTTACGACTTTCCCGGTGATTCTATGAATCGTGTATACATCAAGCCGTATACAGGTAATGATTTTCTGATTGTGCATACTCCGGTAATGAGTACCAGTTCATTTGATTTGAAAGTTCCGGCTTATGTAACTCGGGGACATTCGGAAGCTATAAAAGCAACTTTAGCTATTGATAATTCTCTTATTGATGCCTATAATACTGCTAATGGAACCAATTATGAGGCTTTACCTGAACAGGCTTTAGTTATAGAAAATCAAACCGTTACAATACCGGCTGGATCATATTATTCTGCTGATTCTTTACATTTAGCCATAAATGAAGAGGTTGTGTCACAGTTGCGTAGTGAAACGGGATATCTTATTCCTGTAAAACTGGTAAGTGCGGAAGGTGGTAATGCTGCTGTAAGCACTAACATGAATAGTTCTTATTTAGTTGCAGGGGTAGAAGTGAAAACTGGAATGATTGATGATAGTGCTTCAGATCAAAATACACAAGGTGCATTAGTTTCAGAACGTACCGGATGGACTGCATATGTTGAAGAATCAGATGGAGTCACTGTTAATGGTGAAATTTCCTCGCTTTTTGACGGAAATTCTTCTTCTGAATGGTCTGCATCATCCAGTCAGCCATTCCATATTGTATTCGATATGCAGAAAACTCAGAATGTAACTGCTGTTACTGCATGGTATTCTTATTATGGCTGGTATGATTATTGTTCTTTCTCTCAAGGAACTAAGATGGAATATAGCCAAAACGGAACAGACTGGGAGGAATTGGGAACTGTACCATATATAAATGGAAAAAATGTGGTGTTGTATGCTCCTGTTCCGATGCGTTATATCCGGGCTGAAATTCCTGTGGTATCCGACTGGAGTGGAACAAAAGCTTCAATTAAAGTTGGAGAGTTTAATGTATATGTAAAATAAAAGGTTATTAAGGTATGAAAAAGTATATATATTTTTGTTTTTTAGTATTACTTCTAGGAGTAACCGGCTGTAAAAAGGCACCCGATTTCGGTGATGCGGTTTATATGACAGGTACTTTGCAATCGTCTAATATTCGTTTCCTGGTGGACGGACAGTCAAGTATGGGACTTACCGTAACTTCTACCAATAAAACAGGTGCCGATGTAAAGATTGGTTTGAAAGAAGCTCCTGAGTTACTTGCCGATTTCAATGCATCTACTGGTAGAAATTGTATCTTACCACCGGAAGGCAGCTATACCATCGAGGGTACAGAAGTAGTAATCAATTCAGGAAAAACACAGTCTACTCAGATTAAAATCAGTGCCGATTCCGAACAGTTGCAGGAAGGAGTATCCTACTGTTTGCCTATCTCTATCACTTCTGTAGAAGGAGAAGACTTGAAAGTGTTGGAAACTTCTCGTACTGCGTATGTCATGCTGACTAAAGTAATCACTGTGAAAGCTGCTTACTTGCATAGAAACAACTGTTTCGATATTCCTGGCTTTGGAGGAGAAGATAGTCCGGTAAAAGCTTTGAGCCAAATGACATTGGAAATGAAGGTGCTTCCGGTATCTTTCCCGAATACACCAAGTAGTGCAAACGGTATCAGTTCTTTGTGTGGATGTGAAGAAAACTTCCTGTTCCGTTTTGGCGATGGTGCCGGTAATCCGACCAACAAACTGCAGTTGTGTAAAGGTTCTATTGGTGCTGCTTCTCATCCTGACAAGAAAGACCATTATGAATCATGGGTAGAAAAAGAATTTGAAACCGGACATTGGTTGCACTTTGCTGCTGTGTACGACGGTCAGTATCTCCGTGTATACCTGGACGGTGAACAGATTCACTTTGTGGAAACCAACAACGGTGGTACCATTAACTTGAGTATGGCATACGATGGACATACTTGGGATGATACATTTGCTATTGGTCGTTCTGTAGGTTATCAGCGTTTCTTCGACGGTTATATCAGTGAGTGCCGTGTTTGGAATGTGGCACGTACTCCGGCCGAACTGCAAGACGGTATCTGCTATGTAGATCCAACAAGCGAAGGACTGGTGGCGTACTGGCGTTTCAATGGAGAAACTCAGGATGACGGTACTGTGCTCGATATGACCGGTCACGGTTACAATGCTCATCCGTATAAGGCTATTGAATGGGTGGACAACCAGAAATGTCCGTTCTGATATTTTTTAAACAACTTTTATACGATAAGGTTAAGCAATAAAAAACTGAGGGCTATGTGAATAGCTCTCAGTTTTTTATTGCTCTGTTTTTATGGAAACATCAATCTATTTTGTCTGTGAGTATCCTTCTGCTTTCAATAACTCGATGATGCGTTGTTTGAATTCTCCCTGAATAATAATTTCTCCATCTTTGGCAGAACCACCCACACCGCATTTGGTCTTCAGCAGTTTTCCCAGTTCCTTCAGGTCTTCTTCTTTTCCGATGAAGCCGGTAATGAGTGTGACTGTTTTTCCGCCACGCCCTTTCTTCTCAATAGATACACGGAGCTTCTGTTGCTTCTTGTCGAGGGTTTCGCAACTGTCTTCTTCGTTTGTTTCGTAGTTGAAGTCCGGATTGGTAGAATATACTATATTCAACCGTTCTTTCCAATCGTTATTTTTCATATACATGTTGTTTTTTACGGCTTCAAATATACTTGATTCTTTATCATGAAGCAAGAAGCATTGATATCTGCTGGCCGTTTTTATTTGTAAGATGTATTTATTTTCAATATTACAGGTCGTTTTCGTTTAAGAATATTTTCGAAAACCTATGTAGCGTTACAAATAAATAGATTAATTTTGCAGATGAAGACAGCAAATCTATATGGCGGAACGTATACGTAAAAATATGGATAAAATTCCGGAGCCTACCTTGCGCAGACTTCCCTGGTATCTTTCGAATGTAAAACTGATGAAAGAGAAAGGGGAAAAGTATGTCTCGTCTACACAAATATCCAAGCAGATTAATATTGATGCTTCACAAATCGCGAAGGATTTGTCGTATGTAGCCGTTACCGGCCGCACAAGAGTGGGATATGAAATAGATCGCCTTATTCAGGTGCTGGAAGACTTTCTGGGGTTTACCAATCTTCACAAGGCCTACTTGTTCGGAGTAGGAAGCCTGGGAGGAGCCTTGTTGCGTGATTCCGGTCTGTCTCATTTCGGGCTGGAGATTGTAGGAGCTTTCGATGTAAATCCTAATCTGGTAGGAACGGAAATCAACGGTATTCCTATTTATCACTCTTCGGAATTCGAGAGCAGAAGACAGCAGGACGGAGTATATATTGGAATACTGACAGTCCCCATTAACATTGCGCAGGAAATCACAGACAAGATGGTAGAGGGAGGTATTTGTGCCATCTGGAACTTTACCCCATTCCGTATCCGGGTGCCCGAACATATTGTCGTACAAAATACATCATTGTATGCTCATTTGGCCGTGATGTTCAATCGTTTGAATGAAACTATAAAGAAATAATTCTCATGAAAATTATAGCGATAGGCATGAACTATTCATTGCATTGCAAGGAATTGCATGCTGATGAGCCTGTACCTCAGGAACCGGTGGTTTTTATGAAGCCCGATTCGGCTTTGCTGAAAGACAGCAAACCGTTCTTTATTCCGGATTTCTGCCAGCAGGTAGATTATGAAACAGAGTTGGTTGTACGTATCAACCGCTTGGGAAAGAATATTTCCGAACGGTTTGCCCACCGTTATTACGATGCGGTGACGGTAGGTATTGACTTTACCGCTCGTGACTTACAGAAAAAACTTCGTGCCGGAGCTTTGCCTTGGGAGCTGTGCAAGTCGTTCGACAATTCGGCTGCTATCGGCGATTTTATTCCTGTCACCGAACTGGATAATGTGCAGCAGTTGGGCTTCCATCTGGATATCGACGGACAGACCGTGCAGGCCGGAAATACCAAAGACATGATTTTCCATATCGATACACTTATTGCCTATATCAGCCGTTTTATGACCTTGAAGATAGGCGATTTGATTTTTACCGGAACTCCGGTTGGTATCGGTCCGGTGAAGATAGGAAATCATTTGGAAGGATATTTGGAAGATAAGAAAGTATTAGATTTTTATATACGATGAAAATACGGGTAGGATTTGGTTTTGATGTTCACCGTCTGGTGAAAGGACGCGACTTGTGGCTGGGAGGTATCAAGCTGGAGCATGAACTGGGATTGCTCGGACATTCTGATGCCGATGTATTGATTCATGCAATTTGCGATGCGTTGCTGGGAGCTGCCAATATGCGCGACATTGGCTATCATTTTCCCGACAATGCCGGTGAATTCAAAAATATAGACAGTAAGATTTTGCTGGCCAAGACAGTGGAGCTGATTGCTACAAAGGGATATCGTGTGGGAAATATAGATGCTACAGTGTGTGCTGAGCGCCCGAAGCTGAAAGCACATATTCCAACCATGCAGGAGGTACTTGCCAAAACGATGAATATTGATGTGGAAGATGTTTCCATCAAGGCTACCACAACCGAAAAGCTGGGCTTTACCGGACGTGAAGAAGGTATTTCGGCCTATGCTACTGTGCTGATAGAAAAAGACTGATAGTTATTGCAATAAAAATAGAAAACTCAGCTTTCATCTCCGATGAGGGAATGAAAGCTGAGTTTTTTTATGAAGACAGAGTCTGTTTACAATAGCAGCCCGATGGTGAGCAGCAAGGCAAACAGAAACATGTTTCTGGATGTTTCCCCCAAAATCAGATTCAGCTCTTTTCCGCGGTTGATACGTGCCATTTTCATTGTGGTCAGAATATGCAGAAGCAGATAAAGCTGAGGGAGTATTACTGCATATATTTTTCCTATCCATAGGAAATAGAAACAACACCAGCAGGCTATGACTCCAAGCAGGAAGTACGCAATTAATCCTGCACGGGCACCGAACCGTACTACCAGTGTTCTTTTTCCGCTGATGGCATCCTGCTCTCTGTCGCGGAAGTTGTTTACCATCAGCAGGGTATCGATAAGGAGTCCGCAGGCCAAAGAAGCAAAGGTTACAGAAAGGTTCCAACTGTGTGCCATGACATAGAACGTACATCCTACCGGTACAAAACCGAAGAAAATCAGCACCAGTACATCCCCCCATCCGTGGTAGGCCAGCGGATAAGGCCCTGCAGTATAAAGAAAAGCAAAGAGTATACACAATACACCTACCGGAATCATTTCCCATCCTCCGTACCAAAGCAATCCAACGCCGGTGAGGGAAGCAAGGATGGTGGTCACAAGAATTCCTTTTTTCATGGCTTCGGGGCTAATCCATCCTTGTGCACAGGCACGTTCCGGTCCTAACCGGTCGGCACGGTCGGTTCCTTTCAGAAAGTCGTATAAGTCGTTAATAAAGTTGGCATCTATCTGCATAAGGAATGCAAACAGAAAACAGAGCAC
Source organism: Phocaeicola acetigenes (assembly GCF_027529745.1). Taxonomy (NCBI): domain Bacteria; kingdom Pseudomonadati; phylum Bacteroidota; class Bacteroidia; order Bacteroidales; family Bacteroidaceae; genus Phocaeicola; species Phocaeicola acetigenes. The sequence continues at coordinate 24,237 of NZ_JAPZVM010000002.1, forward strand.
AGCCGGTATCGGATTGAAGAAACCGTAGATGTATGCCAGTGTACATCCCGTCATGACCGGAATGGCTGCTCCGGTCAGTGTCTTGGGGCGGGAAGCCAGCAGCCATGCCTTTATCGAGTTTTGTTTCATTGTTTTTTTATAATAGTTTCACAAAGACAAAGGTAGGATTTTTTCACTACTTTTGCTGCATGAAAAAAGTCTTATTCTTCTTTTTGACGCTTATCCTGCTTTCTTCTTGTGCTACAGCCTCTTTTTCCCGTTATAAGGGAGTAGGCCGTATCAAGCAGTATGACATATATAGCACACAGTTGCCCGATTCGTTCGATGGATTCCGTATCGCTTTTGCTACGGATTTCCATTATGAAAGCCGTTTTACAGCAAAACGTCTGCAAGGGATGGTGCGTGCCTTACAGGCTGCAGATGCCGATGTCTTGCTGCTGGGAGGAGACTACCGTGGGCGCAACGGTGGTAATCTGACGGAGCTTTTCGATGCATTGTCTGAGGTAAAGACTCCTTATGGTACGTATGCAGTAATGGGAAATCACGACAGAGGTGAAAATGGAGAATGGGTACGCCGTGAAATGGAACGTACAGGAATCTGCTTGCTGGAGCATCAGACCGATACGCTGTTTCGGGGGAATGCGTTCATTTTGCTTAGCGGAGTACGGAATCCCTTCGATTTGAAGCAGAACGGAGTATCGCCTACTTTGGCTTTGTGTCCCGACGATTTTGTGGTGATGCTGGTGCATACGCCCGATTATGTGGAAGATGTCGATGTTTCGAATACCGATGTGGCATTGGCCGGTCATACGCATGGAGGACAGGTCAGCTTGTTTCGCCGGTATACTCCGGCTCATTTCTCCAAATACGGCAACCGTTTTCTTACCGGATTGAAACATAATTCGGAAGGGATACCGGTAATTATCAGCAATGGCTTGGGAACTTCGCGCAAGGATATACGCCTGTTTACACCGAGTGAGGTGGTAGTGGTGGTACTGCATAAGAAGTGACAGAATGTTACTTCGGTTCTTGTAATCCAAAGGCTTTGTTGCCCGATGACAATCTGTCAAATCAGATGCTTCTACACGGCTGTATTTGTACCCCGGTAAATAGTTGGTGAAAAAAATGCGCTTTTTTCGCAATTGATAGAATTTGAAAAGATAGCATATTACGCTTTGCTCTGTGTATATGAAGGGATGATTTAATGTATTTATTTCTTTTGTAATGGAATACTCTTATTTCGTATGTTTTTGTCAGGTTGTAGTTGAGGCTGATGGAGGGACGAAAAAGAATTCTGATTGTTAATTTTTGTATAAAAAGGAGCTGTCAAAGGGAGAAACAACTCCCGTTTGTTGCGGTTTTTCACACGAATAGTCACGCAATGCAACGCGACTAATCGCGTAACCCATCGATACTTGTATCATCAGCCTCTTTTACCTGTATCGTTTCCGGCTGTGAACGGTCGTGTAAATATGTTGAGCAGCATGTTTTATGGACGTTTTTTGTCCTGATTTTTCGCTGTTTTTCATCGTGAAGCCTTGTTTTGATAAAAAGTTGCGTTAGCAGTAATGCCTGTTTTTTCGATTTGTGTCAGCCGGAAAGGCTTTTCAGTATCTTTCTGATTCGGAATTTGAGCTGGAGTAGCAGGAGTCGGTGAAATAAAAAAGACCGTATTCCACCGGTAAGATACGATAGAAATACGGTCTTTGGTATAAGGAAAAGCAACGGTTTTTATTTGTTGCTCAGTGCCTCTTCAATCATAGCCTGCAGATTCTGGTAGTGACTTTTCTGTATGCCACTGCAAGAAGCAGCTGCGCTCTTGACGATAGAATTAATGGTAATCAGTTCGCCACGTGCCATGGCAGGAGCTTCCGAGTAGAAGTAGTTTCTTTGTACTCCGGGTTTGGCAGGAGCTTGTGATTTATCCAACAACTTAATCAGCGATTCTACATATACACGCTGGGTATTGCGTTTGTAGAGGTCGGTCTGTGCAGTACGGGTCCAGATAGTCTTTCTCAAATCGCTGAACATTTGCTGTGCCGTATAGGCTTTACGTCCGTTTGCAGCTTCGTTCATCATCATCTTGTTGAGCGTAGCTTTGCTGATCAGACGCGACAGGATATTGGCCTGTATCGTACAGATGGTATTGATAGGGTTGATGCCTGCTTTTTCCATCAATTCCTGATTAATCAGCCAGGTAGGAGCTGTGAACAACTGTTCATTGAGGAACGCAACAGCCCGTTTCTGGATAGAAGCAGGTACGAATTCCTGAGCTACCATGTCGGTTTGTTCTACCATAATCGGATTGCTGTAAATACCGGCTACGTTTTTGGTCACATGTCCCATGTATCGTGAATACTGGTTGACAACGTTTTGGTAAATCGTTCTTGCACCGGCATACGATTTGTTGGGCTCGTAAGACCACTTCAATATCTGCGGTACGATGCGCTGAAGATTTTTGATACCGTATGCACTTGCCAGCATTGCATCGTCTCCCAAATCCTCATTCTGATTTCTCGGATCGTTCGAGTCACTCTCTGTTCCGAATGTATAGCGGATATCTTCTTTCAGTTTGGCGATAATAGACTGGTTGGAGAAGGCTGTTTCCTCTTCGGGAGTCTTAAACTGAGGCAACCATCTGTATCCCCATTCAATGGCCCATTTGTCGTACATACCGATGCGTGGGAAAATACCGCTGCGACCGATACTGTCTTCCGGTTGGGCTACATAATTGAAGCGGGCATAGTCCATGATGGAAGGAGTATGTCCGTTGGCTTCTACCCATGCCTTGTCTCTCAGTTTTTCTACCGGTATGGTATGAGAAGCTCCGAAGTTATGGCGTAAACCTAAAGTGTGACCTACTTCGTGTGAAGAAACGAAGCGGATAAGTTGTCCCATCAGTTCATCATCGAACTGCATTTTTTGTGCAGCTTCGTCGAGTGTACCTGCCTGAATCATATACCAGTCGCGCAGCAGGCTCATCACATTGTGATACCAGTTGATGTGGGTTTCAATAATTTCTCCACTTCTGGGGTCGTTGATATGTGGGCCGCTTGCATTAGGAATATCCGACGGCTTATAGACGATAGCCGAATGGCGTGCATCTTCCAGACTCCAGCTCGGGTCGTTTGCCGGAGCTTCCTTGGCATAGATGGCATTCTTGAATCCTGCTTGCTCGAAAGCAACCTGCCAGTCGTTTACACCCTGAATAAGATAGGGAACCCATTTCTTGGGAGTCGCCGGGTCGATATAGATGACAATCGGTTTTTTAGGCTCTACCAGTTCGCCGCGCAGATAAGCTTCTTCGTCTTTAGGCTCCAGTCTCCAGCGGGTAATCAGATACTTGTATTCAATTCCCTGTGGATTGGAGTCGAAATCGGTATATCCCACAGTAAAGAAACCTACGCGAGGATCGTACAGACGAGGCTTCATCGGTTTTTCCGGAAGCAGAATCAGCGAGCTGTTCAGCTCGTAGGTCAGTGGAGTGTTGGGGCTTCCGGTCTCCAGTGGACTGATAGGTCTTTTTTCTTTTTTACACAGATAAGTGACAGTAGTCTTAATTTCGATATTCTGAGGGAAAGCGGTCAGACTGTTGATGTAGCTGGCCGTCGGAATCATGTTAAGAAGTCCGATAGCCTCTTTTGAATCGCTGTCGATAGAGAACAGCGGATTTTCTTTCTGTATAAAACTTCCGGCTTCTATTACATAGTTGCAGCGCACAGAATCTTTTCGGATGCTTTCTATGTTGAATGTGGCGACAATAGGATGTATGTTCGAATTCATGACAGAAGTATACATTCCCTCTTTGTCGGTAGCACGTTCGCGGTACGACATTTCACGGACGAAGATTCTGTTTTCTCCGTTCTTCTCGAAACGTATTACTTTACTTCTCAAGATATCTCCCGGATAGCCTATTTTCGATTTGTTTTTTGAAGCAGGAGCTTTGCTGATTCGGTTGACAATCAGCACATCCTTTTGAAGCAAAGAGTCGGGTATTTCGAAATAGTATTTGTCGTTTACCTTGTGCACGGTAAGAAACCCGTTTGTAGAAGCAGCTTGGGGAGTAATAATACTGTTATAAGGTTTCGGACCGGGCTTCATCATGCTCTGAGGTCTGGGTGGCATGACTTTTTCAGTCTTGGCTTTCTTACTTTTTTTCTTGATGAGTTTAGCTTCTGCACCGGTTACTGCTCCGGATAGCAACAGAGTCGCCAGTGCAAAGGCTTGTAGTTTTGATGTCTTCATACTTTGATGGTTTTGTTGTTATATCGTTTTATTTGTTGTATAGCTGGTGTTGCTTGATGAACCGGTACACTTCAGGATGAAGAAAGTAGCGTATGTCTTTACCGGAAGCAATGCTTTCGCGTATAAAAGTAGAACTGATTTCAAGCAAGGGCGTGTTTACAGCTTTGACTTGTGCGGGAAGCTCATGAGGATTGATTTCGTATCCGGGACGCGGATAAACCAGTATCCGGTGATTCCGGAGAATCTCTTCGGGAGATTTCCATTTGTCGAATGCAGCCCAGTTGTCTGCACCGATGATGAGTACAAATTCCCTGTCCGGATAAGTCTCCGATAACTTTTGTAAAGTAGTGACGGTATACGACGGACGGGGTAATGTAAATTCAAAGTCGGAGGCTTTAAAGCGGGGATAATCGGCAATGGCAGCTTCTACCATTTTCATGCGAAGATGATTATCGAGCAAGGTCTGTTCCTGTTTAAACGGATTTTGTGGAGTAATCAGGAACCAAAGCTCATCCACCCAGTTCTCCTCGCACAAATAATTGGCGAGTGCCAGATGCCCCAGGTGGATGGGGTTGAAAGTTCCTCCGAATATACCGGTTCTTATAGGATTTTTTTCCATTTCTTGTAGTTGACAACTTGCCAGGCTGCCACGAGAATCATGGCTACGGCAATGATATATTCCTGTTTGGCAAGAGCTATTATACCCACTGCGATTGCTACCAGTCCGATGAGAATGCTGAGTAGGATGAGTATCTGTAATGTTTTCTTTGGATTTTTAGCCATAATTCGGATTATTGATTGATAAAGTTGCTGATGACTTGAAGCGCTTCGGCCTGTGCCTTGCTTAAATCATCATTCACAATGACTACATCGAATTTGTCGGCAAAGCTTAGCTCAAATTCTGCTTTTGCAATACGGCTTTCTATTACTTCCGGAGTATCAGTTCCACGTCCGTTCAGTCGGCGGCGGAGTTCTTCTACTGAAGGAGGCTGGATGAAAACCGACAACGCACGTTCGCCGTAGAATTTTTTGATGTTGCATCCGCCTACTACATCTACATCGAATATCACGTTCTGACCTGCAGCAAGCTGTTTTTCAACCTGAGCTTTCAGTGTGCCGTAGAATCGGTCCTGATAGACTTCTTCGTATTCCAGAAATTCGTCGTTGGCAATACGCTGTTTGAATTCTTCCGGAGTAAGGAAGAAATATTCTACTCCGTTCTGTTCGGTGCCACGAGGCGGACGGCTGGTTGCCGAAATAGAGAACGCCAGGTTCAGATTCTGCGAAAGCAGGTAGTTGATAATAGTCGATTTCCCTGAACCGGAAGGAGCAGAGAATATGATGAGTTTACCCATATTTTTTATAGTTAAGAGTTGAATTTTAAAGGAAGAAGACGAAGAGGTCCTTACATCACGTTCAATACCTGTTCTTTAATTTGTTCCAGTTCGTCTTTCATCTGCACTACAATGTTCTGCATTTCCGCATGGTTTGATTTACTTCCTGTAGTGTTGATTTCACGTCCCATTTCCTGAGCAATAAATCCTAATTTCTTACCTTGTCCATGTCCTCCGGCCATTGTTTCGCGGAAATATTTCAGGTGATTGCTCAGACGCTGTTTTTCTTCGTTGATATCGAGTTTTTCGATGTAATAAATCAGCTCTTGTTCCAGACGGTTCTTGTCGTAATCTACGCTGATTGTTTTTTCAAGTGCATCGGTAATGCGTTCGCGTATTTTAGCCACTCGTTCTTTTTCGTACGGTTCGATGGAATGCAGCAAACGTTCGATGTTGTCTATCTTTTCAGTGAATTTCTTTTCAAGGGCAGCACCTTCCTGCTTGCGGAAATCTACCAAATGCTGTAGTGCTGTTTCAATAGCTGTGTAAGCCACTTTCCATTCTTCTTCCGACAGTTCCTGGATATCTACACGTGTCAGTACATCCGGCATACGCAGCAATGTAGCGAACCAGTCTTCGGGGGCGGGAATGTGACAAGATTCGGAAATTGTTTTAATCTGCTGGTAATAGTTTTCTACCAACGCAGCATTGATGGGAGTAGCAGCTTCTGCAGCTTCTTTTTCAATCCAGATACTGAAATCTACTTTTCCTCTTTCCAGTGTTTTGGTGATGAGGTTGCGGATTTCCATTTCCTTTTCACGATACAATGGAGCAATGCGGGTAGACAAGTCCATTGCCTTGCTGTTTAACGATTTGATTTCTACGTTTATTTTCTTATCTCCGAATGTGGCGGTAGCTTTACCGTATCCGGTCATCGATTGTATCATAATATTCAGTTTTTTATCGGGCAAAGGTAGGAAAAAGCCGGGAAAAAAGAAAAGCCAACTGATATTTCTTTTGGTTTCAGTTGGCTTTGCAGGGGATAAGGACTATATCCTATTGTCCGATGTCTCTTATTTGTTCGGATTTGTTACCTCCGGAAGGTTCAACAAATATTCAATCTCCGGATTTTGCTTGATGATTTCACCCGATGGGCTGACGAGGAACAAAGCCGGTATTTGCCGTATTTTATAAGCTTGAGAAATGGCATTGTCATTGAATGGTTTCAACTCGCTTGTGTTGGTCCATATAATGCCATCTTCTTCTGTCGCTTTTACCCATTGTTCTTTTTTCTCATCCAGATTAATACCACACATTACAACACCTCTTTTCTGGAGTTGTGGGTAGATGGCCTTTATCTCCTTGGCCTTGTCTCTGCACGGACGACACCAGGAAGCCCAAAAATCAAGCAGGACGTATTTCCCTTTGAAATCACTCAACTTTACCTGTTTACCGTGAATGTCGGTTGTTGTAAAGTCGGGTGCCTGGGTATTTTGAATCCATATTACACGTGCGTCTTCCATTTTTTCTTTTAGTGTCTTGAATGCATAAGAGTACGTATAGTTGAGAGTGTCAATGGTTTCGTATACTTCTTTCCATTCCGGATATTCTCTAAGTAGCAGGTTGCCGGCCAATTCGACTGCTGTATAACTTTGAGGATGTGCTTTGATGAAATCAATGGTTGCTTTTTCGCGTTTGAAGAAATTGTCATTCATTTGTTTCTGCAATGTGGCTAAAGCTTCCGGAGTAGAAGGGTTTTGTTTCATCAGAGACTGGCTTTCTTCTTCCAGGGGCTTAACCGTTTCCAGATACTGATTCATCAGCTTCTGTTCCACGCCTTGTTGTACACCGATGGCTCCGGCAGAAGCCGTATATTTTCCTCCGGCTTCTGCTATAAATTCATATCCTGACTGATAAGGACGGAACCGGATATAGTACTTGTCGGGGTGTTCGATGGCTTGAGTAAAAGAAAAACTGTTGGCTCCCGATAGAGTAATTGAATCTATATTTTGGTATTTCTGGTCAATATATCCCAAGTAAACAGTTCCGGTAAAAGGTTTTTCCAATGTTCCTTCTATGCTAAACTCTTTTTCTGTCTGTTGGGTACAGGCTATACCTGTAAGTAAAATACTTCCCAATAAAAGATATTTTTTCATATTTCTATATTAACGAGGGTTTTGTACAATGTTACTATTTTTGTTGATGATGCTTTGTGGAATAGGGAATAAATAACGGTTTGATCCCGGAGCCAGTGTATGTACTGTTCCGTCGGGAGTGGTTCGGGTCAGCGTCTTTGTATAAATACCTTCGTTTACTAAACGCTTCATGTCAAACCAGCGTAATCCGGAGAGAACTAATTCTCTGCGTCGCTCTTCCAAAACAATGTCAAGAAGACTCTTGTCTGCATCTTTTGTCAGCATGGTGTAGTCTTCTTCAGTGAATCGGTACTTGCGCAATTCATTTAGAATGTCAAGAGCTTGACTGTCGTTTTTGCGTGCTAAGGCTTCCGCTTTGATAAGCATCATTTCCGGAACACCGATGTTGTAGTTTGGAGTTGTCTGGATGTAGCAGTATGTATTTTCGTCATAGAAATACTCTCCTTTGTTGTCTACATTCGAGAACCAGAATTTAAAGCGTAAATCTTTTTCATTCTGTTTGTATAATTCAAGCAAATCTTCGCCGATGGCCATTTGTCTTAATGCGCTGCTGCCATTTACATTGTGGAACCATATTTTTTGTGGAGAAGAAATGTCTGTCGGTTTTCCGTTGATACTTCCCGATGGAAATTCAGTAGGGAAGGACCATTCTCTCATATCTTCCAGTTGGCTGTTCAGCTCCAGTGCTTTTTTTGCTTCTGTGGCTGCTTCATCGTATCGTCCCATGTAAAATAACACACGTGCACGCATGGCATAAGCCGATGCACGGGTGGGTTTATAGTTATTGCTTCCTAAAACAGGAAGATCTTGGTCGATACCCTCTAAGTCGCTTAATATTTGGGCTGTAACTTGTTCTACTGTGGCACGTGAGTGTTTTGCTTCAAGGTTGGGCTCTGTAACCAAAGGAACGCTTAAGTCGGTAGCAGCAGTGGCGGCATTGTAAGCCGGACCATATAGGCTCTGCAGATACCAATAATAGTAAGCACGGAAGATTTTTGCTTCTGCTGCGATACGCCGTCTGTCGGTTTCTGTTCCTCCTGTAGCACTACCGATGTTCTCAAGAACTACGTTTACGGTAAAAAGATGGTTATAAGTCTGATTCCAATTACTGTCGTCCTCGCTGTCAAGATAAAAGGCTTCCATCCAAAAATAAGCTTTGTTGGAGGCGTTGGTCAGATTGATGGCACGGTTGGGAATCATCAGATCGTCGGAGCAATAATAGGGTAAGGCATCATATCCATTAGATAAAGTCATGTCTTTCATTAAATTTCCGTAATCTTCTACCGTTGTTGGAATAACCTTTCCTTTGGGGAGTGTATCTAAAAAATCACTGCATGAGGAAAATAAAGCGATTGTTCCTATTAAGAAGAAAAAATTCTTTATACGTTTCATCTTATATCGTTCATTAAGGAAGTTAATACTAAAAATCAAGTTTCACACCACAGGTAAAGGCTATCGGATCGGTCAATGAGAATGTACCGCTTACAGGAGATACAGCTTCGGGGTCGTATCCTTCTTTATTGGCTGTCCATAACCATACATTATTGAGTTGGGCTGTGATAGACAAGCGTTTTACAGGGCTGTTGCGTAACCATTTTTTAGGAAGGTCGTAATTCAGCAATATTTCACGCAGGCGAATCATGTCTCCTTTTCGGATGCTGTTTGATGAATATTGAGCCAGTTCGGAAGCTCCTGTCTGATAAGTCATCAGATAGTTCATCATGTCGGAACAAATTGCTGGGACGTCTGTCTTGGCTTCATCGCCCGGTTGACGCCAGCGATCGGCAATTCTTTCGTTTAATGCCGGAGAAGATCCGAAGGGGTTCATATCCGGATATTCTACACGGAATACATGTCCGAAATTGTAAGTGAACAGGAAGTTGGCTTGTAGATTCTTATATCTGAATCCGGTTGACAGGCTTCCTGAGTATTTAGGTTGATAAGTACCACTGTATTCCAGGTCTTCTACAGTAAGATCCTCGTAAGTTGTTACTTTGGTACCGTCTGCTTTGTATGCTTGAGGTAGTCCCATTTCGTTCAATCCGGCCCAGCGATAGCTCCAGATTCCTTCGCGGGAGTATCCTTCTACAAAGCGGGTTGTACCATGTACACGGTTCAGTACAGGGCTGGAATCGTGAGCGCTGTTTCGTATAATCTTATTTTCATTGTAACCGAATACCCAACCTACATTCCATGTAAAGTCTCTTGTGCGGATCAAATCAGCGTCCAACTGGACTTCTACTCCACTGTTGTTCATATCGGCTGAGTTGATAAGTTGTTCGCTATATCCTACTGTAGGGTCGAGCTGGGCTTCGCCTAACAAATCGTATCCTTTGTTATGATAGTAGGTAAGGGTGGTGTTAATGCGGTCGAATAATCCCAAGTCTACAGACAAGTTGATAGAACGTGTACGTTCCCAACGGAGTAATGGATTGGGAGGAGTCGTAATACGCATATAGCCGCCACCGTCTACCAGATCACTGCTGATAAACTGTCCCACCATGATAGGAGAAGTTCTTCCGCTACGGTCGAAGTTTCCTGTTAATCCTAATGATGCACGTAGCATCAAAGCACTGATTGCATCACATTTGAAGAATTTTTCATTCTTGATATTCCAGTTGGCACCAAAAGACCAGATAGGGTTTCTTCTGTATTTATCGCTTACTCCAAACAGGTTGGATTTGTCTATTCGTAAACTTCCACTTACGGTATAGCGATTGTCGTAGGTGTATACTGCCGATAAATAATAAGAGATTTCTCTGTTTAAGATATCACTGAACTTATCGTAACTGCTCGCATAGTAACGCATGGGGTTACTGGACCAGGGTGGAGTTGTTCCGTTGGTTGCAAGATCAATCGCATCGATTGGAGACCATGATAAAGTTTGGTCGTTGTAACCTAATTTACGGTATGATTCTGTGGTAGTATGTTTGCTGCGCGCTTCGAAACCGGCAGTGGCATTGACATAGTGCTGTTTATCTGCACCGAAATTGCGGTTTAAGGTAGCACCTATTTTCATGGTCCATGCTTCGACATCGGTTTGAGAATGGTCCAAGATATCTCCTTTAGGAATACGATAGCTTAATCCGTTTTCTCCGATGACAGTATGTTGGTTAATCAATTCTCTTACACCGTAACTGTTTATAGACTGAATGTCTTTGTTAATCGACTGATAACGTTCGTACTGATAATCTGCAGAAAGATTCAAGCCTTCTATTACACGATAATCTAAGCCAAACCGTGCTTTATAATCGGTGTTTTTGGTTGTATTGTTGGCCATATCTATTTCATCCAGCAGGTTTTTACCGAAACTCAGATAACCATATTCTTGGGTATATTTGTCGGCATCCATTCGTGAGAATTGTGTATAGTCTGCAATACGGTTTCCGGCTTCATCTACGAGCATTTGAAATGGAAACAGGTTATAAATATCATTACTCAAATTGGTATATCCATTGTCGTTGTTGTCGAATGTGGCAGACAGGTCTGAGCGCAAAGTCAGGTTATGCAACAACTTGTATGATATCCGGGAATTGATATTGTAAGAACGTTCTTGGTCGCCTACATATTCTGAATGGCCGCCGATAAAACTTCCTGAAAGGAAATAATTGACACGGTCGGTGCCTCCGGAAACGGAAATCATGTGTTGCTGGCGGAAGGCATTGCGTAACAGGTAATCTTCTATCTGTTTGCGGTTGGAATAGGCTTTCAGCTTATTCAGACGAGCGTCCATTTCTGCCAACTTTTGAGGATCCATCGGTGAAACGGCACCAGTTTCCCAATCGATAATGACGTCCTCCCAATAATCGTTCAGAATTTCTTGAGATAAGGAATAGCCACTTCCTTCATAGCCGAATCCTCCCATCATTGAATTGTATCCGTAAAGGTGGGCTTCTCTGTCGTAGTCGATGATTTGTTCGCTGTTTGCACGGTGTAAGTCATCAAAATTGGGCTTAGCTGAAACCTTAAAGTTGTTGGAGTAAGATATTTTGAAGTCATTGGCTTTGCCTTTTTTGGTAGTAATGACAATTACACCATTGGCTGCACGTGAACCCCAGATAGCTGTAGCCGAAGCATCTTTCAATACAGTGATACTTTCTATCATGTCCATGTTTTCGGGAAGTTCTTCCACTTCGAAATCATCTACGATAAACAAAGGGTCGTTACCGGCATTCATAGAAGCACCTCCGCGGATACGGAACTGTTCGTTATAAATATTTAATCCAGGTACGGAGCCTTCAAGGATTCCTGCCAATCCTACACTGCTTCTCAAAGAAATTTTATCATTTTTGATAGTATTGACGGAACCGGTTACATTGAACTTTTTCAATGTCTGATAACCTGTTACTACTACATCGTCCATGAGTACACTGTCGTCTGTCATGTAGACTTGTGTTGCTTTTTTACTTCCTACAGGAACTTCTACCGTTTCGTAACCTACATAAGAAATAATTAAAATATCTCCCGGTTTGGCTGTAATGCTGTAATTTCCGTTAACGTCGGTGATAGTAGCTGTTTGCTTGCCTTTTACGCGTACGGTGCACCCAATCAATGAGGATCCGTCTTTACTGTCGAATACTTGTCCTGTAAAGTTCCGGGGAGTTGAATTTTGAGAGGTCGTTTGCTCTTGTGCATAGCTTCCTGTGCATAACGCACAGCCCAAGGCTACCAGACACAGACCTTTTCTCATTTTTTGAAGATGCGTTTCCCGATTTACTCTTCTCTCTTTAAAATTATTGTTCTTCATAAACCGTAGATTTGTTAAACTTAAACATAGAGTCTGTTATTTGTCAGTGTGCTTCATGTTTCCCTTCACAACTGACATGGATGCAATTTATATATTTTATTTTAATTTACAAAAATTATAATGAAAATGTGTAATATTTTGAAATTAAATCGCTGTTTTTGCTAAAAAAATAAAATGTATTGTCTTTTGAAGATAGGTATAAATAGAACTTGCTTTTTGTGAAAAATAATAATTTATCTTTGGAAAATGACTTTTCAAAAGAAGAAATGAAAAAGTTATCCGATAAAGTCGTATTAGAGTTGGTATCGTAATAGAATGATGTGAAAAAAAATTATCGGAAAGATTATTAAGGTTTGTCCTTCTTTGGAGCAAATTTTTGTAGCTATGTATTATCCGATTAAAGGTGATACAATCTTTGAATGAAGAGATGAAAAATTGACTGGTAAAATCGGATTTTGTTTCATGGGGAATTTTGTGGAAAATATTTCGCCTTGGTCGATTAAGCAGAAAAAAATAGCCGAGAGAGAAGAGTATTTAATTTTTCAGAAAGGAATAATATTTGTATTAAGAGCTTCTAAAAAACGTATGGGAATGGAAAACGAGTGCAAATAAAAGTGTATATTTGCACACATTATAATATAAAAAATAAATTATGTCGTGCATTTTACATATTGAAACTTCTACAGAGGTTTGTTCGGTTTCTGTCAGTCAGGATGGGGCTTCTATTTTTTCTAAAGAAGATTATAAAGGACCGTCGCATGCTGTGGCGTTAGGTGTGTTTGTCGATGAGGCTTTGTCGTTTGCCGATAATCATGCTATTCCGCTGGATGCTGTGGCTGTGAGTTGTGGACCGGGTTCATATACTGGTTTGCGTATCGGTGTATCTATGGCAAAAGGAATTTGTTATGGACGTAATATTCCCTTGATAGGACTTCCTACCTTAGAAGTAATGTCGGTACCTGTTTTGTTGTCGGAGGAACTTCCGGAAGATGCCTTGTTGTGTCCGATGATTGATGCACGTCGTATGGAAGTATATGCTGCCATTTACGATAGAGCATTGAATGTAAAACGTGCGATTGGTGCTGATATCATCGATGAACATTCGTATGCTGAATTCTTGGAAAAGCATCCGGTTTATTTCTTTGGCAACGGCTCTGGAAAATGTCGTGAGAAATTGGTTCATCCTAATGCACATTTCATTGAAGACATTCATCCGCTGGCTAAATGGATGTTTCCTTTGGCAGAAAAGGCAATGGCAAAACAGGATTTTAAAGATGTGGCATATTTTGAGCCTTTCTATTTGAAAGAGTTCGTCGCATCTACTCCAAAGAAGTTAATTTAATTCAGACCTGTCGTAAAATATGAAATACAATACCCAGCAACGAAGATTACCGCTTCCCGAATACGGACGAAGTGTACAAAATATGGTAGATCATGCCTTGACTATTGAGGATAGAGCAGAACGTCAGCGTTGTGCAAACACGATAGTGAATATCATGGGAGGTATGTTTCCACATTTGCGCGATGTAGCCGATTTTAAGCAAAAACTTTGGGATCATCTGGCTATAATGGCTGATTTTAAATTGGATATCGATTATCCGGTGGAAATCGTAAAAAAAGAAAGTCTTGAAATCAAGCCGCAGCGTATACCGTATTCACAGCATGATATTCGTTTCCGTCATTACGGACGTTTTGTACAGGATATGATTAAGTTGGCTGTCGATTATCAGGAAGGAGAGGAACGGAACCAGTTGATTCGGATGATTGCCAATCATATGAAAAGGGATTATCTGAATTGGAATAAAGACGGAGTGGAAGATCAGAAGATTTTGGATGATTTATGTGAACTCTCCGGGGGTAAAATCAAATTGTCTGCAGAAGATTTGCGTCTGACAGAACAGCGCACCTTTATTCCTCGGCGTCGTCAGATGAATAATAACAACAATCAGGGAAAGAAAAAGTATTAATTTATAAATTCGGGTATTATGGCATCATTTGTAATCGAAGGTGGACACAGACTGCATGGAGAAATTGTTCCGCAAGGAGCAAAGAATGAAGTTCTTCAGGTGTTGTGTGCAACGTTACTGACGAATGGCGAAGTAACCATCAGTAATATTCCCAATATTCTGGATGTGAACAATCTGATTCAATTGCTGAGAGATATGGGAGTGAAAGTTGCCAAACAGGGTGTAGATACTTATACCTTTCAGGCCGACGAAGTGAATCTGTCTTATTTGGAAAGTGAAGAGTTTCTGACTCGTTGTTCCAAACTGAGAGGCTCTGTCATGCTTGTGGGACCTATGGTAGCTCGTTTCGGTCAGGCAATGATTGCTAAACCCGGAGGCGATAAAATTGGTCGTCGTCGTTTGGATACGCACTTTTTCGGCTTACAAAAATTGGGTGCAGCTTTCGATTATAATGCAGCAGAGAGTATCTTTAAGATTTCAGCTACTCACTTGAAAGGAGCCAGCATGTTGTTGGATGAGGCTTCTGTAACAGGTACAGCCAATATCATTATGGCAGCAGTACTTGCCGAAGGTACTACTACGATTTATAATGCAGCTTGCGAACCTTATATACAGCAATTGTGCCGTATGTTAAACCGTATGGGAGCCCGTATTTCAGGGATTGCATCGAACTTGCTTACCATTGAAGGAGTAAAGGAGCTGAAAGGCTGTACTCATCGTATTCTTCCCGATATGATTGAGGTGGGAAGTTTTATCGGTATGGCTGCTATGACGGGAAGTGAAATTACAATTAAGAATGTATCATACGATAATTTAGGTATTATACCAGATAGCTTCCGTCGGTTAGGTATCCGTTTGGAACAGCGTGGTGATGATATTTTTGTACCTCGTCAGGATCATTATGAAATAGAGTCGTTTATTGATGGTTCTATTATGACCATTGCCGATGCACCTTGGCCGGGGCTGACTCCCGACTTGCTGAGTGTGATTCTGGTGGTTGCTACCCAAGCTAAAGGAAGTGTACTGATTCATCAGAAAATGTTCGAAAGCCGTTTGTTCTTTGTCGACAAACTGATTGATATGGGAGCTCAGATTATATTGTGCGACCCGCATCGGGCAGTAGTGATTGGACATGACCGTAACTTCCGTTTACGTGGAGGTAATATGACTTCTCCTGATATTCGTGCCGGTATTGCCTTGCTTATTGCAGCACTGAGTGCTGATGGTATCAGCCGTATTCACAATATCGAACAGATTGATAGAGGTTATCAGAATATCGAACAGCGTTTGACTGCGTTGGGAGCTCGTATTACCCGTATTGAATAAAAGCTATGATAAAAAGAGAGGAAGTATTTAAAATAGGTGTAATAAACAAACCTCATGGAGTGAAGGGAGAAGTGTCGTTTACATTTACAGACGATATTTTCGACCGTGTGGATTGTGATTATCTGATTCTTTTGCTGGACGGAATTTTCGTTCCTTTCTTTATTGAGGAATACCGTTTCCGCTCGGACAATGCTGCATTGGTTAAGTTCGAGGGGATAGATACTGCAGAGAAAGCACGTATGTTTACCAATGTAGAAGTCTTTTTCCCCTCAAAATACATGGACGAAGAAGATGCCATGGGGTCGTGGAATTTCTTTGTCGGATTTACAGTAATCGACGAAATACACGGCAATTTGGGACAGATTGTTGCTGTCGATGATAGTACGATGAATGTACTGTTTGTCATCGAGAAAGATGGAGAAGAAGTGCTTTTACCTGCTCATGAAGAGTTTCTGAAAAATATAGATGCCAAAGGGAAAATTGTGTATGCACAGATTCCCGAAGGCTTATTAGAATAGTATTGCAGATGAAAAAGAAAGGTCGTAAAGTATTTTGGCATAATATCAAGTTTAAGTATAAACTGACGATTTTTAATGAAAATACCTTGGAGGAGGTAGTAGCCATTCATGTCTCTAAATTAAATGGTTTGTCGGTGCTGCTTGCGACCTGTACAGTAATCTTTTTAGTTGCTGCTGCGATTATTGCTTTCACTCCTTTGCGTAACTATCTTCCTGGTTATATGAACAGTGAAGTTCGTTCCCAAATTGTAGCCAATGCGTTGCGGGCCGATTCATTGGAACAGGTACTGGAACGCCAGAGCCGTTATGTAATGAATATCCAGGATATTCTGAGCGGCCAGGTAAAGACTGATACAGTACAGTCAATTGATTCGCTGACTACTCTGAGAGCAGAGCAACTGATGGAACGTTCGAAAGAGGAAGAAGAGTTTCGTAAGAAATACGAAGAGAAGGAACGCTATAATCTGACAGAAGTGACTTATACTCGTGAAGCTGCAGGCCTTATTTTCTATCGTCCTACACGAGGTATTATGTCGAGAGACTTTAATCCTTCCGAAGGCCATTTTGGAGTTGACTTAACAGCCGATCCGAGAGAAGGAGTTCTGGCTGCTCTCGACGGGACAGTTATCCTTGCCACTTATACAGCCGATGCCGGTTATGTAATTCAAATCCAGCATGCACAGAACTTTATAACCGTATATAAGCACTGTGCTTCTTTGATGAAGAAAACAGGAGATAAAGTAAAAGGTGGAGAAGTCATTGCGCTGTTGGGTAACGCGAATGAAAAAAAGGAGAATCCCCAGTTGCATTTTGAGTTATGGCATAAGGGAAATCCAATCAATCCAGTGAAATACGTTGTTTTTTAATGAAGATATGAAGAAACAAATTGCTATATTAGGTTCTACCGGTTCTATCGGTACTCAGGCTTTGCAAGTAATCGAAGAACATCCGGATTTGTATGAGGCCTATGCGTTGACCGCCAATAACAAAGTAGAATTACTTATTGAGCAGGCGCGTAAGTTTCAGCCCGAAGCGGTAGTTATTGCCAATGAGGATAAATATTTGCAATTGAAGGAAGCATTGTCGGACCTTCCTATTAAAGTATATGCCGGTGCAGATGCATTGTGTCAGATTGTCGAATCGAAACCGATTGATATTGTCTTGACGGCCATGGTAGGATATGCCGGATTACGTCCTACTATGAATGCCATTAAGGCAGGAAAGATAATTGCTTTAGCCAATAAAGAGACTATGGTAGTGGCTGGTGAGTTAATAAATGCATTGGCCAGTCAGTATCGTACTCCTATCTTACCGGTCGATTCGGAACATTCGGCTATCTTCCAGTGTCTGGAGATGAATAATCCGGTATCGAAGATTATTCTGACTGCTTCAGGTGGTCCGTTCCGTACATTTACAATGGAACAGTTGCAGACCGTAACCAAAGAGCAGGCTCTTAAACATCCTAACTGGAGCATGGGAGCAAAGATTACCATCGACTCTGCTTCTATGATGAACAAAGGTTTTGAGGTGATGGAGGCAAAATGGCTGTTTGGAGTTACTCCGGAGCAGATTGAAGTAGTCGTGCATCCTCAGTCTGTTGTACACTCCATGGTTGAGTTTGAAGACGGAGCTATCAAGGCCCAGCTGGGAGTCCCCGATATGCGTTTGCCTATCCAATATGCATTCTCTTATCCTCGTCGTGTCAGTCTTTCCGGCGAACGTCTCGATTTCATGAAATGTAATACATTGACATTTGAAGCTCCCGATACGCATCGTTTCCGCAACCTTGCCTTGGCTTACGAAGCTTTGCATCAGGGAGGAAACATGCCTTGTATTGTCAATGCTGCCAATGAAGTTGTAGTAGCCTCTTTCCTGAAAGACCAGATCTCTTTCCTGGGTATGAGCGATGTCATTGAAAAAACCATGTCGAAGGTTGCATTCATTGAAAAGCCGACTTATGAGGATTATGTATCGACAGATGCAGAAACTCGTCGTATTGCAGCCGAAATGGTTATAAACGGATTGAAATAAATAAAGTAATAACAATAAATAAAAGAAGTAAACAGTAAATGGAAACATTTTTAATTCGTGCCCTTCAGTTGATTCTCAGCCTTTCGCTGTTGGTAATCATTCACGAAGGAGGACACTTTTTCTTTGCCCGCCTGTTTAAGATACGGGTAGAGAAGTTTTATATCTTTTTCGATCCCTGGTTTTCACTTTTCAAGTACAAGCCAAAGAACAGTGATACAGAATATGGAGTAGGATGGCTTCCTTTGGGTGGTTACTGTAAGATTTCCGGTATGATAGACGAGTCTATGGATACCGAACAGATGAAACAACCCGCCCAGCCGTGGGAGTTCCGTTCTAAGCCGGCATGGCAACGTTTGCTGGTGATGATTGGCGGAGTGTTGATGAACTTCCTTTTGGCTCTGTTCATTTATTCTATGATTTTGTATACTTGGGGAGACTCTTATGTGGCTCTGAAGGATATGACATATGGAATGAAGTTCAACGAGCACGCACAGGAGATTGGTTTCCGTGATGGGGATATTCTGAAGAGTGCCGATGGTAAAGAACTGGAGCGTTTCAACATGGACTTGTTGCGTGATATTGTAGAAGCACGTGAAGTAACCGTTTTACGCGATGGGCAGGAGAAGAAAATATTAATGCCGGAACTGAGTTTGCTGGATATTGCAAAAGAAGATCCTCTCTTCATGGGTACACTTCATCCTAATGTAGTTGACTCTGTGCTTGCAGGAGGAAGTTTTGCAAAAGCCGGTATTCAGAAAGGAGACTCTTTGCTTGCGTTCAACGATGTTCCTTTGAATTCCTGGAATGATTTCATGAACGAGATGTCGGATTTACGTGTGAAAGCAGAGTTGGCTCAGCAGACTACAGCCTCTTTCTCATTAGTTTATTCTCGTGCCGGTGTAAGAGATACAGTTGCAGTACAGACAAATGAGAATTTCAAGGTCGATGCGATAGGCGGATTGGCCGATTATAAAGTAACAACTCATTCTTACAGTTTCTTCGGTTCATTCCCTGCAGGTATAGCTTTGGGGGTAAATACTTTGAAAGGCTATGTCAATGATATGAAGTATGTATTCACAGCCGAAGGGGCAAAGAGTGTGGGAGGATTTGGAACCATCGGAAGTATCTTCCCGAAAGTATGGGATTGGCAGCGTTTCTGGGAAATGACAGCATTCCTTTCCATTATTTTGGCGTTTATGAATATTCTGCCTATTCCGGCTCTCGACGGTGGACATGTATTGTTCCTGCTTTACGAGATTATCGCTCGTCGTAAGCCTAGTGATAAATTCCTCGAACGGGCACAGATGGTAGGTATGCTCCTGTTGTTTGCCTTGCTCATCTGGGCTAATTTCAATGATGTATTGAGATTCCTTTTCTGAATAAGATAATTGGTTCTGAAAGATAAAAGAGACAATCCCCTTGTGTATTCCCGAATTCGTCGGACAGGGAAACACAAGGGGATTGTTTTTCTTTCTTTGTATTGTTTTGCACTGCTTTTCTTGTTCTTCGGACATGATAATCTGATATTTTTATCTAAGTTTGTGCCATGATATCACATAAATAAAGTATAAGAGAATATGAAGAAGTTATTGTTGGCTGCTGTATTGTGCAGTGGCTTTTGCCTGCCGAATGTATTCGGGGCAGTAGGGGAGGAACGTCTTCCTGAATATTTGCAGGCTGAGAAGTTTACCAAAGCCAAACTTGAAACCATGCTTTTCTCTACCAAAGTAGATCCTCATTGGTTTCAACAGGGAAATTGTTTCTGGTTTGAGTATAAAACCAGCGATGGTGTATTCTGGTATGTAGTAGATCCGGCTGCAGGTCGTAAAGAATTGTTGTTCGACCGTGATGAACTGGCTGCACAGCTGACTGAAATCGTACAGGATCCGTTTGAAGCACGTCATATTCCTATCCGTAATCTGAAAGCTAAAGAAGATGGCCGTACCTTCACTTTCAATGTCGTATCTACCCGAGAGGTAACGAATAAGGATAAAAAGAAAGAGAAAAAGGTATTCTATTTCTCTTACGATTATCCTACCCGTAAGCTGACACATCTGAAAGATGAAGAAAAAGAACCGGAAAAGAAAGACTGGGCTTCTGTTTCTCCTGATGGTCAGACTGTGGTATATGCCAAAGACTATAACTTGTACCGCATGAGTATTGCCGACTACCGGAAGGCACAGAAAAACGAAAAAGACAGTACCATTGTAGAAATCCAGCTTACTACAGACGGTGTCAAAGACTTTGGATATGGTATTCCCTATAGTACATTGAATACCGATACGCTATGCAATGGTAAGCGTCGTGCGATATGGGGAGGCTATTGGTCGCCCGATTCCAAACACTTTGCAGTGACACTGACCGACGAACGTGCGGTAAAAGAATTGTGGGTGATTAATTCCATTGCTACTCCACGTCCTACACTGGAAACTTATAAATATCAGATGCCGGGCGAAATGGCAGCTCCCGAAGATCATCTGTATGTGTTCGATATGACAAACAACACCCGTAAGGAGGTAAAGGTTTCGGCATGGAAGAACCAGACCATTGGAATGGAATACAGACCTTTCGAACAGAAGCAGCGCGACAAGGAGCTTAGATCGCTGGTATGGCAGGGCGATAACAACCGTTTCTATCTGGTACGGGGCAGCCGTGATTTGCATCGTATTGATGTATGTACGTATACTATCGGACAAGATTCTATTGTACCGATTGTAAAGGAACGTATGAATACCTATCAGGAAACACGACCGATTCATGTGTTCGATGAGGGAAAAGAGTTTATTCAGTGGAGTGAGCGTGACGGATGGGCGCACTTGTATCTGTACGATGAAAAAGGAAACTTGAAGAACCGCATTACCAAAGGTCCGTGGCATGTAGAAAAGGTGGTGAAAGTAGACGAAAAGGCGCGCACAATATACTTCCTGGCCAACGGACGTGAGAAAGGGGAAAATCCATACTACGAACATCTGTATCGGGTAAATGCAGACGGTACCGGCTTGAAGCAGATTACCAAAGGCGATTATTTCCATGAAGTAGAAGTAGACGATGAAGCACGTTATATCGTCGACAATTATTCACGTGTCAACACTGTGCCTTGTGCCGACTTGCTGGATCGTAACGGAAGAAAGGTGATGACTATTCAGGAAAGCGACTTCTCGCAACTGAAAGCAGCAGGTTATCAGTTCCCCGAACTGTTTACCGTAAAGGCGGCTGATGGAGTGACCGACTTGTATGGAGTGATGTATAAGCCGTTCAACTTCGATTCTACCAAGGTATACCCGATTATCGATTATGTATATCCGGGGCCGCAGGTAGAGGCTGTATACTATCCGTTTACTCGTATGAGTGTACGTACTGACCGCCTGGCACAGGCCGGCTTCATTGTAATTTCAGTCGGACAGCGTGGTGGACACCCCAGCCGTTCGAAATGGTATCACAACTACGGATACGGTAATATGCGCGATTATCCATTGGCAGACCACAAGGCTGCGGTAGAACAGTTGGCTGCCCGCTATAAGTTTATCGACATTAATCGTGTAGGTATTCACGGACATTCGGGAGGAGGATTCATGTCTACTGCAGCTATTTTCCAGTATCCCGATTTCTATAAAGCAGCTGTTTCGTGTGCCGGCAACCACGACAACCGTATTTACAACCGCTGGTGGAGTG
The DNA here is from genome assembly GCF_027529745.1 of Phocaeicola acetigenes. Classification (NCBI taxonomy): domain Bacteria; kingdom Pseudomonadati; phylum Bacteroidota; class Bacteroidia; order Bacteroidales; family Bacteroidaceae; genus Phocaeicola; species Phocaeicola acetigenes. Next base: position 46,233 of record NZ_JAPZVM010000002.1, read on the forward strand.
AAACACATCATGGTGTAAAGGAACAAGTGAGTGAAAAAGGAGATACTACTTTTGTCTATAAGATTGCAACCAATCCGGAAATTGCAAAACAGTTGAAAGGACATCTGATGCTGGTACATGGTGATATCGACAACAACGTACACCCTGCCAACAGTATTCGTGTGGTAGATGCCTTGATTCGTGCCAACAAGCGCTTCGACATGTTGCTGCTCCCTGGCCAGCGTCATGGATTCGGCACTATGGACGAGTATTTCTACTGGCGTATGGTAGACTTCTTCTCAGAACATCTGAAAGGCCGTAAAGAAACATCGGTGGATATTCCCCGCCGATAGCCGGTTCTTATAAACAAACGAAAACAGGCAATTGGAATTTATCTTCCGGTTGCCTGTTTTTGTTTGCTGATTACGACTTTGCTTCCCATTCTTTTTTTTCCGCTATCCCATTATCCATTTTCCTATATTCCCCGATTTCCGGACAATATGAACAAAAGCCCATGTTACTGTTAATAACAGTATTGTACAGACAATCATTTTCAGCATGGTATGTATCGGAAGTGATTCTATCAACATATAGCACGGACCTAAAAACAGATAATGCGACATCCATATACCAAATGTACAGGTAGAGATGTTTATTAAAAAACGCTTGGCCTTTTGTGACCGGACTGTCAGTTTTTTGGCGGTCAGGAAGATAGGAAGTGTCATTAGCAGTACATTAGGGGTACAGTATGTAAAAAACAGCTCAACCAGTTCGACGGGTTGTCCGGGAGTTGCGGTTATCGATTTAAAACCAAAGAAAGTGATGCAATATCCTAAGATAAACGAAGGAATCCCTGTAAATGCTAATTTCTTCCAGCTTAAATCGGCCGGATGGTTTATGATATAGTATCCTAAAAGCAGGTAACCATTGAAACCGGCAAAATAATAGAGCAGTCCAAATTCATTCCACGAGCAGGTTCCCCATAGGTCTTTGGTGAGATATTCCCTTATATATGGAATAAATAGAGAAACAAACCAGACTATCAGAAAAAATCTTTGCTCTTTTACAGACGCCTGTTTCACCCATGCGGAGAAAATAGGCATATACAGGTATAGGCCTATCAGAAGATATACATACCACATCTGGATAGCAAAAGGAGAGAAGTTGAAAGGAATCATCAAAATGTGGTATAGGGATCTCATGAACGATTGATCCGGCTCTGCCCAAGCGAAGAAGTCGTTTATGACAGTAGGAGAGAGTCCAAGCAGCCCTGTAAACCATGGGAAAAGATTGTAAAGGACTGACCAGATTAAAAAGGGTATCACCACTCGGGTGAGTCGTTTGCTGTAAAAGGTAATGCTGTTTTGCTTCACAGGCAGGAGCAGGGCACCGGTGACCATTACAAACAGAGGAATTGCCGGACGCATGAATGAACCGTAGAAACTTCCCCAAAGGTTGTACCAAGGCTCCGAACGTTCGGCAGGAGTTACATTGTCGGTACAGTGGACTGCTATCATCATAAAGATGGCAATAAATTTTACGAGATCAAGCCAGATGATGCGCTTCTCGTCTTTTGTAGTCAATTGTTCCTTCATCATTTTTTTAGATGCAAAAATAACAGCAAGGGGAGATATACATTTTGACATAAGTCAAAATTCGAAAGAACTTTATTTCTCCGCTCTGATTCTGCTTAAGGTGGATAATGATATACCGAGAAAAGAAGCAATGTATCCCAATTTAACTCTTGAACAGATGTCGGGAAAGGTTTGGAGAAGTGCAGCATATTTTTCTTTTGCCGTCATGGTAAGATTGTCTATCCGAATGCACTGTATGGTAAGCAGGCATTCCTGATGGATTACTCTTCCCCAATTGGCAATTTCAATGTTCGTCTGATACAGTTTGTTCAAGACTTGTATGGGAATGGAATAGGCGAGAGTGGGTTCTATGGTTTCTACATATTCGAATCCTGCTTTATTATGATAGAGACAAAGCAGGCCGAAAGTAATGTCTCCTTCTTTAGAGAACCATGTAGTATGTTCCTGTCCGTCTATCAGACAATAGGAGCGGGTTAATCCTTTTTCTATGAAATATACATTGCGGTCGATGATTCCCCCTTGTATAATCAGATGTTTTGCAGGAAAATGTTGAGGCTTGAAGTGTCTGCAAAGCAGGTCTATGGATTCGTCGCTTACAGGGTAATAGCGTTTGATGCTCTTCTTGATGTTGTTTATTTCCATTATGCAGGATGGGTTGAAAGATAAGAAAGGTGTATTTTTCAGTGAATCGGCTTTAGTCTGTTTTTCTTTTACAAAGGTAGTGAATTCAATGATGAATCTGTTTGAGGAATCGGGAAAATATCCATTTGATAAATTGACAAAATGTCAAATCAAGGCTGGGAAAATCTGTGTTTTTAGGGAGCAAAGGAAAATGTCTTTGGAAATATCGCCAAAATTGAAGGTTGGTATGTCTTGAAATGTTGCATGTAAAGCTGTTTTTCTTTCGTTTTGTATGCTGAATGGTTATAATGATGCATGTGATGCTTTCGTTTCTATAGTATTTGTTGTTTTATGATAGAACGTGTTTTTTAATGTTTATCTCTCGGAAATTTATTGAAATAGTTAATAAATGTATTTATTACTAAAAATAGGTATATCGAACAGGGCAAAAACTTATTATTAGTAGCGTTGTCTTGCGTGAATAGTCGCGTTTGCATACGGTAATAGTCGCGTAAGCTATCGATACTTGTATCGTATAGGGAAAATCCTTGTCACAGATATTGCCGGAATTTGTCCTGTTTTTATGCTATAAAGCATGTATAGAGCGGTTTTTCGGCTTGTTTTCCTACCTTATATTTTCCTTGAGCAGCATTTTTGTTGTAAATGTGTGTTATTGAAAAGAGGATATTTCTATCTAAATGTATTATTAATGTCTTAAATGATAGCAAAAAGAAAAATCCGGAAAAGATAGTAAGAATCTTTTCCGGATTTTCTGAGAAAATAAATTTTATTGTCTGAAAGCAGCTTTTATTTCTTCATCGAAAGAGAATGTTTCACTCAGTTTCCCTTTACGCATTGCTTTTGCCTTTACTACCGTAGTACTGTCTGTTAAAGTAAACGGAGAGGTATACAGGGTAGCAGTGCTGTCAGGCTCAGTTCCATCGGTTGTATAATATACCGGCACTTTGTCGAAGGTGGCTAATGAAACGGTCGATTTTCCGTTTTCCTGAGCCGATGAAGCCTCCAGTGTTACGTCGTAAATATCCGTTTTGTAATGGTATCCTTTTGCGGTATATAGTTCCAGCATATGCGGCAGGCGGGACAGGAAGAAGTCGAAATTCTTCTTGTCCGGATTACTCCATTGCAGTTCGCTCAGTGCGGCAATGCGCGGCATCATCTGCCATTCCATTTTGGTGCTGTCTTTGGTCCATTCGGTCCAGATACAGGCCTGTACCCCGATAATACGTTCCTTTTCTTCCGTATTCAGTTCCTCGAACAACGGATTGAAGTTGTATACTCTTCCGATACTTTCCACACCTTTCAGCTGGTTGTATCCCGGATTGCTGAAATAGAGGTGACTGATGGGGCAGACAATTGTCTGGTGACCTTCGCGGGCAGAGCGGATGCCGGCTTTGACTCCTGTCCATGCCATGACAGTTGTGCTTGCCGTAGGGTGTCCTTCCAGTACTTCGTCCCATGCCAGTACCTTACGTCCGCGTGCGGTGATCTCTTTCTCAACTTCCGCCATGAAGTAGGACTGGAGCTGGTTTTCCTTGGTACGTTCGGGACTGTCTTTTAATCCTAACTCTTTGATTTTTGCCTGGCACTTCGGGCATTTCTTCCATTCTTTCTTGGGGCATTCATCTCCTCCTATGTGGATATAAGGACCGGGGAAAATATCCATTATTTCGTTTATTACATCTTTGGCAAACTGTAAGGTCTTTTCATTTCCTCCGCACAGTACTTTGTCGAATACTCCAAAGCGGGTGGCAACTTCGTATGGTCCTCCTGTACATCCCAGTTCAGGGTAAGAAGCAAGGGCGGCGAGCATATGGCCGGGCATATCAATTTCGGGTATGACGGTAATAAACCGTTCGGCTGCGTAAGCTACTATTTCGCGTGCCTGTTCTTGTGTATAAAATCCTTTTACCGGAGTGCCGTCGTATTGGTCGGAGTTGCGTGCTACGATGGTTTCCTTGCGAACAGAACCTACTTCAGTAAGTTTGGGATACTTCTTTATTTCAATACGCCATCCCTGATCTTCGGTCAGATGCCAGTGAAAATAATTGATATTATGCAATGCCAGCATGTCGATGATTTCTTTCAGGTAGTCGACAGAGAAAAAATGTCTGCCTACATCTACCATAAATCCTCGGTAAGGCAGGTTGGGATAATCTTTTATCATACCGGCTGGCAGAGAGGCTAAGGTTTTTCCCTGAGTAATAGGAAGGGCTTTGTGGATGGTCTGGATGCCGTAAAAAACACCGGCTTCGGTTGCTCCTTTTACCTGTATCTGGCTGGAGTTGATAAGAAGTTCGTATCCGTCCTGGTGAGGAATTGTACTGTCTACGGACAAAATAATGCAATTCTTTCCGCTCTGTGTGGTAAGACCGACTTCTGTTCCGGTTATTTCTTTGATGTAAGAGGCCAGGAAGTGTGCTGTACGTTGCAGCTTTTCATTATCGGCCGGGTAACAGATTTTGGTGGAAGAGTCGATGACGAAAGGAGAATCCTGAGTATATTCCGTTACTTCTTGTGGGAGAGGAATTACATTCAGATTTCCGGTACTGATGTCTTTTTGTGAGCAAGACATGAGGCTGCACAGTAAGGCTGTGCCGAGTGCCCATTGGGCAATGAAATGTTTTTGCATAACAGATGGTTGTTGGAGTAAAATTAAAACATAATGCAAAGTACGTATTTTTATTGTTGCGGGCAGTACAAATGCAGTTATTTTAATTGATTATTTTGCAGGGGAAAGAAAATGAGGGATGAGACACAGTGTAAATAAAAAATCCGGCTATACCTTACGGGGTAGCCGGATTTTTGTAGGAAGAATCTTTCTTAAAAGATTACTTATTTGTTAAGATTGTTTAAGATGTCCATTGTATCTGTAGCAATCATCAACTCTTCGTCTGTAGGGATAACTACAACTTTTACCTTAGAGTCGTCTGTAGAAATGATTGCTTCTTTGCTACGTACTTTGTTGCGTTCCGGATCCAGTTTTACACCCAGGAAGCCTAATGTTTCGCAAGCTCCCCAGCGGGCAGTAGCCTGGTTTTCACCCACACCACCAGTGAACAGAATTACATCTACACCACCCATTGCTGCTGCATAGGCACCGATGTATTTTGTGATGCGGTAGAAGTACATTGCTTCTGTACGTTTAGCCAGTTCTTCACCTCTTGCTGAAGCATCTTCCAGTTCGCGCATGTCGCTTGAGCGGCGGAAAATACCCAATACACCACTTTTCTTGTTCAGGATGTCAGACATCTGGTCAGGAGTCAGACCTTCTTTTTTCATTAAATATAAGATAGCACCGCCATCGATGTCACCACAACGGGTACCCATCATCAGACCTTCCAGCGGAGTAAGTCCCATACTTGTATCAATACATTTACCGTCTTTTACAGCTGCGATAGAACCACCGTTACCGATGTGGCAAGTGATGATTTTAGAACCTTCTACCGGAATATTCAGGAATTCGCACACACGTTTTGCAACGTAGCGGTGTGAAGTTCCGTGGAAACCGTAACGGCGGATACCGTACTTTTCGTAATATTCGTAAGGAATCGGGTACATGTAAGCATGTTCCGGCATAGTCTGATGGAATGCAGTATCGAATACGGCAATCTGAGGAATGTTAGGCAACAGCTCTTTTACAGCATAAATACCTTTCAAGTTGGCTGGGTTGTGAAGCGGACCCAGGTCACAGCATTCTTCAACAGCTGCGATTACAGCGTCATCAATCAGTACGGAACCACTGAATTTTGTTCCTCCGTGCAGTACGCGATGACCTACAGCATCAATTTCTTCCAACGATTTTACAGCTCCGAATTCAGGGTGAGTCAGTGTTTCGAAAATAAACTGTACACCGGCTGTATGTTCCTTGATGTCTCTTTCGAGAATTTTCTTCTCTCCGTTAGGCAATGTAATTTTCAGGAATGAGCCTGGAAGATTGATTTTTTCAAGTCCTCCTTGAGCGAGAACTTCCTTGTTGGTCATTTCAAACAGTTTGTACTTGATTGAAGAACTACCACAGTTGAGTACTAATACTTTCATATTTGTTTTTTACGGGTTTTTAAAATTGATAAGTTACTGAGCTTTGGCAGCGATAGCCTGGTTTGCTGTAATGGCAATCATTTTGTAAACATCGTCGATAGAGCAACCGCGAGACAAATCGTTTACCGGACGTGCAATACCCTGCAAGATAGGACCGATAGCAGTTGCATGTCCCAGACGTTCTACCAGCTTATAAGAGATGTTACCTACTTCCAGACAAGGAACAACCAATACGTTTGCCTTACCTGCAATAGGAGAACCCGGTGCTTTGCTTTCGCCAACTCTTGGAACGAGAGCAGCATCAGCCTGCAATTCACCGTCGATCTTCAGTTCCGGATCTAATTCTTTAGCCAATTTCAATGCTTCCACTACTTTGTCTACTACTTCGTGTTTTGCAGAACCTTTTGTAGAGAAGCTCAACATTGCAACGCGCGGATCAATTCCTGCTACCGCCTGTGCTGTACGTGCTGTACAAACAGCAATCTGTGCCAACTGGCTTGCATCTGGAACCGGAGTCACGGCTACGTCACCCATTACCAATACACCGTTGTCACCACATTCAGGAGCGTGAGTCAGCATCAGCATTGCACCTGATACGCAAGTGATACCCGGAGCTGTTTTGATAATCTGCAATGCCGGACGTAATACGTCGCCTGTAGTGTTGCGTGCACCGGCCAACTGTCCGTCTGCATCGCCTGCTTTGATAATCAAACAGCCAAGGAACAATGGGTTCAGCACCAGTTTACGTGCTTCTTCGATAGTCATTCCTTTTTTCTTGCGAAGCTCGCACAACAGTTGTGCATATTCTTCTTGTTTCGGATGATTTTCCGGATCGATAATGGTAGCCTTATGAATGTTACCCAAGCCCCATTCTTTGGCCAAGTTCATAATTTCATCAGGATTACCCAAGAGAATCAAGTCGGCTACACCATCTGTCAGAATCTGATTAGCAGCCTTTAAAGTACGTTCTTCAGTTCCTTCCGGAAGCACAATGCGCTGTTTGTTTGCTTTAGCGCGTTCTACGATTTGACTAATTAAGTCCATAAATATTTATTTTAAATAGATTATTGCTTATTGAATAAATCGTTATGAAGTTTTGTTTCACTTTGCAAAGGTAGGTATTTTTGCAATATGTAGTTTGCAAAATCTGAAATATTTGAGATTAAAGTATGCTAAATCTCTTTCTTTAAAAACTTGGAAAGGAAAAATGAGGGCATTTATGAATAGGTTGTAGATGAAAGTATAACTTTGCATCAGTTTTCAATAAAGTTTTTAAGGTATGATACGTCAATGTTTTATTCTTTTCGGATGTCTGGCATTGGGCGAATTGATTGTTTATCTGACAGGAGTGAAGTTGCCGTCCAGTATTATCGGCATGCTGCTGTTGACTCTTTTCCTCAAACTGGGCTGGGTAAAGCTGCACTGGGTGCAGGGATTGTCTGATTTTCTGGTCGCTAATCTTGGATTTTTCTTTGTTCCTTCCGGTGTGGCGCTGATGTTGTATTTCGATATTATTGCAGCACAGTTCTGGCCCATCGTCATTGCGACTTTTGTCAGTACCGTATTAGTGTTGGTAGTTACAGGTTGGGTTCATCAGTTAGTGCGTAAGTATGGATTTTTTAGAAAATGAGTTTTTTCTGCTGGCTATCACATTTGGAGCCTTCTTCTTTTCCAAATTGTTGCAGAAAAAAACAGGATGGGTGTTGTTGAATCCTATTCTGATAGCGATAGCTTTGTTGATTTGTTTTTTGAAGGTAAGCAATATATCGTATGAAAAATATCATGAAGCCGGCGGTCTGATTGAGTTTTGGCTGAAGCCTGCTGTGGTGGCATTGGGAGTTCCTTTGTATTTACAATTGCGTATGATTAAAAAACAATTGCTCCCGATTATTGTTTCTCAATTAGCGGGATGTGTGGTGGGACTGGTTAGTGTAACCATCATTGCTAAGGTGATGGGAGCTTCGCCTGAGGTTATCATGTCATTGGCACCAAAATCGGTTACTACTCCGATTGCCATGGAGGTATCGAATGCAGTAGGAGGAATTCCTTCTTTGACTGCTGCGGTGGTGATTGTAGTAGGACTGTTTGGAGCTATTTGCGGATTTAAGGTATTACAGGTAGGCCGGGTAGGAAGTCCTATTGCACAAGGTTTGTCGATGGGAACCGCTTCGCATGCAGTGGGTACATCGCGTGCCATGGAAGTCAGCGGAAAGTATGGAGCCTATGCCAGTCTGGGACTGACCTTGAACGGAATTCTTACAGCTTTGCTTACTCCTACTATCTTGCATTTGTTAGGTTTATATTAAAACAGATTTTATGATTGCGTTCAGACCGATAGAAGTCGAAGACAGAGAAAGAGTACAACGTTATACACTGAAAAGCAAGCGCCGGAACTGTGATCTTTCGTTTGCCAATTTATATAGCTGGCGTTTTCTGTATTGTACACAGATAGCCGAAATGAATGGCTTCCTGCTGTTCCGTTTTTATATGGAAGACGAGCGTGCTTATATGATGCCGGTGGGTGAAGGAGATGTTCGTCCGGTTATTGAGGCTTTGATGGAAGATGCGCAGACCGGTGGTAAACGGTTCCTGCTGGCAGGGGTATGTGCTGATATGCGCTCGGAATTGGAAGATGCTTTTCCGGGAAAGTTTGTCTTTACTGCCGATCGGGATTATTTTGATTATATTTATCTGCGTTCGGACCTTGCTACATTGCGAGGGAAAAAATATCAGCCTAAACGTAATCATATCAACCGATTCAAAAGTGCTTATCCGGATTATGAATATAAGTCGTTGACTCCTGAGTTGGTTGCAGAGTGTCTGCGACTGGAAAATCAATGGTGTAAGGCAAACGACTGTGCAGAGAATGAAGCGCTGCAAGCAGAGAGGAAGTCGATGACGGCTGCTTTGGCTGCTATGGAAGAATTGCAGTTGACCGGTGGTGTACTACATGTGAACGGGAATATTGTGGCATTTACCTTCGGAGCTCCAATTAATGATGAAACCTTCGATGTATGTGTAGAAAAAGCCAATACTGATATTGAAGGTTCGTATACCATGATTAATAATGAGTTTGTGAGCAGGCTGCCGGAACAGTATATTTATATTAACCGTGAAGAAGACTTGGGACTGGAAGGGCTTCGGAAAGCTAAACTGTCTTATCAGCCCGATACGCTTCTTGAAAAGTATATAGCCGAATTAAAATGAGCATCAAGGAACAAGTCAAGGCACTTTGGAAACTCTGCTTCGAGGATACGGAAGAGTTTGTGGATCTTTATTTCCGTATGCGTTATACAGACCGTATCAATCATGTGATAGAAGAGGGGGGGAAGGTAATAGCTGCCTTGCAGACAATACCTTATCCAATGACATATGGTGGAGAATTGCTTCCGGTTTCTTATATCTCGGGAGCCTGTACACACCCCGATTATCGCAATCAAGGAAGTATGCGAAAGTTGTTGCAGCAGGTACATCGTCGTATGTTCGATGAAGGGATTTGCTTCAGTACTTTGATTCCAGCAGAAGAATGGCTGAAAGCTTATTATGCTCGTTCCGGATATGCAGTTTGCTTTCGTTACGGAGTAGAAAAAAAAGTTATTAACAGGTCTATGCAACCTGTTGATAACGGAAAATCCTTGTGGAATGTCTGTGAGGCAGACCCTGCATCTTCTTCTTTTGCAGAAGTTTATAAATTCTTTAATGAACGAATGCTTTCGCGTTCGTGCTGTATACAGCATACATTAGATGATTTCAAAGTAGTATTAGCCGATTTACACCTTTCCGGAGGAGGCTGCTGGGCGGTTCGTGATGCAGACAGATGGGTAGGGATGGTTTGCTGTGTACCCCATTCTCACAGTCTTGAAGTAAAAGAAATACTGTTGGATTCCGGTGTTTCTTCCGATGAAGTCCTTGCTTTATTGGCTATGCAATACGGTAAAGAGACAATCGAAATTGTGAAACCCTCCTCGTCTTCTTTACTGGATTTGGGAATGGCGCGGGTGATTCATGTTGAAACTTGTCTTAGGCGATATGCACAAATACATCCTGATGAAGTACATTGTATATATGTAGAGAACGATGAGGCTATTCCGGAGAACAAAGGGTATTATTTGCTTGAAGGAGGAACATGCCGACGCTTGTCAGAGATTCCTCAAATCTGTACAGTCTATACCATTGCAGAATTGACAAGTTTTCTTCTGAAGAATGAGTCTCCTTATATGAGTCTGATGCTGAATTAAGAAGCAGATGTTTCGTCGGTATTAGTAAGCATGCGTTCCAGTTCTTCTGCATTCAGTTTCAGATAAAATTCTCCTTTGTAGGCGATTGAGATACCTCCGGTTTCTTCGGACACAATAATAGCCATGGCATCTGTCTCCTGAGAGACACCTAATGCTGCCCGGTGGCGCAATCCCAGTTCTTTCGGAATATTCAGATTGTGCGATACGGGAAGAATGCACCCGGCCGCTTTAATCCGCTTGTTGCTGATAACCATCGCTCCATCATGCAACGGACTGTTTTTGAAAAAGATATTTTCTATCAGGCGTTGGTTGATATTGGCATCGATGAGGTCTCCTGTCCGTACAATGTCGTCCAGTGGAAATTCCTTTTCTATCACAATCAGAGCACCTACTTTTCCTTTGCTCATATTCAGACATGCCATTACAATCGGCATGATATCTTCTTTTTGTGTATTTTCCTTGCGGTTGCCTTTCAGGAAGCGAAGAAAGCTGCTGGTGCGGTGACGTGAACCTAATGTCAGAAGGAAGTGACGCAACTCGTCTTGAAACAGGACAATCAGTGCAATGACTCCTACGCTGACCAACTTGTCGAAGATAGACCCTAACAGACGCATCTGCAAGACTTGCGATACGATGACCCAAATGACGATGAATACCAGAATCCCGATAAAGACATTGATGGAACCGGAAGATTTCATCAGTTTGTAAGTCTTATACAGCAGGAAAGCCACCAGTAAGATGTCGATGATATCTTTTACACTTATTATATTAATATCGAAAGGCATAAGATGAATCGTGTTTTTATAAACTTGCAGATGATTGTTCTCTCATGGCAGTGGTAAGCCGTACTGCCTCTACCGCTTCTTTCACATCGTGTACACGCAATATGTTGGCTCCCTTCATCAGGGCAATGGTATGCAGTACTGTCGTACCGTTCAGTGCCTCTTCGGGAGTAATGCCCAACAGCTTATATATCATCGATTTGCGGGATACTCCAACAAGCAGAGGCAGCTCAAATATCGCAAACTCTTCCATCTTGTTCAAGAGTTCGTAATTATGCTCAATGGTTTTACCAAATCCGAATCCCGGGTCGAGGATAATATCTTTCACTCCCATATCGCGCAGACGCTGTACCTTTTCAGAAAAATAGTACAACACTTCACGCAATACATCTTCGTAATGCGGATGCTGCTGCATGTTTTGGGGAGTTCCCTGCATGTGCATCATAATATAAGGCACTCCCAGACGTGCAATGGTAGAAAACATTTCACTGTCCATATTTCCTGCAGCAATGTCGTTTACGATGGCTACTCCGTATTCTTCTACACACATGCGTGCTACATCGGCACGGAATGTGTCGACCGACAGAACAGCATCGGGATGCTCCCGTCCGATAATCTCCAGTCCGTTCCGAAGCCGCTTCATTTCTTCTTCTGCACTGATGTGTTCGGCATTGGGGCGCGAAGAATATGCACCTATATCGATAATGCTGCCTCCTTCTGCAAGAATCTGCTGTGCACGTGCGGCAATTTCTTCTTCGGTCTGCTTCCGGCTACCGGCATAGAATGAATCGGGAGTTACATTTAAAATTCCCATCACTTGCGGGCACGATAAGTCCATCAGCCTGCCGTTTACATTAATATATCGGGCAATACGGTGTTTCATGTTACAATGTGTCATTAACAGTGATGCAAATGTACACACAATTATTTATTTATTACTGTTCTACGAACGATTTTTCAACTATCTTTGTCCCGAAAATAACGCTTAAAAAAAGTGATATGGAACTGTCAGAATTATATACACGCTTTCAGGCTTGTAATGGAGTAACTACCGATACACGCCGTTGCACCGAAGGCTCTTTATTCGTAGCATTGAAAGGTGCTACCTTCAACGGTAATGCGTTTGCTGCCCAAGCGTTGCGTCAGGGATGCCGTTATGCCTTGGTAGATGAGGCTGAATATGCCACAGAACCGAATATTATCTTAGTAGACGACTGTCTGCATACTTTACAGCAGTTGGCCAACTATCATCGCCGCCGTTTAGGAACACGTATTATAGGTATTACAGGAACTAACGGAAAAACTACAACAAAAGAACTGATTGCTGCAGTCTTGAAGCAGAAGTTTACCGTGCATTATACACAAGGCAATCTGAACAATCACATCGGTGTGCCTCTTACCCTGTTGCAGTTGACAGAGAAAGATGATATTGCAGTGGTTGAAATGGGAGCCAATCATCCCGGAGAAATCCGTACCCTCGTACATATTGCAGAACCTGATTATGGAATTATTACCAATGTAGGAAAAGCTCATCTGGAAGGATTCGGCTCTTTCGAAGGGGTAATACGTACTAAAGGTGAACTCTATGATTTCCTGCGTGAAAAGGGTGGAACTACTGTGTTTGTGCAACATGAAAATCCTTACCTGAACAAACTGACAGAAGGATTGCAGTGTGTGTATTACGGACAAGAGCCGGGGCTATATGTAAGTGGAGAAGTAAGCGGTTGCTCTCCTTTCCTTGCTTTCTGTTGCACAACCGATGGCCAAACACACGAAGTACAAACTCATCTGATTGGTACTTATAATCTGGACAATGCCTTGGCAGCCATTGCCATTGGGCGCTATTTCGGAGTAGACGCTGAATCGGCATGTCGGGCTATCGAAGAGTATGTTCCACAGAACAATCGTTCCCAACTGGTAGAAACCTCTGCCAACAAACTTATTGTAGATGCCTACAATGCCAATCCTACCAGTATGATGGCCGCTTTGGAGAATTTCCGACGTATGGAAGTACCACACAAGATGGTTGTGCTGGGCGATATGAAAGAATTGGGAGAAGGCAGTCACGAAGAGCATCAGAAAATAGCAGATTATCTGATGCAGTGCGGTATAGAACGTATTATATTGGTAGGAAATGAATTTGCCAATACCTGTCACGAAGGCTGCTGTTATGCGTCGGTCGATGAGGTGATAGCCGCATTCAGCCAGAACAAGCCCGAAGGATATTATATTTTGATAAAAGGGTCGAACAGCATGAAACTCAGCCGTCTTCCGGAATACCTTTAAAAGAAGAACCGGCAGATAATAAAAAGCAAAGGAGATACAAACAGCTTATGCAAAGAAACGATGCAGCAGTTTGTATCTCCTTTTTTTATGTCGTAGCACTATACTATTTAAGTGCGTTTCTCATCGATGCCAATTGTTCTTCTTTTATTCCTTCGTCTTTTACCTTTCTCAGCAAATCCGATGCAAAGATAAAGTTGTTCAGGCGTTCGTTTGTAGCAGAGAAAACCTCGTGCTTTGTGCCTTCCCACTCTTTTTTTCCCTGATAGATATACAAAATACTGTCGCCGATTCCCAATACCGAGTTCATGTCGTGTGTATTGATTACCGTAGTCATGTTATATTCTGTAGTGATATCATGTATCAGTTCGTCGATAACCAGCGAAGTCTTCGGGTCGAGTCCGGAGTTAGGCTCGTCGCAGAACAGATATTGCGGCTGCAGCACAATGGCACGTGCAATTGCCACACGTTTCTGCATACCTCCACTGATTTCGCCAGGGTATTTATTCTGTGCATCCAGCAAATTGACACGGTCCAGACAGAACTGTGCCCGTTTTATACGGTCGCGGTAGGTGTCATTCGAAAACATATCCAGCGGAAACATCACATTTTCCAGTACCGTAAGCGAGTCGAACAACGCGGCACTCTGGAAAATCATTCCCATTTCCCTTCTCAATGTTTTCTTTTCCTTCTTTCCCATATCGAGCAAGTTACGTCCATCGTACAGCACCTTACCCTGTTCGGGAGTAAGCAGTCCCACGATACATTTCATCAGTACCGTCTTTCCGGAACCACTTTGTCCGATAATCAGATTGGTCTTTCCGTTTTCGAAAGTATAATTGATGTCGTTCAGTACGGTACGTTCTCCGAACGACTTGTAAACTGATTCGAGTTGTATCATTCTTTTAACTGAGTAATTGAGTAAGTATTAAGTCGGAAAATAAAATCAGTACACTGCTCGATACCACCGAGTCTGTACTTGCCTTTCCTACGGCAATGGAGCCTCCCTCCACTGTATAGCCGAAGTAAGCCGATACGCTGGCAATGATAAACGCAAAGAACAGCGATTTGATAAAGCTGCACCATACATACCACTCCACGAAACTATATTGGAAACCGAATTCCAAATCGGTTGCATTCGTAATCCCTGCAATCCATGCAGTACAGAACGCTCCTATTACTCCGGCAAAAATGCTGAAAATTACCAGTATCGGAATCATAGTCATCAGACCCAGAATCTTGGGCAGGATAAGATACGAAGCCGAGTTGATACCCATGATGTCGAGTGCGTCAATCTGCTGGGTAACCCGCATGGTACCTATTTCTGAAGCTATGTTCGAGCCGACTTTTCCTGCCAGAATCAAACACATGATAGACGATGAAAATTCCAGCAGCAGGATTTCGCGGGTAGTATATCCTACTACGAAGCGAGGCATCCACGGGCTCTCGATGTTCAGCTTGATTTGAATACAGATTACGGCACCGATAAAGAAAGAAATCAGCAACACAATGCCGATGGAGTTGATTCCCAGCTGTGCCATCTCGTTGACATATTGTTTGAAATAGACCCGAAACCGTTCCGGGCGGGCGAAAACTCTGCCCATTAACATTAGATACTTTCCTAATGTAGTGATTGGTTTAACCATATTGTTACAGAATATTTTACTGCAAAAGTACGTTTTTTAGCAATATTATCCTAAAAGGCCGGATGAATTTCGGACGAATGACCACATAACCCAAGATTTTTACTACTTTTGCCGTAAATACAGAATGTTTATTTCTACAAGCAAACTTATGGCAGAACAAGCAAACGAAGTATTTCAGCTTCCTTCGGACGGACGAATGGTGCTCCGTACAGAAAATTTGGTGAAGAAGTACGGTAAGCGTACGGTGGTAAACCACGTTTCCATCAATGTGAAACAGGGAGAGATTGTAGGGCTGTTGGGACCGAACGGTGCCGGAAAGACTACTTCCTTTTATATGACCACTGGTCTGATTGTGCCGAATGAGGGACATATTTATCTCAACGACTTGGATATTACATCTTATCCGGTATACAAGCGTGCGCAGAGTGGCATCGGCTATCTGGCGCAAGAGGCGTCTGTGTTCCGTAAGATGAGTGTGGAGGATAATATTGCTTCTGTACTCGAGCTGACCAATACCTCGAAAGAGTATCAGAAAGAAAAGTTGGAGAGTCTGATTGCCGAGTTCCGCTTGCAGAAGGTGCGCAAGAACCTGGGCGACCAGTTGTCCGGAGGTGAACGTCGTCGTACGGAGATTGCCCGCTGTCTGGCCATCGACCCGAAGTTCATCATGCTCGACGAACCCTTTGCCGGTGTCGACCCGATTGCCGTAGAAGACATTCAGCACATTGTCTGGAAGTTGAAAGATAAGAACATCGGTATTCTGATTACCGACCACAACGTGCAGGAAACCTTGAGTATTACCGACCGTGCCTATCTGCTGTTCGAAGGAAAGATTCTGTTTCAAGGTACCCCCGAAGAACTTGCCGAAAACCAGATTGTGCGTGAAAAGTATTTGAGTAACAGTTTCGTCTTGCGCAGAAAAGATTTCGAAGCAAGAGAAATCAGAGAATAACAGTAGAAAGAGATAAAGAGCCCTGTGTTTGTTTGGATGAAATAGACAAATATAAAAATATGCAGGTCTCTTTGTCTCTTTTTATCGCCGAAGGGGATATCAGGCTATATCGTATTGTGTATTTGCCTTTGGAATGCCTGAATTTATAGGGCTTGATACCGGCTGTAAAGTCTTTCGCTATTTGTTTTATTCTTTATCCGGCGTCGTCGGCTCTGTATCCGACGTTGTTGTATCTGTATTCAGCACCGTTGTTTTCATAAACACCGTCGTCGATTATGGAAGTCAAAAGATTGCGGAACTGCATCTTTTCAGTATGACATAAGCCTGATATTTTAATATCGGTTTATACTTATAAAAATGAATTTTGGGGAAGATGTCAAAGAAAAAAAGATGTATAGTCTGCTGTCTTTCTTCAGAAAATGGAAAAACAATTCCGATGACAATTCTTGAAACAGATAGTGATAAGGCAAACTTTGAATAAATGTTTTTTTTAATCAGACATTTTGGTTATTGAAAGATTAAACATTATTTTTGCAGCCTGTTTCTATAGAGAGAAATATAGTAATAATTAAATAAATAAGTCAGGAAATGAATATTTCATTGCAAAACGTAGACAAAGTAAGTGCTGTACTTACTGTTCAGATTGAAAAAGCTGATTATCAGGAAAAAGTAGAAAAAGCACTGAAAACTCTCCGTCAGAGAGTAAATATGCCGGGATTCCGTAAAGGTATGGTTCCTATGAGCTTGGTGAAAAAACAGTTCGGAACTTCTGTATTGGTAGAAGAAGTAGATAAACTGATGCAGGAAAAAGTAAACGAATACATCCGTGAAAACAAAGTGAACATGCTGGGTACTCCGCTGCCGAAAGAAAACGCAGTAGATTTTGCTACAGAAGAAAACTTTGAATTCTCTTTCGATATTGCATTGGCTCCTGAATTCAATGTAGAACTTTCTGCAAACGATACAGTAGACTACTTTGATATCACTGTAGCTGACGAAATGGTAGAACAGCAGGTGAAGATGTACGCTCAGCGTAACGCAAAATACGACAAGGTAGACGAATATCAGGATGGTGACATGCTGAAAGGTCTGTTGGCTGAATTGGATGAAAACGGCAACACAAAAGAAGGTGGCGTACAGGTAGAAGGCGCTGTGATGATGCCAAAATACATGAAGAACGACGACCAGAAGGCTATCTTCAACGGTGTGAAGACTAACACTGTATTGGTATTCAACCCTGCTACTGCATTCGATAACAACGAAGCAGAATTGGCTTCTTTGTTGAAAGTTCAGAAAGAAGACGTTGAAAACCACAAGGGTAACTTCAGCTTCCAGGTAGAAGAAATCACTCGTATGATTCCGGGTGACTTGAACCAGGAGCTGTTCGACTCTGTATTGGGCGAAGGAAAGGCTCACAGCGAAGAAGAATTCCGTGCACAGGTGAAGGAAGCTATCGCAAAACAGTTTGAAGCTGACAGCGACTATAAGTTCCTGATCGATGTTCGTACTTATTTGACTAACAAAGTTGGTAAGTTGGAATTCGCTGACGAACTGATGAAGCGTATCATGTTGGAAAACAACAAGGAAAAAGGCGAAGAATTCGTAGCAGAACACTACGAAAAGAGCCTGGAAGAACTGACATGGCACTTGATTAAAGAAAAATTGGTTGCAGCAAACGAAATCAAAGTTGAACAGGCTGACATCAACGAAATGGCAAAAGAAGCTACTCGTGCTCAGTTTGCTCAGTATGGTATGATCAACGTACCTGATGAATTGCTGGACAACTATGCAAAAGAAATGTTGAAGAAACGCGAAAGCGTAGAAGCTTTGGTAAACCGTACTATCGAAGCAAAACTGGCTGAGGCTTTGAAAGCTCAGGTTACTTTGAACCGTAAAGAGGTTTCTGCTGAAGAATTCAACAAAATGTTCCAGGACTAAGAATGGGTTGATGAGTATCTTGAGTTCTTAGGTGATTGAATTTGGCAAACACGTAAGAGTGCCAGACTTGAATACTTGGAAACTCAAGAACTTAAAAACTAAAACAAAACATACGCAGAGACACGGAGGCCCAGAGTTATTCTTCGAAGAAAAACGAACTCTGCGTCTTTGTGTCTCTGTCTTTTTTTAATTAATCACACATGAAAACTATGGACGATTTCAGAAAGTATGCGACCAAGCATTTGGGTATGAGCAGCATGGTACTTGATGACGTGATCAAGTCGCAGGCTGGTTATCAGAATCCCTATATTCTTGAAGAACGCCAGTTGAATGTAACACAGCTGGACGTATTCTCCCGACTGATGATGGACCGTATCATCTTTCTTGGTACGCAGATAGACGACTATACGGCAAATACCTTGCAGGCACAGTTGCTGTATCTTGATTCTGTAGATTCAGGCAAGGATATTTCTATTTATATCAACTCTCCGGGCGGTTCTGTATATGCCGGACTGGGTATTTATGATACTATGCAGTTTATCAGCAGTGATGTGGCAACTATCTGTACCGGTATGGCTGCATCAATGGCTGCGGTGTTGCTGGTAGCTGGTAAGGAAGGCAAGCGTTCGGCGCTGACTCACTCTCGTGTGATGATTCACCAGCCGATGGGAGGCGCACAGGGACAGGCTTCGGACATCGAAATTACTGCCCGCGAAATACAGAAGTTGAAAAAAGAACTTTATACCATTATTGCAGATCATTCGCATACAGAGTTCGACAAGGTTTGGGCTGACTCTGACCGCGACTACTGGATGACTGCCGAGGAAGCGAAAGCATACGGAATGATAGACGAAGTGCTTTCACGTAAACCGGGTCTATAAGAAGTGAATAAAAGAATCGCTTAAAACAGAAATAACGTTGGAAGATAATAATAAATCATCGAAAGGAAAGAGACGTTGTAGCTTCTGCGGGCGTTCGGAAAACGAAGTTGGATTTCTGATTACCGGAGTAAACGGATGTATTTGTGACAGTTGCTCGGAACAGGCTTATGAGATTGTGAAAGAAGCAATGCATCAGAATGCATCGTCGGCTGCCGGAGACTTGAATCTGAAGGAACTTCCGAAACCTAAGGACATCAAGGAGTTTCTCGACCAGTATGTGATTGGACAGGATGACGCAAAACGCTATCTTTCGGTAGCGGTATATAATCACTACAAGCGTTTGCTCCAGCCTAAAGACCAGAATGATGTGGAGATTGAAAAGTCGAATATCATCATGGTGGGAAGTACGGGTACCGGAAAGACTTTATTGGCGCGTACCATTGCAAAACTGCTGCATGTGCCGTTTACTATTGTAGATGCTACTGTGCTGACAGAGGCTGGTTATGTGGGGGAAGACATTGAAAGTATCTTGACTCGACTGTTGCAGGCTGCTGATTATAATGTGGAAGAAGCGGAACGGGGAATTGTGTTTATCGACGAGATAGATAAAATAGCCCGCAAGGGAGACAATCCTTCCATTACTCGCGACGTGAGTGGAGAGGGTGTTCAGCAGGGCTTGCTGAAGTTGCTGGAAGGCTCGATTGTAAATGTTCCTCCTCAGGGAGGCCGTAAGCATCCGGAGCAGAAATTGATTCCGGTAAATACGAAGAATATTCTCTTTATTTGTGGAGGAGCATTCGACGGTATTGAGCGTAAGATTGCGCAACGACTGAATACGAATGTGGTAGGGTATAGTGCTGCAAAGGAAACGGTAAAAGTCGACCGTAATAATCTGATGCAGTATATTGCACCGCAGGACTTGAAATCGTTCGGTCTGATTCCGGAAATTATCGGCCGTTTGCCTATCCTTACTTATCTGAATCCTTTGGACCGTACAGCTTTACGGAATATTCTGACAGAACCGAAGAACTCAATCATAAAACAGTATATCAAACTGTTCGAAATGGATGGAGTGAAACTGGAGTTCGAACCTGAAGTATTTGAATATATTGTAGACAAGGCTGTGGAATATAAATTGGGAGCACGTGGACTGCGCTCAATTGTAGAAACCATTATGATGGATACAATGTTTGAAATTCCTTCTCGGAAAGTTGATACATTCACCGTGACGCTGGAGTATGCCAAAGAACAGATGAATAAGGCCAATTTGTCTCGTTTGCAAATGAGCTGAGAAGAGAGATTTGTAGAGAAAAATATATTTTTTCAGTAAAATATTATCCCGAATATTTGTGTAATATCGAAAGTTGTTTATAACTTTGTTAAAGTAGACATGAGCTATTTGCAACTAAAATTCACAAAATATTAAGGACAATGACGGAATCTATCAATTTAACGGAGCAACTGAAGCGGTATTTCGGCTTCGATACTTTCAAAGGAAATCAGGAAGCTATCATTCGTAATTTGCTCGCCGGAAAGGATACTTTTGTTCTGATGCCTACCGGTGGCGGCAAGTCGTTGTGTTATCAATTGCCCTCTTTGTTAATGGAGGGAACGGCAATTGTTATATCTCCGCTAATTGCCCTGATGAAGAATCAGGTGGATGCCATGCGAAACTTCAGTGAAGAAGATGGTGTGGCACATTTCATTAATTCGTCGTTGACAAAATCGGCAATCGATCAGGTGAAGTCGGATATAGTAAACGGTAAGACCAAGTTGCTGTATGTGGCTCCCGAATCGTTGACGAAAGAGGAAAATGTGGATTTTCTGAAACAGGTAAAAATCTCTTTCTATGCCATTGATGAGGCACATTGTATTTCGGAATGGGGACATGACTTCCGTCCGGAATATCGGCGTATACGTCCTATCATCAATGAAATAGGTAAAGCTCCGGTGATTGCTTTGACTGCAACGGCTACCCCGAAAGTGAAGATGGATATCCAGAAAAACTTAGGGATGACGGATGCGGTAGAGTTCAGATCATCGTTTAACCGGCCGAATTTGTATTATGAGGTTCGTCCGAAAACAAACAGCGTAGATAAGGAGATTATCAAGTTCATTAAGCAAAATAGTGAGAAGTCGGGAATTATCTATTGTTTGAGTCGCAAGAAAGTAGAAGAATTGTCGGAAGTGCTGCTGGCAAATGGTATCAAGGCTCGTCCTTATCATGCCGGAATGGATGCAGCTACACGAAATGCCAATCAGGATGCCTTTTTGAAAGAAGACATTGATGTGATTGTAGCTACCATTGCTTTTGGTATGGGTATCGATAAGCCGGATGTACGTTTTGTGATTCATTACGATATCCCAAAGAGCCTGGAAGGGTATTATCAGGAAACCGGACGGGCTGGACGAGATGGAGGTGAAGGTATTTGCCTTGCATTCTATTCGAATAAGGATTTGCAGAAACTGGAGAAGTTTATGCAGGGAAAACCGATTTCGGAACAGGAGATAGGGCGACAGCTTTTACTGGAGACTGCAGCTTATGCAGAATCATCTGTTTGTAGAAGAAAGATATTGCTACATTATTTCGGGGAAGAATATACTGAAGATAATTGTGGAAATTGTGATAATTGTTTAAATCCGAAAAAACAAGTGGAGGCGCAAGATTCGTTGTGTGCAGTGATTGAAACAATCATTGCTGTAAAAGAAAACTTTAAGCAAGACTATATAGTGGATGTGCTGCTCGGAAAAGAAACTTCTGAGGTTCTGGCACACAAACATGAAGAGCTGGAAGTGTTTGGCTCCGGTATGGGAGAGGAAGACCGATTGTGGAATGCGGTAATCCGACAGGCACTGATTGCTGGGTATTTGACAAAAGATGTAGAGAACTACGGGCTGCTGAAAGTAACTCCTGAAGGACATAAGTTCTTGAAGAAACCGAAATCGTTCAAGATTGTAGAAGATGCGGATTTCGATGAGGAGGAAGCAGAAGAAGTTCCTATGCGAAGTGGTGCTTCGTGTGCGGTAGACCCAGCATTGTTCTCAATGCTGAAGGATTTGCGTAAAAAAATGTCGAAGCGTTTGGATGTTCCTCCTTATGTCATTTTCCAAGATCCGTCTTTGGAAGCAATGGCAACGATTTACCCTGTTACTTTAGAAGAGTTGCAGAATATACCGGGTGTAGGTGCTGGAAAGGCAAAACGCTATGGACAGGAATTCTGTGAGCTGATTAAGAAGCACTGTGAAGAAAATGAAATTGACCGTCCGGAAGACTTAAGAGTACGTACTGTTGCCAATAAGTCGAAATTAAAGGTTTCGATTATTCAAAGTATTGACAGGAAAGTGGCTCTCGATGATATTGCAGTGGCAAAAGGTATTGAATTTGGGGAATTGCTGGATGAGATAGAAGCAATTGTTTATTCGGGTACTAAGCTGAATATCGACTATTTCTTGAACGAAGTGATGGATGAAGATCATATGTTGGACATCTATGATTACTTCAAGGAATCAACTACTGATAAGATAGATGATGCGATGGATGAATTAGGCGCAGATTATACTGAAGAGGAAATTCGTCTAGTGCGTATCAAGTTTATCTCAGAGATGGCTAATTAATAAAATAGCTTCGAAAACACTCTTGTTTTCGGGTGATAATATAAACTGCGTAGTAGTCTTGGGTTGTGTAGACAACAGGCAAGATTGCTACGCAGTTTTTATATTTGATGTGAGAATATCTTTGAGCTTATTGAAAATATGTGATAAATAATGTTAAAATGAAAAATAAAGTAATACTATTTATCCGGTTAAAATAAAATATCTCTATATTTGTATCAAACATTAACCTTGGTATTTTGAAGTAACTGATAACAACCGATATGAGCGTTTCTATTAAGGATATTGCCAATGCGCTGAATCTGTCAAAAGCTACTGTTTCCTGGATCTTGTCAGGTCAAGGAGAGAGTAAGGGCTTTAGTGAAAAGACGATTAAGCGGGTAAAGGAATATGCGAAATCGGTTAATTATCGTCCAAATCTTGTTGCACGTAGCCTGTCTTTAGGTTTTTCGAAAACATTGGGGCTTGTGATTCCTTTTTTACGAGACTCTTATTATGCCCAAATGGCTTATTATATAGAAAAAGAAGCTGCAAAGAATGGTTATTCTTTAATTGTATGTAGTTCTGAAGGGGATGGAAATAAAGAATATGAGTTAATTTATACGTTAATAGCAAAAAGAGTAGATGGGCTGATTATTGCTCCTACTAAGACTGAAGTAAAAGGGATTAAGTATTTACAAAAATTGGATATTCCTTTTGTGTTAGTTGATCGATATTATCAGAATATGGAGACTAATTATGTGATTGTGGATAACTTTGGAAGTGCTTATGAACTAGTTGAGGCTTTAGTAAATAAGGGGGCTAAAAAAATAGCTACTTTGGTAACAGATGCTCATCTTTTTGTAATGAAACAGCGTGTAGAAGGTTATAGTGCAGCATTGCGTGAGGCGGGAGTGAAAGAGGATTTCGCATTAAAAGTCTTTGTAGATAGACAAAACTATAGGGTTGATATAGATGAAAAATTAGATTGTCTTTTTCGGGAAGTACCAGATGTGGATGGCTTTTTCTTTACAACACATTATTTAGCGATGGCTGCAATCCGTTATATGGTGAAGCGTGGTGTTGATTATCATCGTTTTAAAATGGGAGTTTTTCATACGATGGCAGGGCTTGATGTATTAGCTCCGGAAATGGCTGCTACGGTGTTTCCTATAGAAGAATTAGGTGCAGAGGCTGTTGATATTTTATTGGCTAATATTCGTGAAGGAAAGGATTTCGTTTTACAAGCTAAGGTATTGCAGAATACTTTTTTGCCTAGTATAGGGGACGAGTAATTTTTTTCTTATATTATTTAACCGTTTAAATAGGTTTGTCTTTGGTAATGATAAAATATATATGAGGTAATTAAGCTTTGTTAATATTATAATACTGAAAAATACAATGAATATTTCTGAGAAATTTAAAATGGCATATCTACTGCCTGTTTTTATTGCTTTTTTTGTAATGGGTTTTGTAGATATTGTAGGAGTATCTACAAGCTATGTAAAAAGTGATTTTGCCTTAAATGATACATTGGCAAATTTATTGCCAATGATGGTGTTTGTTTGGTTTGCAATTTGCTCAATACCTACAGGAGTACTTATGGGAAGGATTGGCCGTAAAAAGATGGTTCTTTATAGTTTGGCGTTGACTTCTCTGTCGATGATTCTTCCTTTATTAGGTTATTCTTTTCCTGTAGTACTTGTAGCATTTATGCTACTGGGTATTAGTAATACTATGTTGCAAGTATCATTAAATCCATTGTTAATGGATATGATACGGCCAGAAAGAGTTACAAGTATGATTACGTTAGGAAATTTTGTGAAAGCAATTTCGTCAACGTTGGGACCGTTAATTGTAAGTATGGCCGTTGGTAAATTCCAGAACTGGCATTTGATATTTTCGGTTTATGCAATACTTTCTTTGTTTTCTTTTTTATGCTTACTACCTGTTCGGACAGAAGAAACAAAGTTTGTAGAAATTCAAAAAGGAATATCTAGCATTTGGGGATTACTCAAATCGAGTAAAATGTTGCTTATTTTTTCTGTGATATTGTTGAGCGTTGGATTTGAGATAGGTCTGATGACAACAGTTCCAAAATATTTAGTAGAAAGATGTTCTTCTCCTATTGCAGAAGCAAGTATTGGATGTAGTGTTTATTTTGTGGGACGTACACTGGGGACTTTTTTAGGTAGCTTTTTATTTACTCGGTTCAATGCTAAAAGGATGATGACCTGGAGTGTATTGGGAGGAATTATATTTATGGGATTATTTCTCATTTTAAGTAATTTGATAGGAATGATGGTACTTCTTTTCTTTATTGGATTGACTTGTGCCAATATTTTCCCATTTGTTTTTTCTCAAGGGTTACAAACTAATCGTGAGAAGGCAAATGAGGCTTCTGCCCTGATGATTATGGGAGTCGCTGGTGGAGCTATACTTCCGGTTTTTATGGGGATGATGGCTGATGCAAGTAACCAGTGTTTCAGTTTGTTGCTTCCTCTTGCTGTGTTGGTATATATTTGGATTGCTTTATATAAAATTTAATCATATAGGATATTATAATGAAAACAATGACTTCTTTGGAACGATGCATGGCTGTATTGAATGGAGAAATTCCTGATTTTCTTCCGGTTGTGCCTCAAAGTTTTATGTTTGCAGTAGAAACTGCTGGAATGAAAATCAGTGATGTGAATAAGTGTGGAAGGAAGATGGCAGAAGCTCACCTTGTATCGCAGGAAAAATATGGTTATGATGGCTGTGTTGTAGATTTTGATGATGCAACAATTGCCGAAGCCGTAGGAGCTAAAGTAATTTTCCGTGAAGATGAACCGGCAACAGTGGATGAAGAACAGCCTGTGCTGAAAGATTTAAGAGATGTGTATGACTTGCCTTTACCTGATCCGATGAAATCGGGACGTATCTGTGAATGGTTAGAGGCAACGAGCCGGTTACGTGAAAAAATAGGCGACCGTGTGTTTATCATGGGGCGTGCAGATCAAGGTCCCTTTAGTATTGCATGCTTATTGAGAGGAACCACACAGTTTATGATGGATTTAATGACAGAAGATCCGGCCCTGATTCGAGATGTGTTAGATTATTGCAGACACGCAAGTGTCATTTTTGCAAAAGCGCAGAAAGATGCAGGTGCTCATGCAACTTCAATTGGGGATGCATTTGCCGGTCCTAATTTAATTTCACCAGATATGTATCGTGAGTTTGCATGGGAACCGGAGAAGTTGATGGCAGAAGAAGTACAGGGGTATGGAATACCTTTCTCTATTCACATTTGTGGAAATACCAATGGTATTATCCGTGATATGGGTACGACAGGTGCTAAGATTTTAGAAGTTGATTGGATGTTGGATATGAGGGAAGCTCGTAATGTAGTTCCAAAAGACACGGTATTAATGGGAAATATAGACCCGAGCTTCCCTTTAGTTTTAGGTACTCCGGAACAGATAGATGAAGCTGTTAAAAAGCTGATAGAGGCTACCAATGGATATCGTCATATTATAAGTTCAGGATGTGCCATGGGTAGAAATACTCCTCCAGAAAACTTTAAAGCGTTTATAAAGGCAGCTCGTAAATATGGAGCGTATGATGAGATTGTTCGTTTACAAAGCAAATAAGATAAATAGGTGAATTATGGCAGATTTGGATAGATTATATGAGTCAATATTGAATGGAAAATTAGAACCGGCTGTAGAAGTTACTCATCAGATTATAGATGAAAAATTGAATATCCAAGAGATTATCAATGGATATATGATAAAGGCTATGGAAGAAATTGGAGATCGGTTTCAGCATCAAAAGGCATTTGTTCCTGAATTGTTGATGGCTGCAAGAGCAATGAAAGGGTCGTTGGAACTGTTGAAGCCTTGTATGACAGGAAATAATACAGTTACGGTGGGGAAGATTGTGATAGGAACAGTATTTGGAGATTTACATGATATAGGAAAAAATTTGGTTGCTTCAATGTTTGAAGGGTGTGGATTTGAAGTGGTGAATTTAGGAGTGAATGTACCGCCTTCTAAATTTGTAGAGGTTGTGAAGACAGAAAAACCTGATATTCTTTGTTTATCTGCTTTATTGACTACAACAATGAATAATATGAAAGATGTAATTGTTGCATTGGAACAAGCTGGTTTAAGGGATCAAGTAAAGGTGATGGTAGGAGGTGCTCCAGTCAATCAAATGTTTGCTGACCAGATAGGGGCTGATGCTTATACAAGTAACGCAAATGCTGCTGTTTTGAAAGCTAAAGAATTGTTGTCGGTTGCTTAAATAGGAAACTGTTATGAAGATCAATATGAATGAATGGAAAGATACTGTTCTTTCTTCAGAAAAGAGAATAGCAATTCCTATCATGACACATTCAGGTATTGAATTGATAGGACATACAGTAAAAGAGGCTGTTACAAATGGGGAAATACATTATCAGGCTATTATGGCTTTGGCAGAGAAATATCCTTCTTCTGCTTCATCTGTAATTATGGATTTGACGGTAGAAGCTGAAGCGTTTGGAGCAGATATCGTTTTTACTGATCATGAGGTTCCTACTGTAGTGGGTAGACTGGTTTCTAACGCGGAGGAAATTGAGGCACTTAAGGTCCCTTCTTTATTGTCTGGAAGAATTCCTGAGTACTTGAAAGCAAACAAATTGGTAGCAGCACATTCAGATAGACCTGTTTTCTCTGGTTGCATTGGGCCATATTCGTTGGCGGGAAGACTTTTTGATATGTCGGAAATCATGATGGCTATTTATATTGAACCGGATAATATAAAGAAACTGTTGGATAAATGTACTCAGTTCATTGAGGAGTATTGTTTAGCTTTGAAAGAAACTGGAGTAAATGGTGTACTTATTGCTGAACCTGCAGCAGGTTTATTATCAGATGAGGCTTGCAGCGAGTTCTCTTCTGCATATGTTCGACGGATTGTGGAGAAAGTACAAGACGAATCGTTCTTTGTAATTTTACATAATTGCGGAAATATGGGACAGTGTACTGGAGCTATGCTTGAAACAGGAGCAGCAGGTTTGCATTTTGGTAATACGATTGATATGGTGGAAACATTGCAACGTTGCCCGTCTGATGTATTGGTAATGGGAAATATTGATCCGGTAGGAGTCTTTAAAATGGATACTTCAGAAGATTTGTATAATAAGGTTGCAGACTTATTGCAAGCTACTACAGGATACCGTAACTTTATATTATCTTCAGGGTGCGATACTCCTCCGGGAGTACCTTTTGAAAATATAGATATGTTTTATAAGGCTTTGCAGGACTATAATACAAAATGAGATAAATAAAAATGATGTATTCTGTTTAAATAAGATAGAGTCATGAAGGTATATTTAGTCTGGGGATTCTTGGGAGCTGGAAAAACTACACTGATTAATTATCTGTTATCGACCGGTTTTTTCCAACAGAAGAAAGTAGTTATATTGGAAAATGAATCTGGAAGTGAATCTGTAGATGGTACAATGCTGCAATCCTATCAGTATACGGTGGTAGATATAAAAGGAGGCTGTGTATGTTGCACTTTACGTTTGACACTTGTTGAAACGTTACAGAAGATAGAGCAAGAATATCATCCCGATATGGTGTGGATGGAGGCTTCAGGACTTGCTTCATTGGAAGACCTGAAAAGTATACCCGGTTTGGCTTTGGATGGGGTTATTTCTGTACTTGATGTTATGCAGTATCGGTTTCTGATGAAATTGAATCCTGTATTTTACAGACGGCAGTTTTATTTTTCCTCCATCGTTTTTCTTACCAAAACAGATAATATAGATGTAGAACTTGTAGAAGATATCGTTAAAGATTTATGGTCTTTTCAGCCGTCGTTGTATATTGTACGAGATTATGAAGAGTTACGGCATATAGATTGGCAAACTTTTGAAAAAATCTGGAAGGAACAGCAGATGTTGTTTTTACCAGCTATTAGGAATCAACGTATACCTCAGTTTGAAACTCATACTTTTTATTTGAAAACTCCAGTAGATTGGGATTTTTGGGAGAATGACTTTGTTCGTTTGAATAACTTGTTTGGAGGAGATATTATACGAGCTAAAGGAATTTTGACCGACTCTCAAGGAGTAAGTAGGAAATATGATTTTGCAGATGGATGTATGGAAAGTAAGGAGTTTCCAAATGTTCATACAGATGGAAAAAATTTTCTGTCTATTTGGTGGAATTCGAGTGTAAAACATAGCCCTGATAGTTGGTTGAGTTTTTTTCTTAATGCACAGGAGTTGTCTTGTAGTGTTACAGAGTTGGAATTGAAGAATGAAAGTTTATGTGAATTCTTAAATTTTGATTTATCAATGCTGACTCCGGATTTGACTGATATTCTATATCGTTTGAAAAGAGAAGCTTTAGCTGTATGTAATCCAAGATTGGGAGTTCGGTTTGTAACTGGAAATAAGATAGATAAATCTCATCTTAAGGTCGGAGGAATATCTTTTCAACCTTCTTATATTATAACCAAGACATTACAGAATGCAGATTTTTATATCTTAATGGTGTCAACGGTAGGCAAAGAACTGGATTCTTGGATAGAAGCCAAAAAAGAATCGGGTGATGTAGTAGAAGCTTTTATTGCAGATGGTATAGGATCGGCATTAGCTGAAGAAATTGTTGCTTATGGGCAAAAGAAAATCGAAAAATTGTTACAACAATGGGGCTTGAATGCAAGTAATGCATATAGTCCCGGGTATTGTGATTGGAATGTTTCAGAGCAAAAAATGTTTTTTTCATTGTTACCATCTGCATTTTGTGATATTCAGTTGACTGACTCTTGTTTGATGCTTCCGATAAAATCGGTTAGTTCATTGATAGGAGCAGGAATGAAAATCCAAAAGAAAGCATATGGATGCGCTATTTGTAAGAATAAGAATTGTTATAAACGTAGAAAATAATTTTTTTATTAAAGTGTTTAACCGATTAAATAATCTAATGTATGGGAATGATATTAACTTATGTACACGAGGGTAAAGGATATAATCCTTATCTGATAGACAAAAATTGGCAAGTAGCTCAGCTTAATTTTGAAGATGGGCAAGGATTTCATGATTTAAAGAAAATAGATAAGCATTTGAAGACAGATGAGGCTTTTATTTTAAAGAAGGGTATTGCTGTACTTATAGCTGCAGAAGTAGCAACAGATAAGATAAAGTTCGAAGTTGTAAGAATGCAAGAAGGCCTCTTGTATAATATACCTAAAGGAATGTGGCATAATATAGCTTTGGCTCCTGATACAGAAGTTTTCATTATAGAAAACAGTAATACTCACTTGTCTGATTTTGAATATCATTATTTAACGGAGATACAATGTCAGAAGTTGATAGAAGAAATAGAAAAAGTTCTTTCTGGTGTTGTTCGAGAAGAGAAGTAGGAAGTACTGACCATAAAGTTTAAATGTCTTATTAATTGTTATTTTACACTTATTAATAGATTTGATTATGAGGACTGTATTATTCATTTTTTCTTTAATTGTTTTATTCTCTTGTAAGAATAATACAACAGAATCTGAGCAAGCTTTGAATTATGATGAATTATTTTCTTTAAAAGATAGTATAGAGCTTCGATTAAATACAGCTGTTGTTGGCGAAACTGATGGAACATATCCTCAGTCTAGTTATAATGATTTGGAAAATGCTTTATATGAATTAAATGAAGGTATTTCAAAAGCAAGGGCTGAAGTTTTTGTTTTACAGTTTGAAGTAGATAGTTATGTTTTGGAAGCTAAAAAAGCAATTCGTTTGTTTGATCAATCTGTGAATGTATTATTACCTCCAGGTACTCCTGCTGAGTTGTTTGTTAATGGGGTTGATCATAAAGGGTATATTGATTTTGGTTCTTCTCCAGATTATTGTGGAGGTCCTAAGTTTACGGTTGAGGCTTGGACTAAATATGATGAAGGATTTATTGAAACTGCTTTTGGCTCATTCCTTTCTACTTTTATTAGTCCATTACCTTATAAAGGCTGGACACTTCATTATTGGGGAGCTTCAAATAGTTTATTACGTTTTAGTATTGGTACTGATAACTCGAATCCAGATTTAACATTACCGACAATTTATACGTCTGCACCATCTGAATATGGAAAATGGTTTCATGTAGCAGCTGTTTTTGATTCAAATTTGAAGAAGCAAATGCTTTATATTAATGGGGAGTTAAAATCAACAGCTGATATCTCTGATAATATGGTTGTTAATTCTCCAGATGATATGAGAATGTGGGCTTTTGTTGAACCGAAAGACAATTCTAGATGTATGAGTGGTTACATTAAGAAGTTTAGAATTTGGAGTACATCAAAGACTGTGGAAGAAATTAATACATTAATGGTATCAGATGTTGTAGGAGATGAGCCAGGGTTAGTTTGTGCCTGGGATTTTGTAGAAACTCCTGAAAATTCTGAAGAAATGATAGATAAAACAGGTAGACATACGGCAAAATTAGTTGGTGTCTATAAATGGAAAGAAGTAAAAGAATGAACTTAGATTAATTAATAGGGAGGTTTTACTATGCGATATATACTTACTCATAGAAAATATTGGATGTTATTAGTTTTATTTATTTGTTCAATAAAACTATTGGGGCAAAATACTTCGTTGCTTGTTAAAGGCTATGTTTATGACATTAATAAAATACCTTTACCTGGAGTGAATGTAATTGTAGATGAGAATAAAACAGGTACAATAACCGATTTAGATGGATTTTTTGAGGTGAAAGTACAGGAAGGACAAACATTGTTATTTTCTTATGTGGGTTATAATACACAAAAGAAGAAAATATCATCATCTGCAGCTTTAGAAATAATCTTGACAGAAAATACCAATGTATTAAATGATGTAGTTGTCATAGGATATGGTAAAGTTCAAAAAAAGGATTTGACAGGCTCTATAGAATCATTGTCTAACAAAGAACTTGTAAAAGCAATGACGCCTAATGTAACAGAGGCATTGAATGGTCGTGTGAGTGGTGTTTTGGTAACCAAAGCTTCTAACAGACCAGGTGCTGATATGAATATACAGATTCGTGGTGTTAATTCTATTAATTTTTCAAATGAACCGTTGTATGTAATTGATGGTGTGCCTTCTCAATCTGGTATGAGACACATAAATTCAAATGATATAGAATCAATTGATATATTAAAGGATGCTTCTTCATGTGCTATATATGGTTCAAGAGGAGCAAATGGAGTTGTTATTGTAACAACTAAAGGTGCTCATAAAAAAGAAGGCTTTTCTATAGAATATAATGGTTATGTTGGTGTAAAGACTCCAACTCGTATGCCTGATATGTTAGGAAGTAAAGGAAATGGAATGGAATATGTAAATTTTCGTATTGCTCAATGGACAAATAAATTTGGAGAATCATCATTGTCTTCACCTTCTTTTTTGACTGACGATGAAAGAAGACATGTTAAATATGGTGAGTATTATGACTGGCTTAGAGAGTTTTCTCATGAGGCTTTGACTACCAATAATAGCCTTCTTCTTTCTGGTGGAACTCAGAATACATCATATACTTTTGGAGTCGGTTATATGATAGATGATGGAATTGCTGGTTCTGAAAAATTTGAAAGGTTTACTACCAATATAGGTATAGAACAAAGATTAGGAGATAGATTGAAGGCTGGCCTTAGTAGTTATATTTCTTTTAATACGATAAATCATGGTAGTACTGATGCATTGTTTAGTGCTTATTTAATAACACCAATTGTAGGACGGTTTAATACAGATGGTACTCCAACCTTTTCTCACAGGCCTGATGGACGAGTAAATCCTTTTCTACAAGATCAGAATACAAAAAATGAATCAGAAGGATGGTCCGTTAATTCCTCTGCTTTTTTGGAATTTAAACCATTAAAGTTTTTGTCTTTGAAAACATCGTTAGCCTTACAGTATGATGGAGCAGTAAATGGTTCTTGGACAGGAACTGATACTCAATATGGGCAAGGAGTTAAGAAACCTATTGCAACTCGAAGTGAAGGAATTAATACAAATTTAGTTTGGGATAATACAATCACTTTTAATCATAAAATGGGTATACACGATTTTAATGTAATAGGATTGTTTAGTGCTCAAAAAGATACTCATAAATCTTCAGGAATGACAGGAGATGGATTACCTTATGAGTCAGATTGGCATGCTATTCAAACGGCAGAGCAGATTACAAATGTAAATAGTAATTATTGGGAGTCTTCTATGCTTTCATTTATGGGAAGAATAAATTATGTTTTATTGGATAAATATTTATTTACTGTAACAGGAAGATATGATGGAACCTCTCGTTTATCTAAAGAGAATAGATGGGGGTTATTACCTTCAGCTGCTATTGGATGGAAAATCAAGAATGAAAACTTTTTAAAGGATGTAGATTGGTTGGATAATTTGAAGTTGAGATTTAGTTGGGGAAAAACGGGAAATAATAGTATAGGCTATGATATTACTCTGACAAAATTGAACTTAAGTTCTTATTATCTGAATGGAGGTGGTGTAAAAGGTTTTGGATTAGGAGGAAGTATTGGTAATAAAAATCTGAAATGGGAAATGACATCGGAGTATAATTACGGTGTTGATTTTGGATTATTTAATAATAGAGTATCGGGTAGTGTAGATTTGTATTATCGTAAAACATCTGATTTGATCTTTCAGAGACAAGTAGCTCATGTTAATGGTTTTTCTAGTGTAATGCAAAATATTGGTGCAACTTCAAATGAGGGTGTTGAAATTTCTTTAAATACAGTTAATGTTTCCACTAAGAACTTTACATGGAAAACTAATTTTATTTTTTCTTTGAATAGAAATAAAATAATAGATCTTGATGGAACAAAGAAAGATGATTTGGCTAACAGAAGATTTATTGGATATCCTATAAATGTATATTATGATGTAGAACAAGCTGGTATATGGCAGATAGAAGAAAAAGATGAAGCTGCAAAATATAATGCAGCACCAGGTTGGCCTAAAATTGTAGATCAAGATAAAAATGGAGTTATTGATGCCAATGATTATAAAATTTTAGGGGCACCAACTCCTGATTGGACAGCTGGTATGACTAATACATTCAACTATAGAAATTGGGACTTATCTGTATATATGTATGCAAGAGTAGGAGGACTTTATAATGATCCTTTCACGTATTTTTTTACAGGGATAAATAATCAGGATTGGAATAAACTTGATGTTCCTTATTGGACACCTGAAAATAGAAATAATAAATATCCGGGAATAGGTCTTGATTGTACTTGGACACAAGTTTTATCTCAAGTGCCCGGTACATTCTTAAAGATTCAAAATATAACACTTGGTTATACTGTAAAAGAAAAATTACTTAATAAGTTTAGAATGAAAGGTTTAAGGGCTTATTTAAGCGTTCAAAATCCTTTTACGTTTAGTTCTTATTTAGGTTCAGATCCAGAAACGATAGGAGAGTCTTTGGAAACACAATTATCATTGTATCCTTTGACAGTTTCTTTTGGCTTGAATGTTAACTTTTAACTTTTGAAAATTATGAAAATTTTGAATAAAATAATTGGAATAGGAGTTTTAGGAGTAAGTTCTTTATTTACTTGCAATTGTTCTGGATTTCTAGATATTGATAATCCATCTGCTGTTACTACGGATTATTATGACACATTGGAAGGACAAGAGAAATTGGTGATAGACTTATATGAGAAATGTAGATCCTTATTTACAGTTAATACATTACAGTTTTTAGGGACAGATATGTATATGTCTTGTGATGAAAGTCCTATATCAGTACAATTTAATGGTTATACTACAGATTTATCAGGATTGTCTCCTGTTATTGATAGTTATTGGCAATTATTGTATAAAATGATTCAGGAATCCAATATTCTTCTTAATCGATGTACTCCTGATACTGCAGGAGAAATGTATAATGAGCTTTCTGCTCAAGGACGATTCTTTAGAGTCTTGGCTTATTATTATTTAGTAGAAACATTTGGTCCTGTTCCTCTTTTGTTAGATGAAAATACTGATGAAGCAAATATAATTGTAAGTGTTACTCGGGAAAGTGAAAAGAATATTTATTCTTTTATGATTAGTGAATTAGAGGATATAAAAAATCAATTGCCAGAAGTTTCTTCTGAAGTAGGAAGAATAAATAATACAGCATTAAAACATTTTTTGGGAAAATTGTATTTAAGTAGATCCTATAAAGGTTTTGCTTTGCCTGATGACCTTGATAAATCGATAGAACTTTTTGAATCTGTTATTGCATCGGAGCATTATCAGCTATTACCCAATTTTGCTGATGTTTTTGATGAAGATAATCAGAATAATATAGAAATTATTTGGGCTGTTCAATATGGCTCTGATAAGAATTATAATGGTTCTGGAAATCCTCAGCATACAATGTTTGGATTTAATATTACAGCATTATATCCTGGAATGTTTACATTAAATCAGCAGGATTATTCAGCAATGCAGCGTGATATTTGGGTAAACCCGATTGTACATGAGTGGTTTCGTTATCCTGACATAGATACTCGATATGATGCTACATTTAAGAGGGAATTTTATATCAATGATAAAACTAACGAAAATTATGGTAAGTTAGGTATCTATATGCCTCGTTGGAATGATACCTCTGAGGATAGTAAAGGAGCTATTTATTATTATCCGTTTAAAGATGAGGAAGGAAATTATAATTGGTATCCTGCATTGGGTATGATGAATTGGAAAACTGATTGTATGCCAATGTGTAATAAATTTAAGGAAACAAAAATCGATTGGGGAGGAAAGGGTACACGAGAAGATATAATTATTCGTATGGCTGATACATATCTTTTGTGTGCAGAAGCTTATTTAAAGAAAGGTGAGTCAGACATGGCTATGTGTAAAGTGAATCAGATTTTGGAAAGAGCTGCTGCTACAGAAGAGGATTTTGAGACAATGAGGCTTAAAGAACCTTCGGAATTAACGCTTGATCGTTTATTGGAAGAGCGTGGATGTGAATTATTTGGGGAACATGATAGATGGTTTGATTTAAAACGAACCGGGAAATTGGTAGAAAGAGCAAAATTGAATCCTTTAGTATCAAAATATAATAATATATCAGATATGCATATGGTACGTCCAATACCGTATAATGAGAGAATAAAATTGCAGGGTTTGACGCAAAATCCAGGATATAATAATTAGTATTGTTATAAAGAACTTTATTAATAATATAAAAAAAGAGATTATGGCTAAATTATATATATATATAATATTTTTATTAACTTTCGTATCTATTGCTTGTGATCGTAATTATGATTCACCTTTAGATAACGGAAAAGTGAATGCTGGAGTCAACGAAGAATCTCCGAACTTTTATATGGATTTATATGATCCAATTTCGGATGAAGGGCAATATTGGCATCCGGATATGATAAAAAATCTTCCTGATAAACACTATGAGTTATATGCTACGTCTTTACCTAATAAAAATGAGGTAGATGTTCCAGGAGGAGATATTACTGCTATTGGAGGAGCTGGATTGCAATACCACTTATTATGTCAGTCATTGACTGGTATTAATAATTTAGCTATAGCTGATAATAAGGTGTCAACAGGAATGTGGATGGATGCTGCTAATAGCTTATCTTCTTATAAAGACGCTAGATCTTATGTGAATATGGCTTCTGCTGATTGGGTTGTATGGGCTGGCAATATGCTGACAAATCCAGATTTTGCGTCTCTAGATGGTGGCGTAATGAATGTCTTGGGAAAAAACTATGTATTGACTGATGTGAAAAATAATCCTGAGAGTAGTGTAGTTGCAGTTGTGGCCTCTCATGTATATAAGTCTATCATTGTTGATGTTCGTGATGAGAAGTTTTTTATAGATAATGGTTATAAAAAAGTATATGATGCAAGTCAAAAAACTACTTTAGATTCTTGGAAAGAATTTAAACAATATTGTAATAATAATGCATTGGTTATTATGCCTGCTCAAACAGGAGAATTAGCTGATTTTGTTATATCAAATAAGCTATTTGCAGTTAATCTAAATAAAGAATTTAACACCTCCACTGGTGGACAGAATGTTGAATTGCTAAAAGAAGTTCTTGCTTGGTTGTCTCCAAATTCTTTAGTCTATGGTTGGGAACCTGGAGTTGGTGAGGATGAATTTGTTAATTTAGTATCTAAAAGTGGAAATATGGTTGTAGCAATTGCAGAGTATAACTTACCATATTTCGCTTATGATTATAAGTCAAGGCAGAAATCCATATTGGCAAAAGTGATAAATCCTCACGATATAGATTATTCTAAAACAGATAAAAAATTTGTATCTTATTATTTGTCTGATGGCCCTCATGCAGGTTGGATGATGAATGGATTTGTTGAAAACTATTATACTGACCCCAATATAGATAAGGTTAAAATGAGTTTTGGTATAACAGCTTCTAATATATCTCAGATTGCTCCTTTACAGTTTGAAAAAATAATGAATTTACAAAAGCGTAATACAACGTTGATAGAAAGCTTTGGGGGCGGATATTATTATTCGGATGATTTTGGTATTGATGGAGATAGAAAAATATTATTAAATAGTTTAGCTCAAAAAGTTGCAGCACATATGAGGCAACATCGTATAAAAGTTCTTGAGCAGATAGCCCATGATCCTAAATCAGAAGAAGCTAAAGAGGCTTATCAAGCTTTTGTTAATGCAAATAATCAACTTGAAGGAATTATTGCAATTCAATATGCTCCTTCTTATGCTGAAGGAAATGGAGACATTCTTTGGGTTACTAATAAAGATGGTTTTGATATTCCAGTTATAACGGTTAGATACTCTATTTGGAATATGGGCTCTTATAATACAGAACGTGATGGTACTCCTGCATATATTGCTAATAAATTAAATGCAGAATCTGAAGATGCAAAATTCTCGGCAGTGATAGTTCACGCATGGAGTACTTTTAAAGATATAGGTGAAAGTTCAGATGAAATAGCAGAGAATGAAGAAGGTGGTGAAATTCGTGGTGCTTCAGCCGCCGAAATGTGCGCTCGCCGTTTAAATGATGATTATGAGGTTGTTAATATTCAAGAATTGATATGGAGAGTACGTATGCATTATAGACCTGAGCAAACGAAAAAATATTTAGAGTTGTATTATTAGTATTTTTTTAAGGAAAGGTTTAATTTTGTAAATAAATATACTATGATAAAGCGTTACTTTTTATGTCTATTGATGTTTACCGTTAACTATGTTATTGCTTCACAATATAATGGTAGATATGGTTGGCCGATACAGAAAACTCCTAAAGATATTATATTATGTGGGCAAGGAGAAAATTTGGCAGAATCAATGTTAGTAGAATCTTTGTCTGGTTTGGCTGCTCAAGCTGTAAATAATGAAAAGTTTGATAAGATGATTTGGATTGATGTCAATTCGAATAGCTCTTATAATAAGATTTATAATCATCTCTTGAAAGACTTAGGGATTTCATCTCCTATTACAATGAACTTATGGGACTTGGTCGCTTATCTTAAACGTAAGAATGTCATAAAAGGATATATTCTATATAAGGCTGATAAGCTTAGAGAGAATGCATATGCTTCATATACAGATACCGATTACTCATCTAATGTTGCTACTGTTTATTCGGGTTTATTGAAAGGTATATTGATAGAAGAAAGTCTTGAGGATAAAGCTATAAGTTTGGGACTAAAATGCTTGCGTGATGTTCGTAAGGAATCTCTTGATGAATGCTTTTTACGGAATAAAGATAAGTTAAATAATTCTTCGGCTTTAAGTATTCCTCCTACTGTTACAAACTTAAGGGATTATGCTATTTCTCATAAACTAATGCTATATGCAGACAAGAAAGAATTAATAGATAAGGTTTTGGAGTGGGTAAAACCTTTATCCCCAATTTTAGGATGGGGATGTGGAGATGAGTATGATTTTACAAGTTTGATTTCACAATGGGGACATGTAAATACTGCTACTAATTGGTGCTGGAATCTTCCGTTGATTTCTTCTATGAGTTCTAAAGTTCAGTTAGAGAAAAATAATGAAATATCTCCTAAAGATATAAATTTTAGGGATACATTATCTTGTCATTCTTTTGTTATGAGCGATGGGGATAATATGCAATGGACTATGGGGAGTTTTTTAGATAATACTGCTTATCTAGGGGGAATGAAAGATAAAAATGTGAATTTAAGTTGGACTTTGTGTCCAATTGAATTGTCTGTAGTTTCTCCTTATACATGGAATTCTTTAGTAAGGGTAAAAACTAATGATTATAGTTATTTGGAGTATGGAGGAGGGTATCAGTATCCTGATTTGTTTGCTGTTAACAGACCTAATAGACAAGAACTTCTGAGAGATTTTGCAAAACGGGTAAATGTACATTTAAAAGAACTTGGCATAAAAATTTTTGGATTTATTTGTCGAGATGTGGCAAGTCCTGCAGCTCAAGAAGCATTTCAAATCTATGCAGAAGAAATAGAGGGAATTACAGGTATGATTGCAGTGCAGTATTTTCCTTATGAATTGGATGGAAGTATTTATTGGAAGCAAAACAAGAAAGGGGTTGAAATACCAATAGTAACATCTCGATATAGCATATGGGATGAAGTTAACCTGCAAAGACCAAGAGCTGGTACTCCTGAATATGTTGCTTCTTTGATCAATCGCGACGTGATGTATAATATTAATAAAGGAGATAATATGCTAACTTGGACGATTGTACATGCTTGGTCTGACTTTGCTCAATCAAGTAAGATTGTAGATACTCCATCTATTGGTGTTAATCCGGTTCAGACAGCACAAGATCTGTTGATTAATAAAATAAAAACCGTATCATTAAATGAATTATTGTGGCGTATTCGTATGAGATATCGTCCCCAACAAACTATGGATATAATTAATTCAGAATATTAAATTTAGTACATTGAAAATATGAAAAAACAATTTGTAAGTGGACTGTTATTACTGAGTTTCTTAACCAATGGTAATGCAGCTCAGATTGATCCGGTATCACCGGTGAAGTTTAAGCAGGAAAACGAATATAAGATACTTTCTTTTGTAAAATTAGATAAACCGGCAGAAGGTAAGCTGAAAGGTTTTTTAGACGGGAAGCCGTGTGAAGTGATCTCTACGGAACGGCCGGACAGTTTTTTGGTGTGGCTGCCCATGATTGGAGACCGTGCAGTGCTGAGTATTAAGGAGGGGAAACAGAAGATACTCGAACAGACCATTGTTCCCTATATTCCGTCGGATTGGGGATACTTTAAAAACGGTACTATCCATATTATTCAATCTTCACATCAGGATATAGCATGGATGAATACACCGGATTATTGTCGGAAAGACCGTATCGACAATATTATTCTTCCGGCTTTAGAGATGATGAAGAAAAATCCTTCATTTAAGTTTGAAATGGAGCAGACATTGAATCTGATGGAATTTCTGGAAGCTCACCCGGAAAGAAAAGAAGAAGTTGCCCAATTGTACAAAGAAGGACGTTTTACATGGGGAGCTACTTACAACCAACCTTACGAAGGGCTCTCTAGTGGAGAACAGTTGGTTCGTCAGGCGTACTATGGAAGGAAATGGGTAAAAGAGAATTTCCCCGGATGTGATGACTTGGTAGCCAATAACATTGATGTGCCGGGACGTACCTGGCAGATGCCTCAGATTCTTGCTAAGAGTGGAATACCTAATCTGTTTGTCAGCCGCATGGCAGAAGGTTTGTACGACTGGTATGCTCCGGATGGTTCTAAGGTGCTCACTTTTACTCCCGGCAACTATGGTTGGGCTTCTCTGATGTGGAAATTCTTCGATCAGGATGCTCCTACTGCGTTACATAAGCTGCATCATCGCACTCAGTTGTGGGGAGACTATTTCAAGAAGCATGCCATTCCTCCTCATTATGCTATTCTGATGAGCTGTGATGCAACGAAACCAGTCGATTTCCAGCCTGTTATTGATGAATGGAATCGGATTGCTGAAACCGCTGGCGTTGAATTGCCTCGTCTTAAAGCCTCTACCTCTGAAGAATATTTCGAGGCAGTCCGGGGAGAAAATACATCTTTCAGAAAGATAGAAGGCGAGCGCCCCGATTTGTGGCTTTATATTCATGGACCTGCCCATTATCGGGCTACCACTTATAAGCGGGAGGCAGCGGTACTCCTTCCGGCAGCAGAAGCGTTTACTTCTTTCTGTTTATGGAAGAAAGGGAAGTTGGATACGTATCCCCGTGGGGAATTCGATCGTGCCTGGATGGCTTCTATCTATCCGGATCATGGTTTGGGAGGCAAGAATGGAGAAATCACAGATGCGATTTTTGAGGATAGTCTGAAGGTGGGACGCGATTTGGGCCAGTCTATGTTGAATGATGCTTTGGAGCAGATTGTTTCGGAAGTCAATACCCGTAAAGGGAATTATGTGGTATTTAATGACCTTTCCTGGAACCGGAGCAAGTGGGTAGAAGTGCCTGTTTCTTCGGCTCGTGCCTTTGTAAGAGACGAGCAGGGAAATAAGCTTGCTTCTCAGGTTCTTTCGGACGGAAAGGGTGGATATCGTCTGATTTTCATGGCAGAAAATGTTCCTTCTATGGGGTATCGTACTTACACCGTGAAAGAAGGAAAGAGTGTCAAAATGGAAAATCAAGGAGTAAGTTATAATTCGAACACATTGGAAAACCGGTATTACAAGGCCGTTTTGGGCAATGGAGGAATTCTTTCTCTATACGATAAAGAGTTGGGAAAAGAAGTGATGCATACTTCGAAATTTGCTTGTGGTGATGTGATTGAGTTAGGATATACAGGAAATGGAGCGGGAGAATTTACCCGTATCACCGATGTGACTCCTGGAGATATTACTCCACTGAGTTCGATGCCGGCCCGATGGAAGGTCAGCGATTCGGGGGAACTGTTTACCCGCTTTGTGAATGAACAGCCTACCAAACATGCAGTAATAGTACAGACTATTACTTTCCACCATACCGAGAAGAAAATAGATTTTGATGTTACCTTGAAGGATTTTGATGGAGAGCACAACCGTCAGTACCGTATTGCATTCCCTGTAAATATCATGAGTGGGGCCGATGTGCATTATGAGGTCCCGATGGGAGTGGCGCAAGTCGGCAAAGATGAGTTGAACATTCAGCCCGGTGGATGGGCCTGGGGAGGAACTTATGTACATCATCCTAAAGACAGTCATCCGCGTGAAATCCAGAATTTTATTTCTGCCAGTGGCAGTGGCTTGGGAGTGACAATGTCATCTTGCGTAGCTGTAGCCGATTGGGTGGATCCTTCTCGTGAGATAGCATCGTATCCTGTATTGCAGGGAGTACTTCTTTCTTCTCATAAGAGCTGTCATGGTGAAGGCAACTGGTATCACCAGAAAGGAACGCATCACTTCCATTTCTCTCTGACTTCTCACCAGGAAGGGTGGAAGAAGGGGTATCAGTTTGGGGTGGAGGCAAATCATCCTCTGTTCAGCTGCCGGAAAGAGAATGGTGCCGGCAGCCTACCTGCTGCCCAAAGTTTCCTGCAAGTATCCGATCCGTTTGTAGGGGTATCTGTGATTAAAAAGACAGATGATGGAAACAATCTGATTATTCGTCTGGTAGAGATGGAAGGCAAAGACAAAGAAGTAGAAGTGACGCTTCCTCAAGAAATAAAAGAAGTAGTACGTACCAATTTGATTGAAGAAGAGGAAGAACGGCTGAACTTGTCTGGAAAGACTTTACGGTTTAAGATGGGACATCATGCTATCGAAACGTTTAAGTTGGTCTTGAAATAATATCGTTTTTTGAGACTATATGCGGATAAGTTAAAAAAAGATCTTAAAATAAAGCCGATGGCACTAGCTGACAAATGGTGTCATCGGTTTCAAATTATTATTTTGTATGATTTTATAAGAAGTCTGATGTCACAGATGTGTAGTTTGAATAAAGGTATAATTTATTTGATTCTGTCCCAAAAAATATTTTGAGGAAAAGGCTTGGTAATTAAATATCTTAAATGAAAGGCTAGGGTTATTCATAAAATTTATAATTTATAAAAGAAATAGATTGTGGGAATTTTGAGATTATTTAGTGTGCTTATAGTTCTATTTTTATTTAATGTACACATGAATGCCAAAGTAGATGAAAAGGATTTAGCTCCAGTTGATTATGTTAATCCGTATATTGGGAGTATTAGTCATTTGTTGGTTCCTACATATCCAACTATACATCTACCTAATAGTATGTTGAGGGTTTATCCAGAACGTTCTGATTATACGTCGGACTTACTTCATGGACTTCCGCTTGTTGTTACAAGCCATAGAGGAAGTTCTGCTTTTAATTTTAGTCCGTATCAGGGTGAAGAATTTAAGCCTGTAGTTGATTATAGTTATGATAAAGAGATTTTGAAACCTTATTATTATGAAGTCACTTTAGATGATGAACAGAATATTCAAGTCCAATATGCACCTTCACATCAGTCAGCGATGTATAGGATTAAGTTTTTAAATTCAGAAAAAACATCATATCTTATTATTAATTCTATAAATGGTGAGATAAAAATAAAGGAGAATAGTATAAGTGGATATCAGTGTTTGAATAATAATACAAAAGTTTTTATTTATTTAGAAAGTGAATGTATACCTGAAGCTGTAGGAATACTAGAAAAAGGGAAATTGAATGTAGGTAAAAAAGAGGCTGTAGGCTCTAATGCTGCTGTGTTTAAGTTTACTAATAAAATATCTGTTGTCAATATACGATATGGTATTTCTTTTATTAGTGAAGAACAGGCTAAAAAAAATGTGATGCGTGAAATACCTGTTTATGATCTTCAATTGATAAAAAAGAAAGGACGTGAAGTTT
Source organism: Phocaeicola acetigenes (assembly GCF_027529745.1). Taxonomy (NCBI): domain Bacteria; kingdom Pseudomonadati; phylum Bacteroidota; class Bacteroidia; order Bacteroidales; family Bacteroidaceae; genus Phocaeicola; species Phocaeicola acetigenes. The sequence goes on from NZ_JAPZVM010000002.1 coordinate 89,651, forward strand.
GGAATAAGGTTCTTTCTTGTATTAAAATAACAGGGGGAGAGGAAGATTATAAACAAGTACTGTATACTTCTTTGTATCGTACATTTGAACGTCCGGTATGTATCAGTGAAGATGGTTATTATTTTAGTGCTTTTGATGGTGAGGTGCATAAAGATAATGGTGTTCTCTTCTATACAGATGATTGGATTTGGGATACATATCGTGCTGCACACCCTTTGCGATTAATGATTAATGAGAAACAAGAAACAGATATAATAAATTCTTATTTATTAATGGCTGAACAGATGGGTAATATGTGGATGCCTACCTTTCCTGAAATAACTGGTGATTCTCGTCGTATGAATTCAAATCATGCTGTTGCTATTATTGCGGATGCTGCAGTAAAGGGTTTGGATATAAACTTTTCAAAAGCATACGATGCATGTAAAAGAGCCATTGAGGAAAAGACTTTAGCTCCATGGTCTGGAAATCCATCAGGTTGGATTGATAATTTTTATAAAGAATATGGATATATACCAGCGCTTCAAAAGAATGAAAAAGAGATAGACTCTAATGTTCATTCATTTGAAAAGAGACAGCCTGTAGCTGTTACATTGGGAACATCTTATGACCAATGGTGTTTGTCTGTTATTGCCGATAAATTAGGAAAAACTGCTGATGCTGAATATTATCTTAAATGTTCATATAATTATCGTAACATTTATAATCCAAGTACAGGCTTTTTTCATCCTAAAGATAAAAATGGAAGATGGATAGAACCTTTTGATTATCGTTATTCTGGAGGACAAGGAGCGAGAGAATATTATGGGGAGAATAATGGGTGGATATATAGATGGGATGTGCCTCATAATATAGCAGATTTAATAGAATTAATGGGGGGACGTCGGAATTTTATATTAAATTTGGATAGAATGTTTCGAGAGCCTCTTGGAAAAAGTAAGTTTGAATTTTATGCTCAATTTCCAGATCATGCGGGGAATGTTGGTCAGTTTTCAATGGCTAACGAGCCTTGTCTTCATATTCCTTATCTTTATAACTATGCAGGACAGCCGTGGAAGACGCAAAAAAGAATTCGTCAGTTATTAAAAACATGGTTTCGTAATGATTTGATGGGTATACCTGGGGATGAAGATGGAGGAGGTATGTCTGCTTTTGTCGTTTTTTCGAGTTTAGGTTTTTATCCTGTTACTTATATAATATAGGAAGTTCTATGTTCGAAGAAATCAAAATTACGCTTTCCAATGGAAAAGTTTTTGAAATTATAGCAAAAGGTGCTTCAGAGAAAAATAAATATGTACAATCAGCAGTTCTGAATAATCAAAAATGGGATAAACCATGGTTCAGTCACGATGATATAAAAAATGGAGGCAAATTGATTTTGAAGATGGGGGATTCTCCGAATAAGAATTGGGGAAACAATATAGATCTAGCTCCTTTGTCTGCAAATAGAATAATTGATTAAATAATTAAAAGAGCAAACAATCATGAAGGTGAGAATATACTTGTTAATGCTTATTGTTTTATTCAGTGTGTCTTGTACTTTAAATCAGAATACGACAAATCAAATGAATTATTCATCGTTGGTTGATACACGTATAGGAACTGTTGGTAGACTTGGAATTGATGGGTTAGCTTCTGGGTTTACCTATCTAGGAGCAACTTATCCTTTCGGTATGATGCAATTAACGCCGACCCATTTTGCTCCTCAGGATGGTATTGTGGTAAATCAAATTTCAGGAGGTGGTTGTCCTGAAATGGGAAATTTTCCTTTAATTGCATTTAATGGTCCATTGAAAGTTTCTCCAAATGATATGAAAGGTTTTCCTTTTTATAAAGAGATATTATCTTCTGAGGCAGGTTATCTTTCTTTGGAATATCCTGATAATGTAGTCTGTGAAATAACCGTATCTAAGCGTAGTGGTGTTTATCGGGTTACTTTCTTGGAATCAGCAAAAGAAGGAACGGTTATTATAGGAAGTGGTATTAGTTCTACTTCTTTAACGAATGCGTTGGTGAAAATTACTTCATCAACGACATGTGAAGGATATGCTGAAGGAGGGGAGTTTTGTGGATATCCAACCGATTATCGTATCTTTTTTGCAGCCGAGTTTAATGTGCCGGCTAAAGAGATGGGAACTTGGAAACAAAATGATGTTAAACAAGATCGTTTATGTATTGGAGGGGTAAATACTGGAGCCTTCTTTACTTTTGATACTTCTGAAAATCACTCAGTGGAATATAAGGTAGCAATCTCTTATGTTTCGATAGAAAATGCCCGTGAAAATTTAAGACAAGATAATAATGGACGTAGTTTTGATCAGGTATTATCTGATACACGTTTAGAATGGAATAAACGTTTAGGTAGAATAGAAGTAAGTGGTGATGCAGATCGCATGAAACAATTTTATACACATTTTTATCATGCAATGATTCATCCCAGTGTATTTAGTGATGTGAATGGAGAATATATGGGGGCTGATTGGAATGTACATAAGGTTTCTGAAGGCCACGATTATTATTCTATATTTAGCGCTTGGGATACATATCGTACGCAATGTCAATTGTTGGCAATGCTGTATCCTGATGAAAGTTCTGATATGATGCAATCTTTGGTTGAGTTTGCTGAACAGAGTGGAGGATATGGACGATGGATATTAGCTAACATAGAAACGGGAGTTATGCATGGTGATCCTACATCAATTATTATATCCAACTCATATGCTTTTGGAGCACGCAATTTTGATGTTGCTAAAGCTTACCAATATATGCGTAAAGGGGCATTAATTCCAGGAACTTATTCACAAAATGTGGAGGTACGTCCGGGGCTAAAAACTTATATTGAGAAGGGTATAGAGGATGCTTCTCTCTGTTTGGAATATACGTCTGCAGATTACGCAATAGGTCAATTTGCTTTACAGGCAATGAAGAATGAAGAAGATGCTACCTTTTTTATGGCACGTGCTAAAAACTGGAAGAATTTATATGATCCTTCTACTAGATGGCTACGTTCTCGTGATTCCCATGATTTAAGCTGGAAACATCCGGATGCTGATTGGCGTGAAGCGACTAAAGAAAATTATTTTTGGATGGTTCCATTTGATTTGCAAACATTGATTGATACCATAGGAGGAAAACAAAAAGCAGAAAAACGTCTAGACTCTCTGTTTGTTAGGATAGATGCTAGTTATGACGATCATTTCTTTGCTGCAGGTAATGAACCTGATTTTCAGGTTCCTTGGATTTATAATTGGGTAAAACCTGATAAGACATCTGCTATTGTTTCGCGTATATTGAAAGAAGCTTATAACTCAACAGCATCGGGTTTACCTGGTAATGATGATTGTGGTGCCATGGGAGCCTGGTATGTCTTTGCCTCAATCGGAATGTATCCTATGATACCGGGTGTTGGAGGATTTAGCTTGAACATGCCGCAATTTTCAGATATTCGGGTTACTCTTCCAGAAGGAGTTTTGCAAATAAAAGGAGGGGTTGATGGTGAATGCATTGGCTCTATAATTCTTAATGGAGTAGAGCATACATCTGTATGGTTGGATTGGGAACAATTAAGAAAAGGGGGGGATATAGTGTATACACCAAAGAAATTATATACTGATAATTAATGGAATATTGGATGCAAATAAATCATATAGAATCACACTTTTAGCACTATGAAAAAACTGTATTTAGCTGTATTGGGGCTATGCTCGTTGACTGCTGCACATGCACAGTTCGAGAATAAGTTGTATACTTGCGATAAGGAAACATATTCGCTGTTGAAAAATCTGTCCGAGTCACAACTTGGAAAGGGGAGTATTTATCTGTTTACGACCACACATCAGGATTTGGCCTGGTTGGATCATATTGATGCGTGTATTGCAGACCGTGATACATTGTGGCTGACTCCTTTCTTGGAACGTCTGCAGGAAGACCCTACCTTTAAGATGGATATCGAACAAACTTCTATTGTGATGGAGTATTTGCACCGGCATCCCGAATCGAAGCCTCTGTTCGATAAATATATAAAGGAAGGACGTATCTGTATTGGCGGTACTTTTATTCAGCCTTACGAAGAAATGTATGCCGGAGAGTCGTTGGCACGACAATTTTATTTGGGAGCACGTTGGCTGAAAAAAAACTTCGACGGATATCAGACTTTGTCGTACTTCAATGTGGATGTGCCGGGGCGCACGCTGCAAATGCCACAGATTATGAAAAAAGCAGGAGTCGATAATCTCGTCATCAGTCGTCATGAAAGAGGGTTGTTTTACTGGAAGGCCCCCGATGGGTCGAAAGTCCGGACTTATACCCCGGGCCATTATATTTATTTCTATAACGTAATGGCCAAGGAAGATACAGCTGCAGTAAAAGAAATTGGAAAAGAGGCTGTACTGTGGTATACTAAATACAATGATGTGAAGAAAGCACATACCGTGATGCCGGCCATGCTGAATTACGAATTGAAGTGGGACCAGAAGCCTGTAAAAAATACACCGGTGTTTATTGATAAGTGGAATCAGGTAGAATATATCCGCCAGTATGGAGAGAGAAAGTGGGAAAAAGTAAACCTTCCGAAATTTGAATATGCTACTGCTGATAACTTTTTCAATGCTTTAGACTTGTCTACACAGAACCTGCCCGAAATTTACGGTGAGCGTCCTAATGTATGGCTCTATATCCACGGGCCTTCGCACGAACAGGCTATTACCAAGAGCAGAGAAGCAGACCGGATGTTACCGGCTGCAGAGGCTTTGTCGGCTTCGCGGGCATTGGTAGAAGGAACATTTAATGCTTATCCGGTAGAGCGGCTCAATGAGGCATGGAAAGCTAAAATTTACCCCGACCATGGCTGGGGAGGTAATGGCGGAGTAATGACCGACAATGAATTTCGCCGTAAGTTTGAATTTGCATATGCAGAAGCCAAGGATATGATTTCCGATCAGGCCGGTTTCCTTGCTGCATCTGTCAAAACACAGCAGGAAAAAGGACGTCCGGTGGTGTTGTTCAATACCCTGTCGTTTGCCCGTAATGTACCGGCTGAGGTGCCTGTACGTTTTGAAGAAGGATATGCCCGTGGGCTTGTCTTGACTTCTTCCGATGGGGGAAAGATACCGGTTCAATTGTCAGAAGTTACGCATTATGCCGATGGCAGTATCGAATCGGCTGTATTGCATTTTGTGGCGGAAACGCCTTCTATGGGGTTGAATACTTATTATGTTAATCCTTCGGATGAGGCTGTGCAGGTATCGCATCAGGCAGAAGATAATCAGTTGGAAAACCGTTTCTATAAGATTGAATTAGTGAAGGGAGGTATTCGTCAGATTTGGGATAAGGAGTTGAACCAACCGTTGCTTCAAACCGATAAGTTTATGGGAGGAGAGATTATAACCATGCGCTCTTTTGGCAATGGAGCCGGTGAGTTTGATGCAGTGCAGCAGCCGGATATGGAAGGCTTTGACAAGACCACTCTTCATGCGGCCGACTGGGAGATGGTAGAGAACGGTCCTGTTTATACTTCTTATAAAATGCGTACTCCAATTCGTCATGCAGTAGTAGAACAGGTAATACGGGTATACCATGATGTCAAGCGGATTGACTTCGATGTTGATTTGTTGAACTGGGAAGGAGTGATGTACCGTGAGTTCCGTATGATGATACCACTGGCCTTGAACCAGGCTGAAGTGTCGTACGAAGTACCTTATGGCGCACTTACAGTAGGTAAGGATGAAATGCCGGGAGCAGCAGGCGAACGTTATTATGTAGAGAACAGTAAACAGCACCCACGAGGCATCGGCAATTGGATTAGTGCTTCTTCTGGAAAAGTTGCGGTCACCTTGTCGTCTTCTGTGGCAGTAGCCGATTATATTGATCCAACCGAAAATCCGGTCGGTTATACCATCTTGCAACCGATACTGATGGCTTCCCGCCAGAGTTGCCACTATCAGGGTAATTCTTATTTCCAGCCGGGAGACCATTCTTTCCGTTTTTCATTGACTTCTCACGAGAGTGGAAGCATTGCACGCGAGGAACAGGGTGTATCTGCCAATGAATCTTTAGTGGCTGTATATCAGCCTGTTCAACAGAAAAATGCCGCGCTGGCAGAACAGACTTCATTCTTGACTACGAATAATTCTCTTGTAAAGGTAACTGCATTCAAAAAATGTGAAGACGATAATTCTTTTATTGTTCGTCTGTACAACACTTCTGCAGAAGAACAAAAGGTGAAACTCGAATGCATGGGACAGGCTTTCGATTTGATTAAGACTAATCTGATTGAAGAGGAAATCCAGCCGGAAAATGAAATTGTACTGGGTAAATATGCGATTGAAACTTATAAACTGAAAATGAAAAAATGAAAAAGATGAAAATACAGCCGAAGAAAGTTTTAGCCTTGTTGGGGATGGCTTGTTTGTTGGCTTCGTGTCAAGGGCAGAAGCAACTGACAGAAACTCCAGCCGAATCGTTGACGCAATATGTTAATCCGCTGATTGGTACAGCGCATTGCCGGTGGTTTCATTTTGCTCCAGGTGCACTGCCTTTTGGTTTGGCCAAGCCGGCATCAGCAACTAATGCAAGTGTAGGTAATAAAGGAGGTTGGGAGGCAACTGGCTATGATTACAGAGATACTTCGATAGAGGGCTTTCCCTGTTTGCATGAATTTCAGGTTGGAGGTATCGTGCTGATGCCTACCACAGGGAATTTGGTAACTGTACCGGGGCCTGTCAACTCTAAAGGAGAAGGGTATCGGTCTTCTTTCGATCATGCTGATGAAATCGCACGTCCGGGTTATTACTCTGTCTTGCTGAAGGATTATAATATAAAAGCGGAACTGACTGCTACCCAGCGTGTGGCTTGTATGCGATTTACTTTCCCGGAAGGAAAGCAAAGTAATGTTTTGTTTGATATAGGTAATCGTCAGGGAGAAAGCGGACCGGTATTGGATGCCGAAGTGAATGTCGTAGAGAATGGATTGGTTGAAGGATGGGTAGAGACTTTGCCCTTATATTGCGACAAATATCAAAAGGGGGCCAGTATCAAAATGTATTTCTCTGCTGAAATGGACAAGAAGCCTGTGGCTTCGGGAACCTTCCTGAAAGAGAAGATTTTTAAAAATCAGAAAAGCATAAAAGGAGTGGGAGCCGGGGCTTATCTGACATATGAAACCGGACAGGGAGAAGAGGTGACTGCCAAAGTGGGCCTTTCGTATACTTCTGTGGAGAATGCAAGAATGAACAGAGAGGTGGAAACCGAACGGGGAAAATTATCTTTCGATGATGTGAAAGAATTGTCTAATCGGACTTGGGAGGACTATTTAGGACGTATTCGTGTAGAAACCAGCTCGAAAGAAGATAAAGTGAAATTTTACACAGGCTTGTATCATGCAATTTTGGGACGAGGATTGGCCAGTGATGTAAATGGAGCTTATCCGAAGAATGACGGTACGATAGGACAACTTCCGATGAAAGATGGGAAACCTGCGTTCTCGTTCTACAATACCGATGGTATATGGGGCGGCCAGTGGGGACTGGTACAGGTATGGGCTTTGGCTTATCCTGACTATCTTTCGGATTATGTGAGTACGCATGTGCAGGTGTATAAGGATGCAGGCTGGATGGGCGATGGTATTGCCAATAGCCGTTATGTATCGGGAGTGGGAACCAATCAGTTGGGTAATGTGATTGCGGCTGCTTATTTGTGCGGTATTCGTGATTTTGATGTAGAGGCAGCTTATCAGGCAGCGCGAAAGAATGAACTGGATGGAACAAACCGTCCGATGGGAGCCGGAAAACTGGATACCGATAAATTCTTGAAATACGGATATGTACCTCATTTGGATAAAGGTCCATGGCCCGATGAATCGTGGATGTTCTCTGCTTCTCATACATTGGAGTATTCGTTTGGTGCCTATGCTGTGGCACAAATGGCTAAAGATATGGGTAAGCAGAAAGATTATGAACGTTTAATGGAATTGTCCAAAGGTTGGGAGAAAATATATGATTCGGAATTGAATCTGATCCGTCCGCGTTGGGAAAATGGAGAGTTTATCGGTGATTTCGACCCGATGCAGGTCTGGAGAGGATTTCAGGAGGGAAATGCATATCAGTATACATTCTATGTACCTCACAATCCAAAAGGTTTGATTGCCAAGATGGGTGCAGAGGAGTTTACAGCCCGTTTGGACAGTATTTTTACATGGTCTCAGGATAAACTGTTCAGTGGAGGTACGACTGTTGATGCTTTCTCTGGTTTGCAGACGTATTACAATCAGGGAAATGAGCCTTGTTTGCATATCTCATGGCTGTTCAATGAGGCTGGACGTCCGTCTTTGACTCAGAAGTGGGTACGTGCTATCTTGGATGAATTTTATGGAACCGACGGTATTCATGGTTATGGATATGGACAGGATGAAGACCAAGGACAGTTGGGAGCCTGGTATGTAATTTCTTCGCTGGGAATCTTTGATGTGGCCGGTTTGGGTAATATCAATCCTCAGTTTGCTTTGGGTAGCCCGAAGTTCGATAAGGTTACTATTCAACTTGATTCTACTTATTATAAGGGAAAAGAGTTTGTCATTGAAACGGTGAATAACAGCCAGACTAACAAATATGCTCAAAAGTATATGTGGAATGGTGAACCGCTTTCTTCTTTATACATACCTTTCCGTAAAGTAACCGAAGGAGGCACTTTAAGGGTAGAGATGGGTAGTGAGCCAAAAGACCAGTATGGAAACTAAAAAGAGGACAAATATGGTATTTAAAAAGAACAGGACAATTCTGGTGGGATGTTCTATCCTGCTGTTGAATCTGAGTGTTTATTCTTGTCGGTCTGATGAGGAAAAAAGGGATTATACAATTTGGGTAAATCCTTTTATCGGTACATTGCATGAGGGGCATTGCTCTCCTGGAGCTACGGTGCCGATGGGGATGGTGCAACCTGGTCCAGAATCACATACAACATATTATAACGGTTATGAGATGGATCATGTTGTCGGGTATCAGTATACTGATTCACTTTTGAAAGGGTTTACCCAAACTCATTTGAATGGAGTCGGCTGCCCGGCAATGTCAGATATATTATTGATGCCTTTTTCACGTAATGTGAATGGCAGTGATTCACCGGAAGCTTATTATTCGGATTATGATAAAAATTCCGAAGTGGCAGCTCCTGGTTATTATGCAGTTCATTTGTGGAAGAATGATGTAAAGGTTGAATTGACAGCTTCTCCGCATGTAGCTTATCATCAATATTGTTTTGGGACGCCTGTTGCGCATGTATTGGTGGATTTACAATATGGAGTAAACTGGAACGTAAATGAATTAAATCGGTTAGTGTTAGAATCCTCAGAACAGTTTGATGATGATTTTACTTTGTCCGGATACCGACAAGTGAATGACTGGACAACCCGAAAAATTTATTATACAATTAAATTTGATAAACGAATTGTAAATAAGAAATTGCTAGAAGCAAAAAACGGAGAGAAAGCAAAGCGTTTTGTTCTATCGTTTGATATGGGGACTGATTCGATTTTGCAGGCTAAAGTAGCTTTATCTACTACCGGAATCGAAGGTGCTAAGAAAAATATGGACACAGAAGTTCCCAATTGGGATTGCTTCACAGAAGTTAGAAATGCAGCAAAGGAGAAATGGAATACGCTGTTGGCTGGAGTAGATATACAGGGCACCGAAGAGCAAATGGTTTCGTTTTATACTTCATTGTATCATCTGTATATCCAGCCTAATAATATTGCGGATGTGGATGGTACTTATCGGGCGGAAAATGATTCGATATATTGTTCTCGTGATAAAAAATTCTATTCTACGTTTTCGCTTTGGGATACATTCAGGGCTGTCCATCCAATGTATACTATCTTGATACCCGATTCTGTGAAAGGATTTGTCAATTCACTTATGGAAGCTTATAGTCATAAGCCGGTAGATTCTTCCTGTGAGACAGAAGTTAACAAATATCTTCCTCGATGGGGATTATGGGGTAGAGAAACAAATACAATGATAGCCAATCATGCGGTACCTGTTCTTGTGGAAGCTTATTGCAAAGGATTGCTTCCTGACACATATTCATTGTATGATATTTTTCAGGCAATTTATACTTCTGTATCAAAACCACATTACCGAAATCATACGAAGTTAATAGATAAGTATGGTTATATACCTTACGATGTACAACTTTCGTCGTTTGATGATGGACGTGAAACGGTATCACGATTATTAGAAGGTATTTATGATGATTATTGTGTTGGGATAATGGCTCAGGACTTGAAAGAAGATACTGTAGTGCGTCATATGGCTCAAAGAGCGGATTATTATAAGAATGTATATAATCCGAAAACGGGTTTTATGTGTGGTCGAAATGCGGAAGGAGAGTTTAAAACGGAAGACCCAACAGAAGTGGTGGGAGAATGGTTGTCTCAATCATCTTATACTGAGGGAAATTCTTGGCATTATTTGTTTCATGTATTGCATGATGTTCCAGGTATGATTAATCTGATGGGAGGAGAGGTACATTTTGCAGAAAAATTGGATTCCATGTTTTACGCAGCGCAGAGTCCGGAAGTGAAAACGTTGCAGTGGAAGATCTTGGGTACTTTGGGACAGTATTGGCATGGAAATGAACCTTGCCATCATATTCCTTATTTATATAAATTTACGGATGAGGGATATAAAGCTGATGCCATATTAAATTATCTGACGACGGAGTTTTATAAAAATGCTCCCGATGGATTAAAAGGAAATGATGATTGTGGGCAGATGTCGGCATGGTATATGTTTGCTTCTTTAGGCTTTTATCCGCTCGATCCTGTAAGTGGGCAATTTATTTTAGGAGCACCACAACTTGATGGAGCTTCTATCCGTGTAAGGGGGGAGCGGTACTTTACAGTAAAGGTAAAAAAGACATCTTCCGATTGTATATTTGTGAAAGAGATTTATTTGAATGATAAATTGTTGGATAGGCCTTTTATTACGTACAAGGAAATTATGGATGGAGGTGAATTGTATTTTGTGATGGAAGAGCGGCCTGATAAGGATGCGTTAATGAGTTTCACAGTGCGATAAGTGCTTGTCTTTTTAAAGAAGACTGCTGTGTGGAAATATTATATATCCACACAGCAGTCTTTATTTTTACCAATAGATATAGAAAGAATGTTTTTCGGGAATCTGTTAGCAGTTGTGCAGCATGGATAAAACGTGTTTTTGCTCCTCGTACGCTGACACAAGATATTTTGTTGTTTAATAAAGAAATAGTATTGCTTGGATATAGAAATGTCAGTCATTATTCTATAATTTACGATGCAAACCTGTAGTTTAAATAACATAAAAAAGTTTTTCTGCATTTTTATAAATCGGAGAAAATATGTATATTTGCACGCAATAAAATCTAAAGCATAAAGCCCTATGTCATTTATTGCAGATAAAGTTGTAATGGATGGATTGACTTACGATGACGTATTGTTAATCCCTGCCTATTCTGAAGTATTACCTAAAGCTGTCGAACTCTCGACAAAGTTTTCACGCAACATTGATTTGAAAATTCCGTTTGTAACCGCTGCCATGGATACTGTTACCGAGGCACAGATGGCTATTGCCATTGCTCGTGAAGGAGGTATCGGTGTAATCCACAAGAACATGTCTATAGAAGAACAGGCTCGTCAGGTAGCAATTGTAAAACGTGCCGAAAACGGTATGATTTACGATCCGGTTACCATAAAGAGAGGCTCTACTGTAAAGGACGCATTGGATATCATGGCTGAATATAAGATTGGAGGTATTCCGGTAGTAGATGATGAAAACTATTTGGTTGGTATCGTAACTAATCGTGACCTTCGTTTTGAGCAGGATATGACAAAGCGTATCGATGAGGTAATGACAAAAGAAAACATTGTAACTACCGATCAGGCTACCGATATGGAGACTGCCTCAAAGATTCTGCAGGAAAATAAGATTGAAAAACTGCCGGTTGTAGATAAAGATGGTAAATTGGTAGGTTTGATTACTTATAAAGATATTACAAAGGCAAAAGATAAACCGATGGCCTGCAAGGACGATAAAGGACGTTTGCGTGTAGCTGCCGGTGTAGGTGTAACTGCCGATACATTGCAACGTATGGAAGCTTTGGTAAATGCCGGAGCAGATGCTATTGTAATTGATACAGCACATGGTCATTCTTTGTCTGTAATTGAAAAATTGAAAGAAGCAAAGAAACGTTTCCCGGATATTGATATTGTAGTAGGTAACATTGCTACTGGAGAAGCTGCTAAAGCCTTGGTTGAGGCTGGTGCAGATGCAGTGAAAGTGGGTATCGGCCCGGGATCTATCTGTACAACTCGTGTGGTAGCAGGTGTAGGTGTTCCTCAGTTGACTGCTGTATACGATGTTGCTAAGGCTTTGGAAGGTACAGGTGTTCCTTTGATTGCTGATGGTGGATTGCGTTATTCTGGTGATGTGGTGAAAGCATTGGCTGCCGGAGGTTACTCTGTTATGATTGGTTCACTGGTAGCTGGAACAGAAGAATCACCGGGTGATACAATTATCTTCAACGGACGTAAGTTTAAGTCTTATCGTGGTATGGGATCGCTGGAAGCAATGGAAAATGGTTCAAAAGACCGTTACTTCCAGGGGGGTACTACTGATGTGAAGAAATTGGTTCCGGAAGGTATTGCTGCTCGTGTTCCTTATAAGGGAAGTTTGTACGAAGTAATCTACCAGTTGGTGGGTGGTTTGCGTGCCGGTATGGGATATTGTGGTGCTCATAATATTACAGAACTTCATAATGCGAAGTTTACTCGTATCACTAATGCAGGTGTATTGGAAAGCCATCCTCACGATGTAGCTATTACTAGCGAGGCTCCTAACTATAGCCGTCCGCAATAAGGATAGAATTATATTATAGTTTTATATATTTGTCATCCTGAATAAAGCGTGACCTTTATTGTTTGAATAAAGGCGTCCGTTTTGTTCAGGATGGCTTGTTCATAGAGGAATATTAGACTGATTATGTGGAAACGGACTTTATCATGTGGAATATTGTTATTGTTCATGGCATGTTTGGCTTATGGAGAAAACAATGAGGTCTTGTTACGTGTCAACGGAGAAAATGTGACAACAAATGAGTTTGGCCGTTACTTGAAAAAATATGCGGCTTATCATCATCGTGTGAAACCACAGGATTATCTGAGTGATTTTGTCCTTTTCAAATTGAAAGTAACAGATGCATTAATGCATCGATGGGATACATTGCCTGACTTTAAACGCCAGTATATGGCTCTTCGGGAGGACTTGTTGAAACAGAATAGCAAGTATCAGAAGAGTGTGGAACTGGAAGAAAAAATAGGCTTTTCGTGTCTGACTTTACCGCTACCACAACGGGGGAGTAAACAGGAAGAGGCAAAAGCTTGTGCATGTATGGATTCTGTATATGCTTTTTTACGTCAGGGAGGTTCTTTCGATGATATTGCTGCTCGATGGGCAGAGCGGATAGATTACAGGAAAGAGGTATGGGAGTCTGAGGTCTGTTTGCTGAATGAGTTTAAAGAGCAGTTGTCTGTACTTCAGGTAGGAAATTTTTCTTCTCCTTTTTTCTCTCCGATGGGGCTTCATATTATTCGCTTCTTGGGACGTAAGGAAGGAAATGTTGTTACTCCGGTAAAATATCCTCAGACAGAAGAGGAAGAAACTCTATATTGGAAAGAAATATACGATGGTTTATTGGCTTCGTATTGGGACAGGCGAGTAAAGGTTTTGCCCGATGAACTTCCTCAGCAGGAATTGGAGGATTACTTTTACCGGAACCGCAAAAAGTATGAATGGGAATTTCCTCATTTTAAGGGAGCTGTTGTACATTGTTCCAATAAAAAGGTTGCTTCGAAGATAAAGAAGCGTTTAAAGAAACTTCCTATGGAGCAATGGGCGGATGAACTGTCACGTTGGGGAAAGTCTGACTCTATTTTCCGCTCGGAGATAGAAGTGGGATTATTTCAGATAGGAACGAATGCATATGTCGATAAACTCTCTTTTAAGTGTGGAGAGTATCCTGTACATCCTCGTTATGCTTATTCATTTGTTATGGGAAAACGGTTGAAGAAGGGGCCGGACAGTTATCGGGATGTATACGATGAGGTTGTTAAAGATTTTCGGAAAGAAAAAGAAACAGTCTTTTTGGAAAATCTGATGCAGCGTTTTCATGTAGAAATAAAGCAAGACGTTTTAAAAACAGTTAATTGTGACAGAAATAATGAAGAATAATGTATCTTCGTTCACTAATTTATAGGTAATTGAAATAAATGACAAAATTAAGTATAGTCGTAGCCGGATTAATCACATTGGCAGGGTGTAGCCAGGCGGTAGACCACAATGGAAAAACTCCATTGGTGGGTATCGGGAAGGACTTCCTTTATAAGGAGGACTTGGAGGCAGTAATACCTGTGGGGTTAAGAGGGGAAGACAGTACTTCTTTTGCTAAGAAATATATACATAATTGGGTAGAAGAAACTCTTCTTTTCCAAAAAGCAGAAGGGAATATACCTAATAGCCGGAAAATTGATGAACAGGTTGCTTCCTATCGGAAAGCTTTGATTATGCATACTTACCAGGAGGAATTGGTGAATCAGCAGCTTGGTACAGAAATTACAGAAGAGGAAATCGAAAAGTATTACCAGCAGAATGTGGGTATGTTTCGTGCAGATCAGCCTTATGTTCAGGGCCTATTCTTGAAAGTCCCGGTTAATACCCCTCAGTTAAATAGGGTACGTTTATGGTATAAAAGTAGTTCGGCAGATGCGATAGATAAACTGGAAAAATTCAGTATTGGGCATGCTGTTAGTTATGATTACTTTTATGATGCCTGGAAACCTGTAGCTGAACTGTCTGTAAAATTGCCTTTGAAGCAGTTGGATACAGACTTGGAGTATTTGGATCGTAACCGAAACATAGAATTGAAAGATTCTGCTTTTTGTTATTTCTTGCATGTGGAAAAATTCTTACCGCAAGGTCAGCAATTGCCGTTGGAGTATGCCAAAGGTGAAATAAAAGAGATATTAATTAATTTGAAGCGAGTTGCCTTTATTAATCGGATGAAAAACGATTTGTATCAGGACGCTTTGGAAAATAACGATGTAATTTATTATTAGAATCCAAAATGAATAAATGTAAGTTTGTCAGAACCTGTGTGTGTCTGCTCCTGTTGTGTGTAGGTGTTTCTGCTTACGGACAGGATAATGTGATAGACGAAGTAGTGTGGGTGGTAGGAGATGAGGCTATCCTGAAATCGGATGTAGAAAACGAACGTTTGAATGCCCAATATGAAAATCGTCGTTTCGAAGGAGATCCTTATTGTGTGATACCTGAAGAGTTGGCTGTGCAGAAATTGTTTTTGCACCAGGCTGAAATTGACAGTGTGGTCGTTTCAGATCAGGAAGTCCTTCAGCAGGTGGAAGCACGTACAGCGTGGCTGATTGATCAGATTGGATCGAAAGAAAAAATGGAGGAGTACTATAACAAGACTTCTACCCAGATTCGTGAAATGCTTCGTGAGAATATCCGCGATGGACTTACCGTGCAGCAAATGCAGCAGAAAATTGTTGGTGATATTAAACTGACTCCGGCTGAAGTGAGAAACTATTTTAGTAAGTTGCCACAAGATAGTATCCCTTTTGTCCCCACTCAGGTAGAAGTGCAGATCATCACGCAGGAGCCTAAAATACCGGAAGAAGAAATAGAACGAGTGAAAGCCCAGTTGCGTGAATTTACTGAACGTATAAATAAAGGAGAAACAACTTTCTCTACTTTGGCACGTTTCTATTCAGAAGATCCGGGCTCGGCACGTCGTGGAGGTGAATTTGGATTTACCGGACGTGGAGAGTTGGATCCTGCATTTGCGAATGTGATTTTTAATATGACAGATAATAAGAAGATTTCGAAGGTGTTCGAATCTGAATATGGCTACCACATTGCTCAGTTGATAGAGAAGCGTGGTGACCGTGTAAGTTTCCGTCATATTCTGATAAAACCAAAAGTAGACGAGAAAGATATTAATGCTGCTTTGAGCCGTTTGGATTCGATTGCAGATGATATTCGTAAAGAGAAGTTCTCTTTTGATGATGCTGCTACTTGGATTTCTCAAGATAAAGATACAAGAAACAACCATGGTTTGTTGGCAAATCCTCAGACCAGTACATCTCGTTTTGAAATGCAGCAATTGGCAGGCTTGGTTTCACAAGATTTGGCAAAGGTGGTAGAAGGTATGCAGATTGGTGAAATCTCAAAACCTTTTACTATGATTAATGCAAAAAACGGAAAGCAGGTCTGTGCTATTGTGAAACTGAAGAATCGTATTGATGGTCATAAAGCGACTATTACAGAAGACTATCAGCGTCTGAAGAGCATTGTGACTGCAAAAAGAAGCGAAGAAAAACTCCAAAAGTGGATTGTAGATAAACAGAAGAGTACATATGTACGCATTAATCCTAATTGGAGAAATTGTGATTTTAAATATCCGGGATGGATTAAGAAGTGATAAATCAGCATGTTTATAATACCATATGCTTGAAAAGAAAAATAGAAAATATATTTGGAGCGGGCATAGGGTACTTTTATTAAGTATCCTGTGCCTGTTCGGCTTTTGTCTTTTGGCACAGCAACCGGTGCAGCAAAAAGAAGAACCTCAAGTTGCGACTCAGAAAAAGAAACAGCCTAAGAGTAAGGTTTATTTGATACATTCGGATTTGTTGCGTAAGGATGCCCGACATCCGGATGCACAGGTTGTGGTGGGAAATGTAGTTTTCCGCCACGATAGTGTGTATATGTATTGCGACAGTGCTTATTATTATGATAAAATAAGTTCATTTGAAGCTTTCAGCAATGTGCGTATGGAACAGGGAGATACTTTGTTCCTTTACGGAGATCATCTGTATTATGATGGAAACTCTCAGATTGCAGAGATGCGTATGAATGTGCGTATGGAGAACCGTACCACAACGTTGCTTACAGATAGCTTGAATTATGACAGGGTATTTAATTTAGGCTATTATTTCAATGGAGGTACATTGATGGATGAGCAGAATGTACTGACTTCTGACTGGGGACAATATAACCCTTCGACAAAACAGTCGGTGTTTAATTATGATGTGGAATTGGTAAATGCACAGTTTACCTTGACTTCGGATACATTGCAATATAATACAGCTACCAAAGTGGCCAATATTGTAGGACCTTCGGATATTTGGAGTGATAATAATCATATTTATTCGGAAAAAGGAACTTATAATACTTTTACCGGAAAAGCGTTATTGCTCGATCGTTCTATTTTGATGAATGATGGAAAGCAGTTGACAGGAGATACCTTATATTATGACCGTAATAACGGATTGGGAGAGGCTTTCTGGAACATGGAGTTGAAGGATACGATCAATAAAAACATGATGACGGGTGACTATGGTTATTACAATGAGAAGACCAAATATGCTTTTGCTACGAAACGTGCTGTAGCAATTGATTATTCACAGCGTGATAGCTTATTCTTGCATGCTGATACTTTATTGATGGAAACTTTTGCACTCGATACAGATTCGATGTATCGGGAAATGAGAGCTTTTCATAAAGTCCGTTTTTATCGTGTTGATTTGCAAGGTGTAGCCGATTCTTTGGTCTTTTCTTCGAAAGACAGTTGCTTGACTATGTATAAGGACCCAATCCTTTGGAATAATAATCAGCAGTTGTTGGGGGAAAAGGTGTTGATGTATATGAACGATAGTACAATAGACTGGGCTCATATCGTCAATCAGGCACTTTCGGTAGAAGCACTTGATTCTGCCCGTTACAATCAAGTGACTGGAAAAGAAATGAAGGCATATTTCAAGAATCGTCAGATGTACAAAACAGAAGTGATAGGCTCTGTGCGTGTTGTTTATTATCCGATGGATTCAGACAGTACATTGATTGGAATGAATGTATCAGAGACTAGTAAACTGGATATATATTTGGTAAATCAGCAGTTGGATAAAATGGTGATGAGTCCGAAATCAAATGGTACGCTTTATCCAATGAATCAGATACCTCCAGGTACGGACCGTTTGGAGAATTTCGTATGGTTTGATTATATTCGTCCGTTGAATAAGGAGGATATATTCAACTGGAGGGCTAAAAAAGTTAGCGATCAGTTGAAGAAGAATACGAGAGAACCGGTTGAATTACCAAATCAGCATTTGTTTGACTCCAAAAAGAAACAGTAGCTATGGGAATGTTTACGATGAGAAAACCACGTGCATATCATCATGAATATATATACGTGGATGAGCGAAAAGAAAAATTGCAGAAAATAGAAGAGAATGCCAAGCGCGATTTAGGTATGGTGCCTCCGAAAGAATTTTCTCCAGAAGACATCCGGGGTAAGTTTATAGAAGGTACTACGTATCTGAAACGCCGTAAGGAAAGTGGACGAAAACCGCTGACTTATGGAGCTTTGTTCATCGCTATTGCGGTGTTATTGTATATTTTGCATTATTTGGTGACGGGAGAATTTTCTTTCTAAAAAGATTGTTATGAGCGATGTGATTCGTTTACTGCCCGACTCCGTAGCTAATCAGATTGCGGCGGGCGAGGTGATACAGCGTCCGGCTTCTGTTGTAAAGGAGTTAGTCGAAAATGCGATAGATGCCGGTGCACACCACATTGATGTGTTAGTGACAGATGCCGGCAAGACATGCATTCAGGTGATAGACGATGGAAAAGGTATGTCTGAAACAGATGCCCGATTGGCATTTGAACGTCATGCTACATCCAAGATTCGGGAGGCTGCCGATTTGTTTTCTTTGCGTACTATGGGGTTCCGAGGTGAAGCCTTGGCTTCAATTGCAGCTGTTGCACAAGTTGAATTACGTACTTGTCAAGAGGGAGAACAATTGGGGACTTCTATCATTATTTCCGGTTCTAAAGTAGAGAGTCAGGAAGCTGTGGCATGTGCTAAAGGCAGTAACTTCAGTGTGAAGAATCTCTTTTTCAATATACCTGCACGCCGTAAATTCCTGAAGTCGAATCAAACAGAACTTAGTAATATTCTTACCGAGTTCGAACGTATTGCATTGGTAAATCCTGATGTATCGTTTACTTTACACCATAATGATACGGAAATTCTGAATCTTCCGGCTATTCAACTCCGTCAGCGTATAATGGGTGTTTTTGGGAAAAAGTTGAATCAAGATTTACTCTCTCTTGATATCAATACGACGATGGTGAAGATACATGGTTTTGTTGGAAAACCCGAAACTGCACGTAAGAAAGGGGCACGTCAGTTCTTTTTTGTAAACGGTCGTTACATGCGTCACCCTTATTTCCACAAAGCAGTAGCCGAGGCATATGAAAACCTTATACCTACAGGAGAGCAAATTTCTTATTTTATTTACTTCGAGGTAGATCCTGCCAATATCGATGTGAATATTCATCCTACAAAGACTGAAATTAAGTTCGAGAATGAACAAGCGATTTGGCAGATACTTTCGGCTGCAGTGAAAGAAACATTAGGACGTTTTAATGCAGTTCCTTCTATTGATTTCGATACGGAAGGAAAGCCAGATATTCCAGCGTTCGATTCATTGCCGTATAGTGGGGTAGAGCCTCCGAGAACATCGTATGACCCTTCATACAATCCCTTTAATACCCCTTCACCGGTATCTCCTTCATCCTATTCTTCGGCTTCGTATACTCCTAAGCAGCAGGGAGGGTGGGAGCCGTTCTATCAGGGACTTGATAAAAAGAGTTCGGGTTCAGCTGACTGGCAATATTCTGCTTTCCCAGAAGAAGAAATGCCGGCAGTACCAGTCGAAGAACCTCAGGCTCCATCTTTGTATGATGAACAGCCAGAAGAAGCAATTACAGAAAAAGCAGCTCAACATTATCAGTATAAAGGAAGTTATATTTTGACCTCTGTAAAATCGGGGCTGATGATTATTGATCAGCATCGGGCTCATGTACGTATTTTATACGATCAATATATGGAACAGATGGAGAAATGTCAACATGCTTCACAGCGAATGTTATTCCCCGATATGGTTCATTTTTCACCGGCAGAAGTACCAGTGCTCGAAGAAATAATGGACGATCTTCATGCTTTAGGATTCGATTTGAGTAGCTTGGGCGGTGGTTCGTATGCTATTAATGGAGTACCTGCAGGAATTGAAGGGTTAAATCCGGAAACACTTGTTACCAATATGGTGCAGACTGCTATAGAGAAAGGCTGTAAAGTAAAAGAAGAAGTGCAGAGTATGTTGGCTTTATCGTTGGCTAAGGCTGCAGCTATAGTGGCAGGTCAGGTACTGACAAATGAAGAAATGAATAGTTTGGTAGACGGATTGTTTGCTGTATCCACTCCAAACTATACCCCGGACGGCAAGACTGTTCTGTCAGTACTGAAGGAAGACGATTTGGAGAAACTTTTCAAATAGGCCTATATTCGTACGGAAAAGTAAGAGAAAAACAGTAGAATAATATCAGATAAGTGAAAGGTTCCGCAGTCTTTGAAGCGAAGACTTGCGGAACCTTTTTTATTGAATAAAAATAAATAAACACCTTGTAAACAGTAAGAATATAACCTCACTATAGTGTATGCAAACAAAAATAAATGTTACTTTTTCAATTAGTTACAGATTAATTTGTACCTTTGCACTGAATTTATAATAAAAAAGGTATGAGTTATAATTTACTGAAAGGAAAAAGAGGTATTATTTTCGGTGCTCTGAATGAACAGTCTATCGCATGGAAAGTTGCAGAAAAGGCTGTAGAAGAAGGAGCGATAATCACTTTATCCAATACTCCGGTAGCTGTACGTATGGGAGAAGTTTCAGCATTGGCTGAAAAATTGAACTGTGAAATAATCCCAGCAGATGCTACAAGCGTAGAAGATTTGGAAAATGTATTCAAACGTTCTATGGAAGTATTGGGCGGTAAGATCGACTTTGTATTGCATTCTATCGGTATGTCACCAAACGTACGTAAGAAACGTACTTATGATGACTTGGATTATGATATGTTGAATAAAACATTGGATATTTCAGCTGTTTCTTTCCATAAAATGATTCAGTCTGCCAAGAAGTTGGATGCTATCAATGAATACGGTTCAATTTTGGCTTTGAGCTATGTAGCAGCACAGCGTACATTCTATGGTTACAATGACATGGCGGATGCTAAAGCATTGTTGGAATCTATTGCACGTAGCTTTGGTTATATTTATGGACGTGAACACAATGTTCGTATCAACACTATTTCTCAGTCGCCTACAATGACTACTGCCGGTTCTGGCGTGAAAGGTATGGATAAACTTTTCGATTTTGCCAACCGTATGTCTCCTCTGGGAAATGCTTCTGCAGACGAATGTGCTGACTATTGTATCGTAATGTTCTCAGACTTGACTCGTAAAGTAACTATGCAGAACTTATTCCACGATGGAGGTTTCTCAAGCGTCGGTATGAGTTTGCGTGCAATGGCTACATATGAAAAAGGTCTTGACGAATACAAAGACGAAAACGGTCATATTATTTACGGATAATCCCATCCCCTTTTGCGGATGATAAGAATAGTATCCATATTATTGTTAAGTATAATCGCCTTTTCTGCTTGTCAGTCCGACAAGCAGAAGGGCGATACTTTGTTTGATAAGGATATTAAAGTAGTCCGTTACGACCGTTTACAATACGAAGCTTCGGCTTTGAACAGCTTTTCGGCTTTACAGAAAATGAATTTAGAGTATCCGCAGGCTACCAGACTGCTGATAGAAGATGTATTGATGATAGGTAATGTATCCGAGCCGGATATCAATGAACGTTTGTGTGCCTATTATTCTGATACAATTTTATTGCAGTTGATGGCAGATGCAGAGAGTAAATTCAAGGATATGGAGCCTATAGAACAGGGGTTAACCGAGGCATTTAAAACATTGAAAAAGGAAATACCTTCTTTCCCTATTCCGGTTGTTTATTCACAGGTTTCTGCGTTAAATCAGTCGGTTGTAGTCGGGGATAGCTTGTTGGGGTTTAGTATCGATAAGTATCTTGGTGAAGATTATCCGCTGTATGAACGTTACTATTATTCTTACCAGCGTCGTACAATGAATCCCGACCGTATTCTTCCTGATTGTCTTACTTCTTATCTGTATAGTTTGTATCCTTTTCCATGGCTTACGGAATATCGCACCCTGTTTGATGTGATTATGTATAGAGGAAAAATTCATTGGGTTGTAAGTCGTTTACTTAAGAAAAGTAAGTCGTACGAGTCCTTCTTGGGATATACTAAAGAGGAAATACTTTGGTGCAGGAAAAATAAAAAAATACTGTGGGATTGGATGGTCAATCAGGGACATTTATGGAGTAAAGATCCTATGATTATTCGAGCTTATACACATCCGGATCCCAGTATGGTGTTTAAAGGAGAGAAGATTCCTCCTCTTATAGGAGTTTGGATGGGAATGGAGTTGACGGATTTGTATATGCAACAGCATCCCAACTTGACAATCGAAGAGTTATTGTCACGCATTGATTTCAGAGATATTAGAAATGTGAAATTCTGATTATAACGAGTGTTCAAATCATGGATATTGCTTTATATTTATTGCCTGTCACATTAGGTGATACGGCTATCGAAAAGGTTTTGCCATCATATAACAAAGAAATAATTTTAGGAATCAAGCATTTTATTGTGGAAGATGTACGTTCTGCCCGTCGTTTCCTGAAGAAAGTAGATTCCGGTATCAATATTGATGAATTGACATTCTATCCATTGAATAAACATACTTCTCCGGAAGATATTTCCGGATATCTTAAACCGTTGGCAGAAGGACAGGCTATGGGAGTTATATCAGAGGCCGGATGTCCGGCTGTAGCCGATCCGGGAGCCGACGTGGTGGCGATTGCCCAGCGTCGCAATATGAAAGTCGTACCTTTGGTAGGTCCTTCTTCTATTATTCTTTCGGTGATGGGATCTGGTTTTAATGGACAAAGTTTTGCTTTTCATGGTTATTTGCCGATTGAGCCTTCCGAACGGATGAAGCGTATCAAAGAATTGGAGCAACGTATTTATACTGAAAACCAGACACAGCTCTTTATAGAAACTCCTTATCGTAACAATAAAATGATGGAGGATATTTTAAAAGCCTGCCGCCCGCAGACAAAGATGTGTATTGCTGCAAATATCACTTGTGAAGGGGAATATATTCACACAAAGACTATTAAAGAGTGGAAGGGAAAATTACCCGATTTGGCTAAAATACCTTGTATTTTTCTGATTTATAAGTAATAATACTATATAGAATTGAAATTGATTAAGGCTTTCAGACGATAACAGTGTTGTCTGAAAGCCTTAATTTTTATTTTAGCTCTTTATAATATAAAAGAGGTGTTATAGATGCAGTTCATAATCGCATACATCCAGCCATTGGTCAAATTTTCTACCTACTTCGTGAAAATGTGAAACCAGTTGGAAACCTAATTGCTCATGCAAGTGCATACTGGCTTCATTAGGATAAGTAATACAAGCTATAAGCGTATGCAGGTTTCGTTCCCGGCAAGAGTTTATCAGATGTAGCATCATTTTTTTTCCTATTCCTTTACCAGTATATTCCGGTTTAATATATATCGTAGTTTCTGCAGTACATTGGTAAGCTTCTTTTTCTTTCCATTGGTGAGCATAACAATATCCGGCTATTTCTCCTTTCTCTTCGTATATCCAATACGGATAATTACGATTGATAGATAGAATACGCCTTTTCATTTCTTCTGTAGAAACCGGTTCCGTTTCAAATGTAATAGTAGTTTGTGCGATGTAATGATTATAAATTGCTGCAATAGCTTCAGCATCTTCTGTCTGTACTTTTCGTATCATATTGTGTTGTTTCTTTTATTTAATCGTCAAAATATTCATTCCACATATGTGCTGCCAATTGCAAATGGGAAAACTCATGCAGAAGGGTTGGACTGAACTTATCTTTGTTCGCCTCAATTTCTTCAAAGGAAAAGAATCTGCCTTCCGAAGAATGTATCTTGGTCTCGTTGTCAATCGGAAGAATATAAAGATGAATATATTGTTCACACGAACAGTTTAAACTGGATTTATAATGTAAAATAGCCCGAGGAGTTTCTTTTATGTTCCAATATTTCTTTGCTATCTTACGGGCATATTTGTCGTTTCGGTTAGTTGATCCTTCGAAATTATTTTCTACCGGTAAATCCCAGAGAACTGTAGAAGTAGAAGAACAGCAACCCGTATATTTTCGCTTGGTCAGGTAAATTTTATTGTGACAGAGAGGAGCAATTCGTATAATTGTATAACGGAAATTGTCCTGTAATGCAATACATATCCCTACGATATTAATAATCAGGCAAATGATATAAATGGATACCGGTATGATATTGACAAGGAAGAAATAGGTTTCATCCGATAAAGATTTGTTATAATAAACAGTAATGCCTAAAATCAGCAGATGGAGGCTGGATAGAATGACAATTGTTTTGGCTTCAAGCAGGTAGGAAAAACAACCTTTCAATTTCAGCCACCGTTGGAAACTTTTGTAAATTTCAGGAGCCGTAATGTGGATAAAGGCGAAAATAAGTAAAATAAATTCAAGCGTAGGAGTAATTCCTCCTTTGGGAAGAAGTTGATAATCGGTAAATTGGCGTACTATATAGCACGTACTTATGCCGATGGTTCCGAGCAAAAGAAAGAAGTTCAATTCTTTCAGTCGGATGATGTAATAGAACAAGACGATGAGGCTTAGCAATAATCCTCCTCCTAATACAGCAACAGAAGGCAGAAAATGAAGTGCAATCAGTGTTGCAATGAGAGGTAATAATCCGAGCGATACAATTTGATCTTTATATTTCAACAATAGCTTCATCTTATAGGGGTTTTATTTTTTCAACAACGGAAAAACCCAATTTGTTCAATGGTTAGGCAGATGCTTTTCGGCATGATAAGAAGAACGTACCAATGGTCCGCTTTCCACCGTTGTAAATCCCTTTTTTTCTCCAATAATTTTATAGTATGTAAATTGTTCCGGTGTAATGTATGCTGCTACCGGAAAGTGTTTGCGGGTAGGTTGAAGATACTGTCCGATGGTCAGTATACTACATCCATGCTGCAGTAAATCATCCATTGTCTGTTCCACTTCTTCGGGTGTCTCTCCCAATCCCACCATAATACCCGATTTGGCCGTGATACCACTATCCGCTATCTGTCGGATCACAGACAGACTTCTGTCGTAAGTAGCTGCGCTACGTACCAGTGGAGTAATTCGTCTGACAGTTTCCATATTGTGTGAAATGATGTCCGGATGAGTATCAGTAACCATCTGGATAAGTTCTCCTCTTCCTTGGAAATCAGGAATCAGTGTTTCCAGTGTTGTTTGAGGGTTTAACTCACGGATTGCCCGTATAGTAGCAGCCCAGTGTGAAGCACCCAGATCTTCCAGGTCGTCCCGGTCTACAGAAGTGATTACTGCATGATTGAGTTTCATCAAGCGGATGGATTCGGCGACTCGCATAGGCTCTTCTGCGTCGAGTGGAAGCGGCTTTCCGCTTTGAGTATTGCAGAATTTGCATGCACGGGTACATATTGCTCCTCCAATCATAAAGGTGGCAGTTCCTTTTCCCCAGCATTCACCTAAATTGGGGCATCTCCCACTACTACATATCGTATGTAGCCGATGTGTATCTACAATACGCTTTGTATCGGTGTATCGCTGATTGGTACCGATTTTTATTTTCAGCCATTCAGGTTTTTTTACGTGTTCCATAGGATTAAAAGTAAAATTCTTGGGCTTTCGGCTTGAAAAGTGAATGATGCTTTTCAGTGTCCGGAGGCCCAAGAACTTTTTATTAAAGGTTATTGATAAAGAAGTTTGCTACACGGTTCATCAGATGGTTGCGGGTATTTCCTCCGAATATGCCGTGATTACGGTTGGTATATACCTGCATATCAAATTGGATACCTGCCTGTACCAGTGCCTCACTATATTCGGCACAGTTCTGGTAGTGTACGTTGTCGTCGGCTGTACCATGAATCAGCAACAGTTTTCCTTGCATTTGCGGTGCTCTTAAGATAGCGGAACCGGCATTATATCCTTCTCCGTTTTCTTTCGGCGTACGCATAAAACGTTCGGTATATATGGTATCATAAAATCTCCAGTCGCTGGGGGCTGCAATGGCTACTCCCGCTTTAAAGGCTGCAGAACCTTCACTCATAGACATCAGTGTGGTGTAACCTCCAAAACTCCATCCCCAAATACCGATACGTTTACCGTCTACATAGGGGAGTGTACCCAGATAGCGGGCGGTTTCCACTTGGTCTTGTGCCTCTTTTACTCCTAAGTACAGATAAGTACATTTTTCGAAAGCCGCACCACGTCCACCTGTTCCACGTCCGTCTACACATACCATGATGTATCCTTTGTCGCACATATATGCTTCAAACATACCTCCATCACCCATACTGCCGATGTTCCAGCGGTCGAGTACCTGCTGAGAGCCTGGTCCGCTGTACTGGTGCATGATGACCGGATATTTCTTGTTTGCATCAAAATTGTGTGGTTTCATAATCCATCCGTTCAGTTCCACACCGTCTGAAGTCTTGAAGCTAAAGAATTCCTTACTTGGCATATTCAGACTGCTGACTTTAGCTTTCAGTTCTGCATTGTCCAGCAAAGTAGTCAATTCTTTTCCTTTGTTGTCGTTGATGGTAATCAGAGTTGGAGTCTTTATACCTGAATACTTGTTGATGTAGTATTTCTGATTGGTACTGAAAATAGCCTCATTAGTTCCTGTACGTGAAGACAGTTTGGTCTTTTTCCCTTTTGCATCGATTTTATACACGGCACTACGGAGTGGGCTCTCTTCATTGCTGCTATAATAAAAGATATTGTTGTTTTGGTCCCATCCCAAGAACGATTTCACTTCAAACTGTCCTTTGGTAATCTGTTTTACCAGATTGCCGGCAATGGTATATAAATACAGATGATTGTAACCGTCTCTTTCACTCATCATTACGATATGTTCCGGATAGAAAGCGATGTCGGAATAAGCCTGTTCCTTGATATATTGTTCTGCTTCATCGCGGATGGCAAGCTTGCAAAGTGAACTGCGGGGATTAGCCATATAAAGGTCGAAACGGTTCTGATGGCGGTTCAGAGTCATGATAGCCAGTTTTTCCGGGTCGGAAGTAAACTTGATACGTGGAATGTATCCATCTGTATCGAGCGGAAGGTCCATCTGGCGGGTTACACGACTCTTGATATCGAATGTATGTACAGTTACTTTCGAGTTTACTTCCCCTGCTTTGGGATATTTATAACTGTATGCTCCCGGGTAGCTTGCATATTCTTCGTTCGAAGGAAAAGCTCCTTTGTACAAAGGGAATGAAAACTGTGGAACCTGACTCTCGTCGAAGCGGATATAAGCAATCATACGACTGTCGGCACTGAAGTCGAAGGCACGATTGAATCCGAACTCCTCTTCGTATACCCAGTCGGGGATACCGTTCAGTACTTTGTTGTATTCTCCGTCTTTGGTTACTTGCGACTCACTGTTTCCAAACAGCAGTTTGACCAGAAAAATATTGTTGTTTCTCACAAAGGCAATCTGGTTTCCGTCGGGCGAGAATAGAGGAACCTGCTGTGCTCCTTTATCGGAAAGAGGAGTCACCTTGTTGTTTCTTACATCGAAAATATAATATACCGCAGTAAACGAGCGGCGGTAAATTGGCTGGGTTTCTGTCTGTATCAGAATCCGTTTTTCGTCGGGCGAAAGAATATAGTCGTCAAACGATTTGAATGTACAGTTGCGTGCAGTAGTTACATCGAATACAGTATCTACTTCTTTTCCTGTTTTGAACGAATATTTCACGATTCGTTTTCCGTCACTGCTTATTTGGGTATAATGTTCGCCGTCCAGCATGGGTTTAATGCCATAGATATTTTTTGCACGGTAAGTACCCTGTGCTACATCTTTCAGCGTAACATGTTGCTGTGCCTGCGCTCCTGTCAGAATGCAAGCCAACAGATAAAAAAGTACAAAAAGTTTTTTCATTGTTACTCGTTTATGGTTTAAACGCAAAGTTAGATAATTTGTATAAATAACAGCAGGTAATCTTCCGTTAGATTCAAATAAATGTAGGCTGTTGGAAAAAATATACTTGTCCTTCACTTTTTATGGTTGCCTGAGAACGGTTATTTCTGTGAGTCGGGATGTACTTTGGCTACAATCCAGATACTTGCCTCATACAAAATCCAAATAGGGAAACTGACCAGTGTAAGTGTAAACACATCGGATGTAGGAGTAATGATGGCAGCGATAATGAGAATGACAATAATGGAGTGTTTTCGGAAACGTCGCATGAAAGAAGCGGAGAGCACTCCCAATTTTCCCATTAACCAGCATATTACAGGAAGTTCGAACAGAATTCCCATCCACAGGCTCATCATTAGTAAAGTATCCATATAAGATTGTAGGGAAATCATGTTGGTTACTTCCGTACTGACTTGATAAGTACCCAAAAAGCGGAAAGTAAGGGGAAAAATAAGAAAGTAGTTCAGTGAAGCACCTGCCATGAACATGATATAGCCACCTCCTGCTACCCGAACCGAATACTTTCGTTCATGACTGTATAAGGCTGGGGAGATAAAGTGGAATAAGATGTATAATATGTAAGGAGAAGAAAGCAACAGTCCGGTGTAGAGAGAAGTTTTCATATGGATGATAAACTGCTCGGCCAGGCCGGTGTTAATTAAACTGACGGAAAATCCCGTAGAATCCATTCCTGTGGCCCACCGGTTAATCATGTTCAGCAACCGGTAGGTAATAAAATGATCGTTTTTGGGAGCAAGGATAATGGAGAATACTTCATCTTTGAATAAAAAGGCAATGATGCTACATGCAATTGTGGCAATAATGATTTTTATCAACGATGCTCTCAGTTCGTCCAGATGCTCCCAAAAAGACATCCCTTCGGGCTGTATGCAGTTCTCTTCTTCTATTTTATTTGGATGCGCTGTCATCAGTCTTATCAGTCTTGTCGGAATCTTTTTCTACTTCTTTCATTCCTTCCTTGAAACTGCGTACACCTTTTCCCAAACCTTTCATGAGTTCTGGAATTTTTTTACCACCAAAGAATAATAAAATAAGGAGTATGATGAATAATAATTCTTGAGTACCAAGTCCAAACATAATTATTTACGTATAAAGTGAGTAATAAACAAATAACCTCCAATTATCTGAAGCAGCATACCGGGAATGCCTATACGGAAATCCTGAATAGCCAGATAAAAATCGCCTTGCATCATCCATTCTCCCAAAGTACCGAATATCTGATAAAAAGCAACAATTAGAACAAGTAGTCCCAAAGATACTTTTTTGAAATATCCGGCTACAAATCCTGCCCCTGTGGCCAGTAGAATGGACTTCAGTAAAATAGTCGGTAATACTGCCGGAGCAGGCATACCGAAGAAAAATGAATTGACAAGTGGAGACAGAAGGGCTGTCAGTATTCCTACCTGCCATCCGTATTTGTAGGCTCCTATTAAGGTAAAAAAGTAAATAGGGAGCCATGTAACTCCTCCTTGTGGAATCAGATGAAAGAGCTGAGGCAATATGATGTTGCCCAATACAAACAGAGCGGCTGTAAGATAGGTTTTGCTCTGTTTATAAGAGAGTGTGTATAGTTTTACAGTTGTTTCCATTTCTATGAATGAATTTGTTAGATTTTGCTTTTAATAAACCGGTCGATAATGGTAAACAGGATATCGATGGAATCTTCTTCGTAGCAGCGTGTTTCCAGCGGGCACCAGCCGGTATTGTCGCGGTTGCAGATATAAGGTACTGCTTGTGTATATTCTACCGGAATATGGGCTGCCTGCAGCAACTTTAATGCCGGAGTACTGATGGTATCTGTATACAGTTCCTTGATTTGTCCTTTGACCATTAATGCTGCAGCTGCTTTTCCCACTACCTTGTCGGCCACAGAGGCTCCGTGTAGAAATTGAGGCTCCTGACAGAGCAGAGTATACAGGTCGGCTACTCCTCGCTGATGAAAGCTTCTTATTTCTCCTGCTGCTCCCGCTATTACACACGAGCATTTTTGCGTATGCAGTAAATCAATAATTTCTTTCATTGTTTCAGAGTTTATTTTGTTTCAAGTCTTCTACAAAGGCATCAATGCGGTGCAACTCTTTAGGAATGTCTATACTTTGCGGACAGTGAGAAATACACTGTTTGCAACCGATGCAGTGATTGGCTTGCCGGAGACGGGGAACGCTACGATCGTATCCGATGAGGAAAGCTCTGCGTGCCTTCCGGTAGTTTTCTGCCTGTGCATTTTCGGGAACATTTCCTTCGTTGACACATTTGTTGTAATGTAGCAGAATAGAAGGAATGTCGATTCCGTATGGACATGGCATACAATACTTACAGTCGTTACACGGGATGGTAGGATATTGCATCATCAAGTCGGCTGTATCATACAGAAACTGTGTTTCTTCCTGTGTAAGAGGCTGTAATGGACAATAGCTGCGTAAATTGTCCTGTAAATGTTCCATAAAAGTCATTCCACTCAATACTGTCAGTACATTGGGGAAAGTACCGACAAAGCGGAAGGCCCATGAAGCTACACTCCGTTCTGGTTCCCGCTGTTTGAGGCGTGCCACAATATGGTCGTGTACTTTCGACAGACGGCCTCCCAGCAGAGGTTCCATAATAATGGCAGGAATATTCCGTTTTGCCAGTTCTCCATACAGATACTCGGCATTGGTATTGCGTGGATTGATTTCCTTGGCATGCTCCCAGTCGAGGTAATTCATCTGTATTTGTACAAAATCCCACTGATATTTGTCGTGCTGAGACAGCAGATAGTCGAATACTCTGATATCGCCATGGTAAGAGAAACCCAAGTTACGGATGCGTCCGGCTTTTCGTTCTTCTACCAGGAAATCGAGCATACCATTCTTTATATACCGTGCCTCGAACTCTTCCATTCCTCCGCCCATTCCCACTGCATGCAGCAGCATATAGTCTATATAGTCTACTTGCAGTTCTTTGAATGAGTTATGATACATCTCCAGAGAAGCTTCTCTGCTCCAGGTGGAAGGAGCAAAGTTCGATAACTTTGTTGCGATGAAATACTTGTTTCGCGGATGCTTGTGCAATGCAATACCGGTAGCATGTTCCGACTGGCCTTTGCAATAGGCAGGAGACGTATCAAAATAGTTGACTCCATGCGCAATGGCATAGTCGACCAGCTGGTTGACCGCTTCCTGATCAATTTCTTCTTCTCCCTCTTTGGAGTTCTCTCTCTTTATGGTAGGCCAGCGCATGCATCCATATCCTAAAATAGAAACCTTTTCTCCCGTTTTCGGATGGGTTCGGTAAGTCATCTGATCGGTTGGGATTTCTTTTGTCGTTTCACCGGATGCTGCTTGCTGTGCAGAACGGCTGCATGCCGTCCATCCGGCAATTGCCATTCCGGCTGCTCCGGTCAGCTTAAAGAAGTCTCGTCGGGATATGTGTTTTTTGTTTGTCATATATCAAACCATTAAGTTTTTCATTCCAGTTTTTCGGTTGCGCTTATAGAGTCCGGTGTATTTCATGCCCTTCTACATAAATGGCACTGAACGGGCGTGCCGGACACAGATTTTCACAGGCTCCACATCCTATGCAGCGTTCGGTATTGACTACCGGAATTTTAAGCGACTGAGGATTCGCTGCATCTGATGGTACCATCTGTATAGCTCCTGCAGGGCAGTGACGGGCACAGTTTCCACATTCTACTCCGTCGGTCAGAGGTATGCAGTTTTTCTTAATCCATACCGCGTGTCCGATTTGTGTAGATGATTTGTCAGCTTTGCTGATAGGGCGTATGGCTCCGGCGGGGCAAACATCTGCGCAACGGGTACATTCCGGACGGCAATATCCTCGTTCGTAGCTCATTTCCGGCTGCATCAGTGTGAGCAGTCCGCTAGAAGGACGGAGTACTTCATTGGGGCAGACCGATACACACAACTGGCAGGCAGTACAGTGTTGGGCAAAATGACGGATACTGAGTGCTCCCGGAGGTACGATTCTTGTCTTGCGTTCGGGTATTTTCTTATCTTCGATGACAGCCAGCCCACCGTCAACTTTTTTCTCTTGTGCCTTAAGAGTAGCTGTAGCTGCCAGCCCGGCTGTAACGGAGAGGAACTGTCTGCGTGCCTGATCAGCCGGTTGTCCTTTGAGTGTTTCTTTAGACTGCTGTGGAGCTGTTTTCTTGAAGCGATACTGAAAACGGATGGCTCCATGCTTGCACACATCTATACAATCCATGCAAGCTACACACCGGCTGTAGTCAATATGGTGTGCTTTGGAATCGATACAAGAGGCTTTACATTTGCGTGAGCAAAGCGTGCATGAGTTACATTTCTCGGTGTGTATAACCGGACGGAACAGTGAATATCGGGATAATATGCCCAATAAGGTGCCTACCGGGCAGATGGTATTGCAGTAAGTTCTTCCGTTGCGCCATGCCAGGATTATCAATATGATTAATGTAGCAAGAGCTATACAGAAAGTAGGAAGACTTTTGAGCCAGACTTCTGTACGGTAGAAAGCGTAACTGTCTGCCCGTTCGGCCAGATAGGCCAGAAAATTATTTCCCCATCCGTACAAAGGAGCAAAGAGGTTTTGTGCGATACGGCCGTAAGAACTGTATGGAGCAAGTAAAGCCGTCAGTGAGCCGATACCTCCGATTAAAGCAATGATAAAGAGAATCAGTACACCATACCGGAGTAGTTTTTTCTCGGTTGAGTAAGTGAAACGGTATTTTTTCTTTTTCCGTTTTCCACTGCTCCATGAGATGATGTCCTGGAGTACACCCAACGGGCAAATAACGGAGCAATAGATGCGTCCTACTACGAGGGTCAGTACTATCAGGAGAACGACAACTCCAATATTCAAAGCCAGTAAGGCAGGTAAAAACTGAATTTTTGCCATCCACCCGAACCACGTATGAATACTTCCTGTAAAGTCGAGGAACAGTAGGGTGATGAGGGTAAAAAATACGACTGCAAACGCGATTCTGATTTTACGTAACATATCGGTAATTCATATCTGTTTGTTGCAAATGTCGGTATTTTGTTGGAAAAAACGGTTGTTTAAGTCGTATAAATTACTGTTTGGGATAAAGTTTTTTACTGGATATGTAGTATAACCGACGACGTCGGCTCTACAATCGACGTCGTTGTTTTTATAATCGATGCCGTTAAATATAGAGCCGACGTCGTCGGTTACAAATCAGTATAGGAATAAATACTTTATGTGGTTGTATTCGAACTGATTAATCTTCTGTATCATTTTGATTAGCGGCGGCGCTTTCCTTTTTTCGACTTGAGTGCATGCGGCCAGGACAGTTCAATAGCTTGGGGGCGGAAATATTCTGTCCATTCAATATTCAAATCAGGCAGCAGATTGATGGGAAGCGCTTTTTGCAAAGCTACAGGTAATATCTTTTTTGCAACTTCTTGGCTGGAAGTTGTTTTTTGAGTTTTATCTACGCCTGTAGAACCAGCTACAACAGGTTCTTTTTTAGGTAGTTTAAACTGGATGGGAATAGAATACTTGCATCGTACGGGGGTGCCATGATCTTTCCCGGCAATCCATCGGGGCATGGTACGTATCAGATGTAAAGCTGCTTCGTCCAGTTCATCGTTTAAATGGCGTACAATAATCGGATCAGTAATTTCTCCGTTTTTCTCTACAATGAATTGTACCCCGACTACTCCTTCAATACCTGCATTTTGTGCTTGTTTGGGATATTGCAGATTTCGGTTGATGTAGTTTCTCATTGCCTTCATGCCTCCCGGAAAACGCGGCATTTGCTCTACACTTCGATAGATGCGGTCGGAGCCTTTTTTAGGCATGACGATAGGAAGAGGTTCTTCACCAAATTGCAGAAAACGGGTAATCTCCAATGAAAGGGTTTCCATTCCTTTGGCGCGAATCACAATAGGATGGTTGTAATCTGCTTCGATGTGAAAAAGGCCTATTTCGTCACTTTGTACAGTGCGTCCTGTGCCCTGTATGCTGACAGTTGCTCCGGTAAGAGGTTCTCCATTGGCTGTACTTATCAGACCTTCTATAGGAAAAGTTGTACCTGCCTGCTGTAATGCTGCAATTTCTTTCGGACTGTCTATGTACAGTGTTGTGTCGGCTACGGCTTCAGTCAGTAAGAAAGAAGACTGGATTGTCTCCATGTCAGTAGGAAGGTACAATTCTGCCGTGCGATAAAAACTGGAATTCACATCATATTCGAAAGAGATAACCCCTTCTGCATTTCCTCTGTATTCCAAAGTCTTATTTTTTATTTTCAATACAATGCCGGGCTGGGGTTCTCCACTCGACTTGAGTATCGTTATGCGGAAGCTGGTCTTTTCGCTGGGAGCTGGTATGGCTTGTAATAAGGTAACACTACAGATAAAAAACAGAAGTATAGATAGTCTCATAGATTGTTGCATAATATTTATTGCAAAGCTACGCTATTCCTTCCTATTTACTAAGACTCATTTGTTAATAAAAATAAAAGCCAAACATAAGAGAGCTTATGTCCGGCTAAGGTCTTATTTTTTACGTTTCCGGTATTGTTGTAGTCTTGCCAGGGCTTTATGCCGGCTTAAGAGTATCTGCCGGCGGTATACAATGCAGGCAGTAATGAAATAGACACCGGTTTGTATCCATAAGGCGAAATAATCTGACTGAATTTCTTGTAAAGTGGCTCCCATGGAATTGATGCCTACAAATCCTCTGATACCGAAGGTAGAAGGAAAAATCCATGAAATGATTTCCCAAAATTTAGGAATGGCGGCTCCGGGCCACGATATTCCTGAAATAAAGAGGAGAGGAACAGAGGTGAATACATAAATCATCATGCACGATTCGCGGTGATGTATGAATACGGAGCAAGTCATGGCAAAGAAGATACATGCCAATACGTACGGTACTGTGAATGCCAGTAGGGTAGCAGGTTCTGCCAGTTGGATGAGGCTGAACATATAGGGTACTGCACACAATATATAGGCCGAAACTACTGCATAAACCAGCAGGTAAGCTATCGATTTTCCTAATACAATACGTAATGTTCCCCGATATTCTCTGTTGAACGGAACAAGATGACGGAAGCTGTTCTTTTCGCGGGCAGTTCCGGCAGATAACCCGACGCCCAACAACAGGGTTTGCTGTATGATAAGAATCAGTACAGCCGGAATCAGAAAACTGGCAAAGCCGTTTTGCGTATTAAACAGAGAAACTTCCTGATAGGCTATGGGGGTAGTGCTGATTTCATCTTGTCTGTCAGTAGTGTTTCCTAAACGTTGTATCTGTATTTCTTTTCCCATGTGTAGAGATACATCGGTGGAAGCTACTAACAAAGCTTTGTAATAGAGCATACCACTCATGTCGCAATATAAACTTACATGGGTCTGGATTCCTTTTGCAAGATCATGACTAAAGCTTTCAGGAATATAAATTACTCCGTATACTTTTCCGTTTTTCAGTAATTGCTTGGCTTCCTCCATGTCGGCACAGTATGATACGATATGTACGTCGGCCGTGGCATCTACTTTACGTAAAAATTCACGGCTCTGTGCCGAGCGGTCTGTATCGACAACGGCTGCAGGTACTTCACGTACTACTTCGTTGGTATAGATGAAAGCATATACCAGTGGATAAGCTATCGGAACAAGAATAAAGAAAATCAAGACTCCCTGATCTTTGATGGTATTTTTCAGTTCCTCCCGACAGATATGAAATAGTCCGGCAAGGCCTTCTCTGATGGTATGTAGTAGAGAATGATTCTTCATGAAATATAAATTTTAGGGGATATAGACATAATGCAACATGGCTGTGCGCAGCTTTTTCAGAACAAAGAAAGGCAAAAGCATAAACAACAGCAGAGCTACGATAGAATGCCATGCATATACCATGGGATATCCATTTAAAGCCAGGTCGACATAAATCAGAAAATAATGTCGCAGTGGAAACAGGTTGCTTAATGCCTGTAAAGTAGGATGCATTGCCATTACCGGAAATGAGAATCCGGAAATGGAGAAAGATAATACTCCCCATAGAGAGGATGCGCTGAGAGTAAGGCGCATACTTCCAAACAAGCCGAAAAAGAAGACTCCCACGGCTTGTGAGGCTAATACCATCAGCAATCCGGCAAGGAGCATGGGAAGAATACCGCTGTGGCAGGGATAGTGCAGGAAACCGTACAGATAGGCATTATAGAAACTGACCGAAATAAAAAATATAATCGTCTGTGGCAATAACTTTCCAACTACAGCAGTGACAATTGAATTATCGGCCATTTTCATTAGTTGATTGGCTGTGTTTTCTTTTATTTCCACTCCTAATGTATAAGTTGTGGTTAAGAAAATAAGTAGCATCAACACTCCCGGCAGTAAAGTGTTGCACAAATATACAGAATAATTAAGCCACGGATTATTTAGGGCATGAGTATCGATTATAATGGGCTGAAGAAAAGCAATTGCCTGATTTTCTGTAGCTCCGCGTGCCAATAAGGTTGCTTGTCCAATTGCAGCTCCCGCCAGTTCCGACATGGTTCGCTGGTCTTTATAGGCTAATGAACCGGCTATCAGATACGAATAGTTGATGTAAAAAGAAACCTTAGGTTGTCTGCTGGACAATGCTTCCTCTGTGGTTCCTTTAGGGATGTAGTAAAACGAGTAGATTTCTCCTCGCTGTACAGCCTTACGAGCTTCTTCGAAACTTGCATAATGCGCAACGATTTCTGTCTGTTGGAACGCATCAAGATTCCGTATGATGTTTCGGGTTGTAGCGGTGTTATCTAGATCGACTACTCCTGCCGGCAGATTGGTCGGCAGACCTTTTCCCATCAGTGTGGTGAAGAACAGATAACAAAATATCGGTGCTATCACCATGCAGAAGAGGTACATGGGCTTGCTTGCAATGCGGAAAACTTCACGCTTTGCAATCAAAAGTATACGTTTATGAATGGTTATAGCCATATAATTCTATTTATTTTTCTATAATAGCCGACATACCCGGACGCAGGTTTTCTACAGTTTGTACTGGTCTGGCTTTTACTTCAAAAGTCTTCAAATCGAATTGTCCGGTAGTTTTGGTTGCTTTCCAGGCAGCGTATGTACCTAAATCTTTCATATAGGTAACCTTGAATGTTGCTTCTTTTTCCAAAGCCGGGATGTAGGCTTTGATTTCTCCGCCTACGGTAAAGTCTTTCAGGAAATCTTCACGGACATTGAATGTAACCCACATGTCATTAAGCTGTGCTACATTCATGATGGGGGCACCTGTTCCAACCAATTCTCCTACTTTAGGGAATATTTCAGTTACTTCTCCATCGGCAGAGGCTATCAAAACGGTTTCTTCAATATAAGAGGAAACTTCTGCAACTGCTCCTTTGGCGCGCTCTACCTGAGCGGCAGCCATTGCTTTGTCTTCTCTTTGTGCACCGTTTTTGGCCATGGTATATTGTGCTTTGGCTGCCCGTTCTGTAGCTACCATTGCATCATATTGAGCCTTGGCTTCATCTCGTTTCTGTGCAGACATGACTCCACTTTCGAACAATCGGTTGACACGGTTGTATGATTTTTCTGCAATTTCAAGTCCGGCTTTTGCTTTTTGCCACATTTCGTAGGCTGCCTGTAACTGCTCGGCACGTGTACCTCGTTCTGCTTTTTCGTTTAATGCAATAGCTGCCTGTTCGGCTGCCTGTGCCTGTGTCAATTTAGCTAATACATCGGGCGCTTCAAGAATCGCCAAAGTATCTCCGGCACGTACATTATCTCCTTCGCTGACCAAAAATTTCAGAATACGTCCAGGTACTTTGCTTGAAACACGGTATTCTGTTGCCTCTGCTTGTCCTTGTATGATTTCTGTGCCTTTACCTAAAGTCAGAAATCCGATGATGCTAACAAGTATGATTACTGCTGCTAATGTAAAAAATGCCAGCATTATGTTGCTGCGTTGAGTTTTTTCAGCCATATTGTTTTTATTTTAATGTTCCCATTGATTTGTTTAAGTAAATCTCACTCATTTTTAAGTCTATCTGTGCATCAATTTTACCAGATTGTGCAGAAAGCCATGCTGTTTGTGCTTCCAATACATTGCTGGTTGGTA
This sequence comes from Phocaeicola acetigenes, assembly GCF_027529745.1. NCBI lineage: Bacteria > Pseudomonadati > Bacteroidota > Bacteroidia > Bacteroidales > Bacteroidaceae > Phocaeicola > Phocaeicola acetigenes. The sequence continues at coordinate 127,830 of NZ_JAPZVM010000002.1, forward strand.
TTACTCCTTCCTTGAAGCCTAAAGTTGCATATCGTAGATTTTCTTCTGCTTTTTCCATATTCTTTTCGGCCATAGCCAGTTTTTTAGCTGCTTCGTTAACCTTGTAAGAACTTTGGGTAACTTGTAATTCTACTTTTTCTTTCACGTCTTCAAGCTGATATCGGGCAATGTTGGCTTCAGCTTTGGCTGCTTTTACTTTATAAATTCCCTCTCCCCAATGGAATACTGGAATTTTAACTACGACTCCGATTCCCCACATACCTCTGAACTTGTTTTCAAATCCGTTGAGTAAAGAGGGATTGCTGACGAGATAGTTGGCTGTTAAGCCTACTGTGGGGAGAAATTCCGAACGTGCAACGTTTACTTTTTGTTGATAGATTTTGCTGGCTAACTCCAGACTTTTCAATTCTTCACGGTTGGCCAATGCTAAATCGATATTGCTTTCTGTATAGGTTGCAGGTAAGGCTAAATTTTCCATATTTTGGTCGGCCAGTTGCAAATCAGTGTCTAAGGGTAGACCGCATAACTGACAAAGTAACATTTTTGATAAACTTAATCCATTGTCTACCTGAGTAAGTGTCATTTCTGCTTCATTGACTTTTACTTTCACACTAAGACCGTCGGCTTTGGTGGCTACTCCCTCGGCTACCATTTTATCTACATCTTCATCCAGCTTTTGCACCAACTTAAGAAAACTTTCTGCCAGTTTTTTCTTGTTGGTGAGTGAAATCACTTGCCAATAGGCTTGGTCTGTATTCAGAATGACCTCTTGCATGCCTGTGGCATGTTGTGAGCGGGCAAGTTGTTCGGCATATTTGGTGATTTTATTATACGCTATGATTTTACCTCCCATAAAGAGTGGTTGGGTAAGGGTAGCTGTACCTGCATATAGATTTCTTGTATCTGTGCGAAGTGCATCAACCAGGCCTTGCCCCATACTGTTCAAACCTCCTTCCAATGGTTGAAGTGCCGGGAGTAATGTGGATAATATAGGATTATTGGCTGCCATTTCTTTTAAGGCAGCAGAAGTAGAGGTCCCAATGTGGCTGATAGATTGTTTTTGATCGTCACTCAGTAAGGAAATTTCCTTTTGTGTATGCATGTATGTGCCCATTACATCAATCTTGGGCAAATAATTGGTAAATGCCGCTTTACGTTGATAGTGTGCAGCATTTATTTTTTCTTGGCCGATCCGTAATTCTTTGTTGTTTGTAAGAGCTAGGGCTCGGCAACTGTCCAGATTAAGTATCCGTTGGGCATATGTACCTACGGTGAACAGAGATAGGAGTAGGAAGCTTGTAAATCTTTTCATTGCCAATTTAGCTTTAATGTTTAGTTGCTTATGCAATATTGCAAATATATCGCTATTCTAACAAATTACCAAGGCAAAAGGTTGAAAAGATTGTTGAAACAACCTTATTTAAATATTCCCTTTAAGACAGTTTTTCAAATATAGAATCTGTCTTAAAGGGAATATGTGTATTATCTGTTTAGGGGAGTTTGTTGTATTTTACTTTCGAAGCAATCGGATTGTAGATTACCCTGCTCTTTTTATTGGAAGTGGTTGGTTGTTCCGGCTGCGGTGGTTGTGGAAATGAGTGGTGATCCATGTGATACATTACAGAATAAAGCAAGGTATCTTGCGGTGTACCCAGTTCCCCCAATTTCTCTGCAGGATTCTCTGCCACTTGGTGTGCAGGAGTCAAGCCGCTGGTAAAATAGTCATATTCTCCTTTTGAGTTACTAAGATAAGCCGTTGTCAGCCAAAACTCCAGTTCGGGGTATTCGGGAGTAGTAAAGAGGCTTTGCGCTACATTTTTTCCGAATGTTGCTTCTCCTACCTGAATGAGTTTATCTCCTAAATAAGGTCGGAGACAATTGATGACCATTTCTGATGCAGATGCCGTATTTCCTGAAGTAATGATATATAGGTTTTCATAATTGTAACCTGTTATACCCTCTTGAAACGGAATCGTTTCTTCTTTATTGATTTTGTTATTGTATATCAGCTTTAGGCATGTTTGTCCACTTGCACTAGATGGTGCCAACATGCTACTGAGTAATACGGCTGTAGATACATATCCCCCTGGATTGTATCGAAGGTCTAAAATTACATCGTTGGGAGATGTACTCATACCCTCTGCAAATGCACTTTTTAGTTTATCTTCTTCTTCGGTTTCGAAACTGTTGTATAAGATATAAAATGCTTTTCGTCCTCCTTCTGTGGTTATGTTTTTAGTTAGGAAGACGCTTGGTTGGTCTACGATACGTGGGGCTGGCATTTGTACTTCGCAAGTATCATAAACTTGCTTATCGTTTTCTCCTGTTGCCGTATGGGGAGTAATCAGCATATATCGATAAGACTGGGTAGGGTACTGAAAGTATTGGCTGTAATTACTGTTGGTAATTTTCTGACTATCTACAGCAATAACACAGCTTCCTCGTTTTAAACCTGCTTCTTTAGCAGGAGACTGATCCTGTACATATAAGATACGGACTGCATTAGTCCCATCTTCCAAACGTATTATTGTACCTTCTAATCCAAAAGAAGGTGATGTCGTTTCTACTCTTGATCTTTGGTAAACAGAATCTATATGTGAGAAAATGACAGAACCTTTTTTATCTTTGTCAGATACGACGGAAGACAAAAACTCTTGAGGTTTTTTGAAAAAATCAATATTATCTTCTGCCGGCAGATCTTCATAAAATAAATAATTCTGCTGCATGGTTTCATAAATCCATGTTTTGGCAGCAATCAGCGCATAATACTCTCCTGAGCGATCTTCTCCGCACGAGCCTAAAAAAACGGATGGCAAAAGAAGACTGATTAAAAGATAAATAGGATATTTTTTCATGCTATTTAGCGCATTTGAAATGAATTCTGTCCAATCATATTTCCATCAGCAAAGATATATACATTGTATGTACCTGCTGGAAGGAATTCCTCTACATCCCAATATACAGTTACACTTTGTTCTTCTCCGGTATACTCAATGTATTTTTTTATAGAATATGAAATATTCCTGTCTTCGTAAGAGAATGTAGTATTCCCTTTAGTTAGGATGTCATTGTCCGGTTTTGCTATACGTAAATATAGAGTTTTGTTACCTGTTTCTGCTGTGATATTTTTTACAATAGTAAAGGTAATGGCGATTTTCTTTACGTCTTTTACTTTTTTAGCTTTTTTACCTCGTTTATTCATCGGGGTGACTACAATGTTGGTTGCATCGAGCTGAGCAGCTAAAGATACTTTTTCGTTCAGGTTTTTCTTTTCTGCAGCCAGATTACTGATTTGTACAGTTGCAGCACTGTATTTGGTCTTGACTTCTTGATTTTCCTTAGTTAAGGCTTCGTTTATTTTATTCAAAGAGTCTATCTGCATTACATAACTTCTTAATACGGCACGCACTGTCTTCAGTTCTTTTTTCAGACGCATAATTTCGGCAGCGTTGCTACTCTTTACTTGGCGCAATTCTTCCAGTAAGCGCTGAGTTTTCAACTTTTCACTTTCCAATTTTTCGCGCAAAGAATCGTTGCTGATTTGTATTTGAAGTTCATCGTATTGGGTTGCGAACGTATTATATTCATTTTCCATTTCCTCTTTTTCTATAGCAAAGAGTTCTGTCATTTCTTTATTCTTGCGGAATTCGTTGAATGCCAAGAATGAAATAATACCGATAACACCTATTAAAGCGGCTATTGCAATGATGAATTTTTTATTCTTTTCCATGAAAACACTATTTTGGGCAAAAATACAACTAATTTGTGAACATGGGAGAATGTATTGCTAAAAAAATATTATCTGTTATGGTCTGATATGGATAATTAAAGAGTTATCTCCTTGTTTCCAATGATAAAAGGAGAGGCTGGGATATTTTGATATACCTTCATTATCTATCCATTGGTTCAATAAATCGAGCAGAGATTGGCTGTTATCTGTAGTTATATAAGTTGTCGGATTATAAGAAAATATATTTTCATTTTCTATTTGTCCCGAACCTATTGCTTTTACAGTATTTGGGTGATAACTTTTTGAAATACGTCCTCCATTTCCTTTGTAAATTAAAGCACCATATGCTTTGGGGTAATTGTTGTTATGCGTAAAACAGTTTTCTATATATCCTCCGTCCCTTTGTTCATTACATATTCCTGCTCCATTTGCAGCTTCTTTATAAGAACATTGTTCTGTAAAACAATTCAATATTCCTTTCATATTTATGTTTGAGATTCCTCCGTAAGAACCGTCTTCGAAAGAAAATTCCGTTTGTTCTACAGAGCAGTTGATGATAAATCCTTTGTTGATTCCTGCGATGCCTCCTGATGTTGTAGATTTAGTTGTATTAAAGAGGCTATTAGTGACTCTGCAACCATCAATTAGGCCTCTGTTTTCCCCACATAAAAGTCCCGTCATGGAGCATTTGTTTTTTAACGATGAATACGAAATCTGTGATAAGTGCAAGTTTTTTACCACTCCGGTTTCATCGATGAAGCCAAATAATCCGGTGCGTAAACGATAAGTAAATGTACTTAATATGATGTTGCTTAAAGTGTGGTTCTGACCGTCGAATATATCTTTGAAGCCAAGTTCATGTCCACCTGTCTTAATCCATCCTATGTCAAGAAGCTCTGCGCATTGTGCCTCACTGAAAGTCAGATCGTTCTGTAAATAGTAAGTTGTCACTCCATTTTGGGTTGTGCCAAATTCTTCAAGACTGCGACCTTTGTATTCATTTCCGTTGATTAATTGCGTAAAAGCAATGAAATCTTCGGAGGTGTAGATACCAATATTGCCTTCTGTTGTCTTTATTAGGCAATTGTAGGAATATCCACTGCTAAAAGAGTGGCTGGGAAGTGTGGTTTGTATACGTCCTTTGAGGGTGACTAATGTGATATCAATAGATAGATTATCGTATGGCGGAATAATGAAAGAATAAATGCCATCTTCTTTTTGTTCAAAAAAGATGGTGTGTTTTATTTGATTATCGTAGGTAATTTCTGAGGTTTCTGGATTTATATGAGAAATACTCGCAGAGGGAGTAAATTCTATTTTTTCCAAAGTTTGATTAAGTTCTGGACTTACAGAAAATGAAATTTGTGAAAACAAGTGATTAAACGACAGTTGAATAGGTTGTCCATAGGGGATAGTTTGCTGTGCAATAAGAATATCCTGTAATTCTTCTTTTTCATTATAGATAGATTGATTATCGGATAACACGGGAGGATGATAAGCGAGAATATGGGCTGGGATTTCTTCTTCTTCCCATTTCTTGGGGAGTTCTCCTTGCCAGTTTGTACCTGAATAGGTTAATATACTACCATCTACATATAGTCCTCCAGAACTGAAAAATGAAATAGTGCTTAGTTCAGGAAGAGATTGTTCCGAGGAAACCGTACGTGATTTTTCAGAAAAGAAGGTGTTACATAACTTACCTTGTATAATGACTGGATATTCTTTGGAGTGATGAGGGCTTTCGGTAGTGCAACCAGCAAAAAGTATTGAAAAGAGGAGTGTTATAAATATTTTTTTCATTATGCGCTATTTTTTCTGTATATAACGCAATGGTTTGTCTTTATTATACCAGTGAAACAATAAAAAACGTTGCCCACCTGTCACAGGCAAGCAACGTTGCTTACAATACAAATACAACTAAACGAGATATTTTATTGTTACACAATTCCTTGAGCCATCATTGCATGGGCTACTTTCATGAAACCTGCAATGTTTGCTCCTTTTACATAATTTATGTAACCATCAGTTTCTGTTCCGTATTTCACACATTGTTCATGAATATTATGCATGATTTGATGTAGTTTTTCGTCTACTTCCTGTGCACTCCAACTTAAATGCATTGCATTCTGGCTCATTTCCAGTCCGGAAGTCGCTACACCTCCTGCATTTACAGCCTTGCCAGGAGCATACATAATTTTATGTTCAATGAAGGAGTCTATAGCTTCAGGAGTACAACCCATGTTGGATATTTCACCGACACAGAGAACCTGATTGTCTATCAGATGACGTGCATCTTCACCATTTAGTTCATTCTGAGTTGCACAAGGAAGCGCTATATCTACTTTTACTTCCCATGGGCGGCGTCCTTCTACAAATGTTGCGTTAGGATAACGTTCTGCATACGGGGCTACGATGTCGTTGCCTGAAGCACGTAATTCAAGCATATAGTCGATTTTTTCTCCACTGATACCATCCGGATCGTATATGTATCCATCCGGTCCGGAGATTGTCACCACTTTGGCACCCAGTTGAGTTGCTTTTGTTGCTGCTCCCCATGCTACGTTTCCAAAACCAGAGATTGCTACAGTTTTACCTTTTATATCGATATTTTTCTTGTCGAGCATATGTTTCACGAAGTACAGACCTCCGAATCCGGTAGCTTCCGGACGGATAAGTGAACCACCAAACTCCAACCCTTTTCCGGTAAATGTTCCGGTAAATTCATGAGTCAGTTTTTTATACATACCAAACATGTAGCCCACTTCACGTCCACCTACACCAATGTCTCCTGCTGGGACATCCATGTTCGGACCTACATGACGCCACAATTCCAGCATAAAGGCCTGACAGAAGCGCATCACTTCTGCATCGCTTTTACCACGAGGAGAGAAGTCGGAACCACCTTTTCCTCCTCCCATTGGTAATGTAGTAAGGGCGTTTTTGAAAGTTTGTTCAAATCCTAAAAATTTTAGGATAGAAAGGTTTACAGAAGCGTGAAAACGGATACCACCTTTGTATGGGCCAATCGCATTGTTGAATTGCACACGATAACCTAAATTGACTTGTACTTTTCCTTTGTCATCTACCCAAGGAACACGGAATGTGATGATACGGTCTGGTTCGACAAGGCGTTCAATTAGCGAAGCTTTTTCGAATTCCGGATGTTGGTTGTATACATCTTGAATGGAAAGCAAAACTTCTCTTACTGCTTGCAAGTACTCAGATTCACCTGGATGTTTAGCTTCCAAGGAAGCCATAATTTGATTGATATCCATAATTATATAGTTTAAGGTCTGACAAAAAGAAATCTTTTATATCTGCAAAGATATGCTTTTCTGTATATCTTCAAAATGTTTTTCACTCTTTTTCTCGTTTATAACAATAAAAAGTTATTAATGACATCTTGTTGTCATCTATGAAATCGAGCGGTGAGTGATTAAAAGTATTCGATAACGATGAAAGTCTGAGTCATAGGTTGTATGAATCGGGAGAATTATGTAGATTTGTTAGCAGAATAGAGTCTAAATCAGAGTGTACTATGCTTAGCAAATTAAAATTAAACCAGCTTTATTTTAAAGATACACAGTTTGTGAACTTAATGACAAAACGCATATTCAATGTTTTGTTGGTGGCAAACCCCTATGATGCATTTATGTTGGAGGATGATGGACGTATCGATGAAAAGATTTTTATAGAATACATGAATCTCAGTCTTCGATATCCTCCCCGTTTTACTCAAGTGTCGACAGAGGAAGATGCTTGGAAGCAGTTGGGAATAACGATGTTTGATTTGGTTATTTGTATGCCGGGCTCGGATAATAGTGATACATTTGATATTGCCAGACAGATAAAGGAGAAGTATCCTAAAATTCCACTTGTCGTTCTGACTCCATTTTCGCATGGCATTACCCAACGTATGGCAAGTGAAGATCTTAGTATTTTTGAATATGTATTTTGCTGGTTGGGAAATACCGATTTATTGGTATCCATTATCAAGCTGATTGAAGATAAGATGAATTTGGAACATGACATCAAGGAGGTAGGAGTCCAGATGATCATGTTAGTGGAGGACTCTATTCGTTTTTATTCATCCGTCCTTCCTAATCTTTATAAGTTCGTACTCCGCCAAAGTCAGGAATTTGCAACCGAAGCCTTGAACGAACATCAGCGTACACTTCGTATGCGTGGACGTCCTAAGATTGTGTTGGCCCGTTCTTACGAGGAAGCGATGGGGCTCTATAAAAAATACAGTAACAATACCTTGGGTATCATATCAGATGCCCGATTTCCGCATGAAGGAGTGGACGACCCGTTGGCTGGTGTCAAACTGTTGACAGAAATCCGTCGCTACGATCCTTTTGTACCTCTTATCCTACAGTCGGCAGAAGAAGAAAACAGAAGCTATGCCAATGAATTGGATGTGCAGTTTATCGATAAGAATTCGAAGAAAATGGATGTCGATTTGAGGGAAGCCGTGTCTGCAAGCTTCGGTTTTGGTGATTTTATTTTCTTAAATCCCCAAACCATGGAAGAAGTAGTACGGGTACATAATCTGAAAGAACTTCAGAATGTCATCTATTCTATTCCTGCTGACTCCTTATTATATCATATTACTCGTAATCATGTATCGCGCTGGTTGTATTCAAGAGCAATCTTTCCTGTAGCTGAATTTTTGAAACAGGTTACTTGGGAATCTTTACAAGATATTGATGCACATCGTAAAATCATCTTTGAAGCGATTGTGAAATACCGGAAGATGAAGAATCAGGGAGTTGTGGCTGTATTCCAGCGTGACCGTTTCGACCGTTATTCCAATTTTGCGCGTATTGGCGACGGCTCATTGGGAGGAAAAGGAAGAGGACTTGCCTTCATTGATAATATGGTGAAGCGTCATGCCGAATTCGAGGAATTTGAAAATGCAACGGTAGTTATTCCGAAAACGGTGGTACTGTGTACGGATATTTTCGATGAATTTATGGATATGAACAATCTGTACCAGCTGGCCTTAAGTGATGCAGACGATGAAACCATTCTTCGCGCTTTTCTCCGTGCAAAGCTGCCGGACAGATTGGTAGAGGACTTTTTTGCGTTCTTTGAGGTTGTAAAGGCGCCAATTGCCATCCGCTCGTCCAGCTTGTTGGAAGATTCGCATTACCAACCTTTTGCTGGCATTTATTCCACTTATATGATACCTTATCTGGAAGATAAGTATGAAATGCTTCGTATGTTAAGTGATGCCATTAAGGGGGTATATGCATCCGTCTATTATAAAGATAGTAAAGCTTATATGCAGGCTACACGGAATGTAATCGACCAGGAAAAAATGGCTGTAATCTTGCAGGAGGTAGTCGGAACACAGTATGGCAGCCGTTATTATCCTTCAATTTCAGGTGTGGCTCGTTCCATTAATTATTATCCGATAAACGATGAACAGGCAGAAGAAGGTACAGTGAGTCTGGCATTGGGATTAGGTAAATATATCGTAGATGGCGGTTTGACTCTTCGCGTATGTCCTTATCATCCGGACAAGGTGCTGCAGACAAGTGAAATGGAAATGGCATTACGTGAAACACAGACACGTTTTTATGCACTTGACCTGGAAAATACAGGTAATAATTTTTCGCTCGACGATGGATTTAATCTGTTAAAACTTCCGGTAAAAGAGGCAGAGAACGATGGCTCTCTCAATTATATAGCTTCTACTTACGACCCTTACGATATGGTAATACGCGATGGTATCTATCCGGGTGGCCGTAAACTGATTACTTTTGCCAATATACTGCAACATGATGTCTTCCCGTTGGCTCGTATTCTTCAGTTGGTACAGAAGTATGGACAGGGAGAGATGCGCCGTCCGGTAGAGATTGAATTTGCTGTTAATTTGGATGCTCGTACCAAATCAGGAACGTTCTATTTGTTACAAATTCGTCCGATGGTAGATATGAAGGCGAATTTAACAGAAGATCTGACATTGATACCCGAAGAGCGCTTATTGCTGAAGAGCGAGAATTCGTTAGGACATGGTGTGATGGATGATATTCACGATGTGATTTATGTGAAAACGGAGGGCTATTCTGCTTCGAACAACCAGTTGATAGCTTATGATATAGAGAAATTGAATCGTCGTTTCCTGGATGAAGAGAAACATTATGTACTGGTAGGGCCCGGACGTTGGGGAAGTAGCGATACCTGGTTGGGTATTCCGGTGAAATGGCCCAATATATCGGCAGCCCGTGTCATTGTAGAAGCAGGACTGACAAATTATCGTATAGATCCTAGTCAGGGAACTCACTTTTTCCAGAATCTTACTTCGTTTGGAGTTGGGTATTTTACCATTAATGCCTATATGAACGACGGATTGTATAATCAGGAACTTCTGAACAGTATGCCTGCCGTAGAAGAAACTAAGTTTATACGCTGGGTACATTTTGATAAGCCTTTGTCTGTCAAAATGGATGGAAAGAAAAAAATAGGTGTTGTTGAAATAGGATAGTGCTTGACAGAGAAACTGTATCAAGATAAGATTTATTATCATAAATATAAACGCATGATTCTGTTTGCTGATTGAAATCGACGACGTCGGCTGCACAATCGCCTACGTTGGCCGTATAGCTAACAACGATAACTGTGCAGCCGGCGTCGTCGATTAAAGTTTTTATCATTCATTGTTACCTTTTTATTCCTGCCACATTGTTGAACTGTCAAAAAAAAGACAATTCTAATTTCTGCTTCTCTCCGGATTTGGATAAAACTGCTGTTTATACATATATTTATGCTATTAAGGGCTTTCCTGATATGAGTAAAGTCCGGTTTCTTTATTTGCCATTTGGGTAAACAGAAAAATGCTTTTTATGCAGTCTGATAAAATAAATTCATATATGGTCTGTGTAAGTAAAACCAGATATATAATATATTATTATTGATGTTTGGGGGTATCTTTTTCTTTGCGAACTATTAAAATCTTAAAGAAAGAATATTTATTTGATTAATAATATTGTGAAATTTGCAGAATTATGTAATTGAGAAAGAATGAAAAATGAAAATTAGAACAAAAAAAGAAAAATTAGACCTTTCCTGCTTTTGTGAATGTCTGTTTCTTTGCAAATGGAATATTCTATAGTTTGTATAGGGAAAAAATAAAATGAAAAAAGCTTATTGTGGATTGATGTCCTTACTATTACTTGGATTATTTTCTTGTGCGAAAGAGGAGACGGCAAGTTCTGTAAAAGGGCGTATTAGTGTAAGTATGAGTGCTGACCAAAGTCTACTGGGAGAGCAGTCAAGAGGCAGTGTAAGTGGTGAAACCCCGGATGTAAATGATTTTAGTTTGAGCATTGTTTCCGAAGATGAAGACTTTTCTTCGTCATGGGATCGTTTTGCCGACTTTGAACCAGTAATAGTTGATGTAGGAACTTATACGGTAACAGCATCGTATGGGAATGCTGATACTGAAGGATTTGATGCATTGAGCTATTTGGGTAGTACCACTGTAGATGTGAAAAAAAATGAAGTAACCGATGCTTCTATTCTTTGTTCTATCAACAAAGCTAAAGTATCAATTACATATACAGAAGATTTTCAGACGTATTTTTCTTCTTATAGCGCATATATTAATACTTCTAAGGGAAATAAGGTAAGCTATTTGTCTGATGAAATTCGAGGGGCTTATTTTGTTCCAGGTGATTTGAGTGTGTATTTGGAAGTAACTCGTCAGGGAAATTCTCAAAAGATTACATTGAATCCTAAGAACTTTACAGCCGAAGTAAAGCATGAGTATCGGTTGACGATGGATGTAGATGCTTCTACAGCTTCACTAAAAATTATCTTTAATGATAATCCATTGTCTGAAGAAAATGTAGATATAAATATATCGGATGAGGCTTTAAGTGCGGCTCCTCCTGTTTTTACACCTTATGGCTTCTCTTCGGGAACAGCTATAGAAGTGAGTGAGTATGGAAGTGTTTCAGAAAAACTGGAAGCTTATCTAAATGCACCGGCAGGTTTAGCTAGATGTGAATTAATTACTCAGTCGGAAGCCTTGAAGACACAAGGTTGGCCTGAAAGTGTAGATTTAATGAATCTGACAGCTGAACAATCGCAGAAGTTGGCAGAATTGGGACTCGCAACAAGAGGGTTGGGAGCAAATCATGATAAGATAGCGACAATTGATTTTCAGAATGTAATTCCTCATTTGTACTGCGTAAGTGGACAAGATGAAGAACATGTATTTACTTTGAAAGCAACAGATCTGTATTCAAAGGTTTCAGAAGACTTGGTTTTGAAGGTATTGACTCATCTTATTGTCTTCGATGTTCAATTGCCGGCATCGGTTCCTTATGGAAGTTCTGTCATAACTTTCCCTTTGACATTGGAAGGAGATGTAGCGAAAGTACAGTTCTATTACGATGAAAATGGAATATATAAGCCTTTCGATTCTGCTTATGTTTCTGTACAGCCGGATGGTGATAATCAGTATACGGTGACTTTGATATATCCAAATTCGCTGACTGATACAGAGAATGGAGTGAAGTTTAAGGCTGCATATGGTGCGAAAGCTATAGAACGTATAATTTCTGTAGAAGCTCCTACACTTCAGGTTTCATTGAAAAACGGTAAGGCAGATGTGTGGGCTACTAAAGTGGATATGCAAGTTACCGATTTGACTCAGTCTCTGGAAATATCGGCACAGACCGTTGAATTTCAGTATAAAAAGGACGGTGTGTGGACAAAATGGGATAATGTCTCATTGAATGGAATGAATCAATTTACTCTTAAGGGATTGTCAGCAGGAGCTACTTATACTATTCGTGCTGCACATACCCAAGGTTTATATTCCAATGAATTAGAGATTACTACAGAACAGGCAACACAGTTGCCTAACGCCGGAATGGAAGAGTGGTTCTCTAATAAAATTGCAGAAGATGGTACAGATTTATCTGGAAACAGTAAAGTATATTGGAATAAGTGGTATCCATGGAATGAAAGTATTAATACTTCAAAAGGTTGGAGTACTGTGAACCAGACAACCACACAATATGGTGCTACTCCTTCTACCTTTTTGGGATTCCCTACCTTCCCTTATGTGGGATGTTGCTATACTACCAACTCCGGTACGTTGAGAACAGATAATCATTACGAAGGAAGCTATGCTGCATTGATTCGTACCGTTGGATGGGGACATGATAATCAGGCTGATGGTAGAGATAGTCAGAATGTAACTCCGGGAGAATTGTATTTGGGTAGTTATGATGTGTCTACCCATACTCCAATATATGGATATGATTTTACATCGAGACCTACAGGACTTGCTTTCTATTATCAGTATGTTCCTAAGAATGAAGCAGACTATTGGGAAGTGCAGATAGAGGTGAAAGATGCAGAAGGACAAAACATTGCTTCTCAAAGAATAACTCGGAGTGGAAATGTATCGGAATATACTAAAGAAGTCGTACCGTTGACTTATGGTATAGTGAAGAAAGCTGCATCTATTTCTGTTATTTTCCGCTCTTCGGCTAATCCGGATTGTTTGGTTTCGAATGAAACTAACTTATCTTATCCTAAATTTGGTAATTTAAGTGATGGGGAATATGTAGGTAGCCAACTTTATATTGATAACATAGAACTGATTTACGAATAAATAAAAAATAGAAATATATGAAAAAAATATTTTACGTTTATTTGATATTGCTCATTAATATGCTGACTTTTACTGCCTGCCATAATGAGTCTATGATGGATACGGAAGGAGTAGGAGGAAAGGGAGAATTGAGCTTATCTTCTCTGAAAATGGATGTAAATCTGAAGGTGGACAGTGTGTATTTAGGTTCTCGTTCACAAACTTCAGTGGATTTCAGTCAATATATTGTATCAATATATAATAGTCAGTCTCAACAAGTAAAACAATGGGTTTATAGAGAAATGCCTGAAATTGTTTCACTGGAAGTGGGAAGTTATACTATTACTGTGACTTCATCGGCTGAGCAGACTAGCGGATTTGATGCTCCTTATTATAAAGGAAGTACTTCTTTCGATATTCAGAAAGATAAAGTGACTGAAGTGCCGACTATTACATGCAGTTTGGCTAATATGCTGTTTACTGTAGTATATGACGAGGATTTTGAAGGATTATTAGGAGAAGATGTGGTCACTACCGTTACTATTGGAGAAAATTCTTTGGATATTCCTGTTTCTGAAACAAGAAAGGCTTATTTGGCTGCTCCGAGTACTGAAAATATATCGATGACTGTAACATTGAAAGGAACAATAGATGGTGAAGCGATTGATTATAGTCAGCGTTTTGAAAATGTAAAAGCGGGAGTGCACAATGTAATTCGCTATAAATTTGATACAGTAAATGGAGATATCCCTAAAGAAGGTTCTTTAAATGTGTCAATTGGCATTGATTCATCATTGGATGGAAGTGATGAAGTTATTGGAGTGGATCCGGGGCAAGAACCGGATATCGATGACTTCCCTACAGATGGAGAAGGAGGGGATACCGAACAGAATAAACCATCAATTGTGGGAACCGACTTCAATGGTGCTGCTTTTGATATAGAAAATGATGTATTATCTATACCAACTACTTTGGAAGGAAAAATGCCTTTGACAGTTACCTTGAATGCACCAAATGGTATTGCTCATGTGTATGTAACGATTGATTCTGAGACATTGACAGAAGCAGTTTTAACTGATGTGGGCCTGAAGAAGAGCTTTGATTTGGCAGAACCGGGAGATCTTGAAGAAGGATTGGCAAGTTTGGGATTCCCTGTAGGTAGTGAAATAATTGGGCAAAAGACAATTCTTTTCAGTATTACAGAGTTTACTCCGTTACTGGGTATTTATGGAGCGGCAAGTCATAACTTTATCATTCGTCTGGTTGACCAGAATGGATTGGAAGTTACACAAACCTTAAAGATTAAGAGCGTATAATCATGAAGCGATATTATATAATGGCATTGGCTGGCCTTATGTTATGCCTGAATGCTTGTAAAGAAGATACCGGATTGGCTGATGCAGAGGGATGTTTACGTCTCTCTGTGGATGTGTCCGATAAAGTGGAAGTGGTTTCGCGTACAATTACTGATGAAGAGCAGACCGACTTGAATCAGAATTGTAAAGTGCGTATTTATCGTGGAGAAAGTCTGGTGCAGAAATATCAGGGAATAGAAAATATTCCCGCTTCTATTGCTTTGGTCAGTGGAGAGTATTCTGTCAGAGTAACGGCTGGTGATTCTGTGGCTGCTTCGTTTGACCAGCGTTTTTTTGAGGGGAAAAAAGGTTTTACCATAAGTAAAGGTGAAACCAGCACGGTTGAAGTAAATTGTGGTATTGCTAATACTGTGGTTGCCATAACGTGGGATGAATCGCTGAAAGAGGTTTTCAAAGACGGCTATCAGGTTACGGTAACTTCCGCTACAGGTGAATTAGTTTTCTCTTCAGCTAATGCGGATCAGAAAGGGTATTTCAGTTTACCGGAAGATAATAGAAAATTAATTTGTAAATTCAGTGCGACTAAGTTGAATGGAGAAAAGTATGAGAATTCTACAGAGCTTACAGAACTGAAGTCTGGTACTCTCTATAATTTAACTTACCGTTATACGTCTCCAGAACAGAATCCTACTGGAGGTGCTGCAATAACGATTCAGATAGATGAAACTCCGTTACAGGAAGAGGAGTTCGTGATTACGTTGAAGCAGCGTCCTGTAATAACTTGTGTGGATGGAGAGGGAGTTACATATGACTTAGAGCATCCTGTATTTTTGGAACCTGGGGTACAGAAAGACTTTTATTTTCAGATAGCCACTTCTTCTCCATTGGTAAGTTTGGTTATTCAGAATGACCGTTTTACAGAGTGGGGATTTGATGCTAATCAGTTTGATATGTTGCAACTTAATGGGCAAGAAGAGGCTTTAAAATCTTTGGGACTTTCGGTTGCAGATAAGAATTCTACTCTCAATGGAGATAATTGGAAGGTATTGTTTGCTCAAAGTTTGATAGCCAAAATGACTGCCACAGGTAATAATTCTGTAACTAATATTACTGCTACTGATACTAATGGAAAAACTCGTACTGTAGTATGGGATATCATTGCTTCGGATGTTAAAGTAATAACGGAGGAAATACTTCCCTATGAAGTATGGACTTCAAAGGCTACTTTACATGGTACTGTTGTTGGAGCTTTGAACTCTGCTCCACGTTTCCGTTATCGTGTAAAAGAAACTACAGATTGGACTATTGTGGATGCCGATTTGACAGAACAGAGTTTCAGCAAGGAAATTTCAGGCTTAGTTCCTGGAACTACTTATGAATATCAGGCAATGGATGGTGAACAGGCTTCTTCTGTGGTGTGTGAGTTTACCACAGAAGATACATTCCAGCCGGAAAATGCAGGATTTGAATATACTTCTGAAACTTCGTATATACTGATTTATGGTGATGGACAGTCTATGTGGTGGGATACCGGAAATCAGGGCTCTTCAACTTTGGGAGTGAATGTTACTACTCCAGATACATCTGTTAAACACGGTGGAAAACAGTCTATCTTGTTGTCTTCCCAGTATGTAGGCTTGGGTATCTTTGGTAAATTTGCTGCCGGAAACTTATTCGTAGGGCAGTTTATTTCAAAAGACGGTACTGATGGAATACTTGGATGGGGACGTCCTTGTACCAGTCGTCCGAAGGCTTTGAAAGTGTGGGTACGCTATGAACCGGGAACTGTGGACTACAATCATACAGGAACTTCGCTTATCAATAAAGGAGATATGGATAAGGGAATTATTTATGTGGCAGTGGGCGACTGGGCTGGTCAGGAAGCAAATGGAATGACATGGCCTTTCGTGGTAAGAACTAAAAATCAGGCAAGTCTGTTCAGTACCGAGAAAGGGACTTATTCGGGAGATGGTACTATTGCTTATGGTGAGAAGACTTTCGATGAAGCTTACAAGGATGGAGAGAATCTGGTTGAGTTGACAATAAATCTGGATTATGACAATTATGGAGGTAATAAGCGTAAACCTACCTCTATCATTATTGTAGCTTCGGCAAGTAAATATGGTGATTACTTTGCTGGAAGTACCGGTAGTAAAATGTGGCTTGACGATATGGAGTTGATTTATGAATAAACTTAGATAAAGTAAATTTGTGAAAAAAATAGTTTATATATTGTTGTGTCTGATGTGCGGCATCGTAGAGATGCACGCACAGGATACTCAGAAGAAACTTCCCCCTAAAGTGTTTGTACCTAAGGGGCAATGGATTGTAGGAAGTAATGTTTCTTATTCTGAGCATACAGAAAGTAATTATGACTTTCTGGTCGTAGAGGGAGTAAATTCGGATGGTTATAAATTTAAGATAAGTCCGATGTTTGCTTATGCACTGAAGGATAATATGGCGTTGGGAGCTCGTTTCAATTATTCACGTACACTTGTTCGTATGGATGAAACTCAGATTAATCTGGATGATGAAAACCAGTTTGATGTGAATAATATCTATCAGCTTAAGCATTCGTATTCAGCGATGGCTATTTTCCGTAGCTATATTCCGTTGGGAGAAAGTAAACGTTTTGCATTGTTTAGCGAAACTCAGTTGGAAGTTGGAGGAAGTCAGTCTAAAGTATCCAATGGACGTGGAGAGGAACTTACTGGAACTTATTCTACTTCTGTAGATATGGGACTTGGAGTTAGTCCGGGACTAGTTGCATTTATCAATAATTATACGGCGGTGGAAGTCAGTGTCGGAGTATTGGGAGTGAATTTAAGTAAGAAGAGACAGACAACTAATCAGGTGGAAACTGGAGAACAATCGTCTACTTCTGCGAATTTTAAAATTAATATATTCTCAATAGGATTGGGAATTGCATTTTACTTATAATTATGGTAATATTGTTGCGTTTATATAGTTTGATATTATTTATTCTATTGGGAACTTCCTGGGTTATGGCTCAGGTGGCTTCTGATTCGATTGTAAAAATTCATCCTGATACTGTCTATAAGTTTATACATGTACATGATACCGTATATGTATCAAATTCTGAGTTGAAAGCTCCAGTCGATTCGTCACGTATTATTTATACTAAGCCAGTAGGACGTTATAATCGTGGTATTACCAATTACCGTTTCATCCCTAAAAATAAATGGATTGGTGGTGTTACTTTCTCTGTGTTTAGTTTTGAAGCTGACAACAGTCGTGTCTTGTTTTCTTTGTTAAAAGACATTGATGTGAATCTTCGTACATTGAGTGTGCATCCGTTTATTGGTTATGCGGTAAAAGATAATACAATAATTGGAGTAAAACTGGGGTATTCAAGAGTGTCTGGAGCAATCAATAATTTTGCTTTAAATATAGATGATTTGGACGTTTCTTTGAAAGATATTCATTATTCAGAAGATTTGTATTCTTTTAATTTGTTTCATCGTTCGTATATAGGTATTGATCCAAAAGGATTATTTGGCTTATTCAATGAAACTACTATAGGGTATAATACCGGTTCTTCACGTTTTTCTCGTGGGGCTGATGAAACCTTGAAATATACGGATACAACCATCAATCAGTTACACTTTGGTATTAATCCGGGTATTGCCATTTCTGTTATGCCTAATGTGGGAGCTGAAATTTCATTTGGGGTGGCAGGTTTTACCTATAATTGGGAAAAACAGAAGAAAAGTTCGGGAGAGACTGGTAAACGAACCAACAGCGGAGCCAATTTTAAAATTAATTTGTTGAATATCAATATCGGTTTAACCGTATGCATCTGATGATATGAAGAAGATAATATATAAAATAGCAGGGGTCTGTCTTTGTTTAATAGTATGTTTGCTCACTGCTTGTTTGAAAAATGACTTTCCTTATCCTACGGTAAAACTCTATATCACCGATATGACTGTAGAAGGACAAGTGGGAAATGCAGTAATTTCGAATGATGAACGGAAAGTAACCCTACAATTGAATGAAACTGTAAATCCAAAGAAAGTAAAGATTCACTCTTTGGAAGTAACAGAAGGTGGAAAGGCTTCGATTGAACCAGAATCGATTGTTGATTTAAGCCAACCGTTGAATATAACTTTGTCCTTGTATCAAGATTATATTTGGACAGTGGTTGCCGAACAGACAATTGAACGGGTATTTACTGTAAATGGTCAGATTGGTCAAGCTTATTTTTATCCGGAAGAAAGGGAAGCTGCGGTGAATATTCCTCGGGCACAGGGTCTGAAATCGATTCAACTGACTGCATTGAAATTAGGTCCGGAAGGCTCTACACAAAATGGAACAACTGCACTCCCTGAATTACAGTGGGAGAACAAAGGAGCATTTGCAACTGCTAAAGTACAGGTGAAATATAGTGATTTCATTGATGAAGAGTGGACTTTATATGTAAACCTTACAGATATAAATGTAGGAGTTAATAGTGTAGATGCTTGGACTAATGTAGCTTGGGTTAACGGATTTGGACGTCAAGGTGCAGAAAATGGCTGTGAATATAAAAAGGACGGAGAGCAGGATTGGATTCGCGTAAGCAATTCGGACATAACTCATGAGGGTGGTAACTTTAAAGCTCGTCTGATTCATTTGGATGCTGCTACTACTTATGTTTGTAGAGCTTACTCGGGAGAAGAGTATGGAGAGGAAACAAAGTTTACCACTGGAATTGCTGCTACAGTTCCTAACTTAGGCTTCGACGAATGGCATAAGGAAGGAAAAGTAATATGTCCTTGGAAAGAAGGAGGTATATCTTATTGGGATACAGGAAACTGGGGAAGTACAACACTTTCTGCTAATGACAATATTACTCAGCCTACTTCTGATGTTTGGAGCGGAGCTCCTCAGGGAGGTCAGGCTGCCATGTTAGGTTCTAAGTTTGTAGGGCTTGGTTCCTTCGGTAAATTTGCTGCCGGTAACTTGTTCTTGGGTGAATATAAGGAAACAGACGGCACAAATGGTATTTTAGGATTTGGAAGGGAGTTTACTGCACGGCCTACTAAACTGAAAGGATATTTTAAATATACAAGTTCCATTATTAAATATGCCGATAAGGCTCATGAGGATTTAAAGGGCAAACAGGATACTTGTATCATATGGGTTTCACTGGGAGATTGGGATGAACCTGTAGAAATACGTACAAATCCACAAAATTCGAAGTATTTTACGAAAACAGATCCTCATATTATTGCTTACGGAGAAATGAATTGCAGTGAAACCATGTCTGAGTATCGTGAGTTCGAGATTGAATTGGAGTATCGTGACACAGACCGTGTACCTAAATATTTGCTGATTGTTTGTTCGGCTAGTAAATATGGAGATTATTTTACTGGAGGTGCCGGTTCTACCATGTGGGTAGACGAATTCAGCTTGGAGTATGATTATGATCAGTAGAATCTGTCGTATATGATAAACTTATGTTCTATAAAGTTTATTGAAATAGCGATAAAGTGTTTTACAAAAAGAGTCCGGGTTTTATTCGGACTCTTTTTGTATATATAATGTTTTTGTAAGTTGTGCTATTCACTGTTGCGATATTCTAACGGACTCATTCCGACATACCGTTTGAAGTATTTCCCAAAGAAGGACATATTGGCAAAATTTAAAGAATCGGATATTTCCTGTATTGACAGCTTGGTAGACTTCAACTGTGATTTAGCATCCATAATTACCATTCTTGAGATAATTTCCATGCATGTATTACCTGTAACTTGTTTCACTGTAGTACAGAGATGAGCGTGAGTAATGTTCAATTTTTCTGCATACCAAGATACATTGCGAACCTGATTATAGTTTTGCATTACTAATTGCGTAAAACTTTTGCAGAGCTGTTCACTTTTGGAAATATTACTGGTAGCTTCTTCCGGTTTGTTACGGTATATTGTCGCTATTCCAGTATGGATGTTGTTATAAAGGTGAGGAGTAATCAGTTTGCGGGTCGTTTCGTTGAAGAACTCGTATAATTTGATTAAAAAGCAGAAATAATCTTCTAATAATTGGGCACCCTTTGGTTTGAGAGATATGACAGGACGTCCTAAGGTAATATATAATGTATCTAAGGCTGAGCGTGTAAGTGCCGCCTGGTTAATGTACTGCGAAGAAAATCCTCCGAAATAGATTTTCAGATTACCTTCTACTTTATGAACCTGGAAGATACTTCCAGGCATGATAGTGACAAAATCGTTTGCTTGTACTTTTATCCGATTAAGGTTGATAGAGGCTTCGATTTCCCCATCCATACAAAGTACAAATATTTCCGATTTTAACCGACATGGAAAGTTGGTATATAAACTTAGTAATTCCTTACTGATTCCTGTTCCAATAATCCATTCTTCTGGCAATTCTATTTTGGGCAGTTCCTTTTCCATTTTATTTTCTCTTTTTGCAAAGATAAAATTTTCTGAAATATTGACTATAATTAATCTCCTTGGAATACTGGATAAGCTATATAAATTAATGATTTATATAATAAATTCTCATTGTAAGGTAAAAAATGGAACAAAAATAAGATAAATAGACCTTGTGAGTATTGTGAAATGTGGGTTACTTTGCAACCGATTTTAAGAAACAATACCGAGTGTATCTGTTTTTATTAATAACTGTTTAGAAAATAATAAGGATGAAAAAGAATTTGTTTTATTACATGCTTGCTGTATTGTGTACAGTGACATTGTTTACTTCTTGTAGTGATGATAATGGTGGAGATACTCCTAATCCTGTGAATCCTTTGGTGGGAACTTATGGACTGGCTGATTATACTACAGAAGATTTTGCTGTAACTGAAGGAGAGAATCCAATTAAAAATTTCCCGATATCAGGTCCTTTGTATGCAGAATGGGAAGCCAATGATGCTTTTACAGTAGTAGCTTCAGGAATGTTCCGTATGATGGGAGCTGCTCTTCTTCCTCAAGTTTTAAATACTGTGGAATTAAAGGAGGATGGAAATATCATAGCCTCTTATGTGGATAAGCCGACTTTAAAGGGCACTGATCAGTTAATGAATTGGGCAATGGGGGGAATGTTGATGCAGACTTTTCCGAAAGAATCAGAAATTACTTCTTTAGCGGCTGTATCTGGCTTTACTACATCACCGGAAGGATTGGCGACTTGGAGTGAAAGTAACGGAAAACTCTTGGTGAAGTTGAATATAGCTAATATCTTAGGCGCAGCGCTTGGAGGACAGGATGCAAGCGGCTTGGAAGAAATTATCAATCAGGTATTGATGTCTGAACCTTCTGTTTTGAAGGAGATGTTGAAAAGTCTGTTTCAGATTGATTTGACTAATGTATCAGATGCAACAATCAAACAGTTGCAGGGATGGGCTTTGAATGGTATTCCGATGAACAAGAAAGAAGAAGCCGGAAAGGTTTATTTATACTTAGATAAGTCAGCATTTGATTCTATGATGACTCTTCGTGAAACTGGAGAATTGGATGATTGGGGAAAACCTGTGATGAAAAATGATTTGATATATGTATGGGATGCATTGGTAGCTGCTAATTTAATTCCTGAGGAAGCGAAGACTGCTAGTGCATTGTTGCAGCTTATTTCAGGTTATTGGAGTAAAACTGAAACCTTCAATATTGGTTTGGATTTGATAAAGAAATAATGAACTTCTTATGTTAAGGAATAAAGCGATACTGATATTCAGTATCGCTTTATTTTTTTCAATAAGGGGCATAAGCTGTCCGTATTGAGTAATAAGATAAAGTCTTACTATATTATTTTTCAAGTTATGAAGGAGATAAATTGGATGATGTTCCTGATAGTAAACTTTGGATAGATAAAGTATATCAGAAATAAAGAATTTTGCTATAAAAAAGGAGGCCTGTCTCATTCATTGCCAGTACTTTCAAGTGAGTACTGGAGTTTTTTCTTGAAAGGAGTAGAATTTTTCCCAATGATGAGTTCACTACTTACAAGTAAGGACTGGTGAGAATACTTGTAAGCTGAGGCTCTATTGCCATTTGCATTGGCTTTGTTTTTCTTACAAAGTGTTTTCTGTGTCTTACGGAATTATTATTTCAGATAGATAGGGTAGGGAGAAAAGAATGAAAAAGCCTTCATGCTTTTTTCCTTTCTGTTGTATTGATAATTTGCAGGAAAAAAGTGTGAAGGCTTGATGGATACCTATTAGAATTCGTAGCCAAATCCTAAGTTAAGGTAGATGGGATACATTGCAAATGAAATAGTATTGAAGTCTTTTTTAAACATATCATTCAGTCCCCATGTCAGGTCGGCATGTACAGTAAGATGTCTGTATGCATTCCAGCTTCCTCCAACTTGGAGCCCCCATTGAAATTTTCTCAATTCATTGGAAAAATCGTATGTAGCTGTATTTTCTCCTTGAAAGTCGATGCGTGTGCCGGTCGCATCAGGAGTACGTAAATGACCTTCGTATACATTACCGGAGAATTCTCCATCCATCATATAAGAGAAATAAGGACCTGCCGATAGTTTCCAACGTTTGCTTATTTGATATCTGGCTAATATCGGAAAAGTAAGTAATGACATTTTTACTTTGGTATTTACTCCACCGGTCCATAAACCTTCTACCTTGCCACCTACTTCATTGAAAATAGCCATGCCATAGTTTTTTACAGTAGCATCGGTTGTCATATCTTTTTTGTCTAAACGGAATCCTATGCTGACTCCCCATTTCTTTTGGACATCAATCCACTTGGTGGCGCTTCCCTCCAATGTGATTGCCAATCCGGGGGAATAACTGTCAAGACTTCTGATTTCTTGTGGAAGAGGAAGTGGAGAAGTCCCTCCGATATTAACTCCGGCTTTGAATTCATAATCTAATCCATGCAGAGAAGACCAAAGCAGCCCTTTGTGTTCTGAATCTGTCGACTGGGCATAGACCGACTGTATTCCTGCTGCTATAAAGGCAGTCAGAATGAAAAGATATTTTGTTATTTTCATTTTTGCTTATTTTTTAGTTTTCTTCTTCACATTCTATTTTCACTTCATCAATTTGCAACTGGCTTCCTACTGCTCCTTCAAAGTAAGCACCACGTATGCTGGAGGAAAATACTACAGCGAGTTTGTATTTGCCGTTTTTCAATCCGTCTTCATCGATAGTTTTACCGTTCTGAGGTTCGAAAGGAAGATCGAATGAGGTCCATTGGTCTGTTTCTATGGTTTTTTCTATACGTGCCAGTGCTACGATGTGTTGTGCTTTTTCGTTACCGGGGGTAAACAAGTCTCCGTCTAAAGAAAAATCACTCGTAGGGGCTTCGTATAATACTGCATATATATCACCGGTATCAGTTTTTCCACTAACAACTTGTCCGGCTTTATCCGTAAATACATCTCCTGCTTTATATTTGTAATATCCGGTCATACGAATAGGTTTGCGGGTGAAGGTAAATCCGAATTGGGTTGCTTGTAAAGGGGCAATAACTGCATTGGTTGCATCGAATGATCCCACAAAGAGGTTTCCGGCAGCTATAGGCATTTTGGTCATGCTTCCAAAAGAACCTGTGCTTCGTGTGGTAAGAGTGATGCATTTTCCTTCTTTACCTCCACTGGTCTGTACTGTAGGATAATCTTCTGCACTTTTAGCCATACCGCATAACTTGTATCCTGGATTACCACTGGCCCACTGCATAATTCCGTTGATGTCTGTAATATAGAGAATGTGGTAAGGATTGATTTCACGTAAGTTTTCAAAAGAATATTCTAATGGCAACTTGATTTTATACATGTTTAATGTATAGGTAGAATGATTGTTACCATCTTCTGAGGTGACGGTAAAATTACGCTGGGTTTGCGTACTGAAATCATAATAGGGAGGATTGTCTCCGGCTTCTTTTTTATCAGGAACGATACTTGCTCCTTCGGGAAGTTCGAAGTTTAACTCCTGAGCTGCGGTATTGGCTCCGTCGAATACGTAAATGTCTATTTCCCGACTTATTTCATTGATATTTAGCAATTGAATATTGGCTCCACTACATCCGTCTATTGCAGCCTCTACATTCAGAGCTTCGTCTTGAATGCACGAGGTACTGGCTATGACGAGCAGTATACTTGTAAATACATGCGTTAGTTTCATCTTTTATCTGATTAAAAATTAGAATTTTATGGCTTGCAAAGATAGATAAAAGACTTTAATAAACATCTTTGTGATAAGTAAATTTAGCCTTGTATAATATTTTGTAAGAGTGTGTATAAATATACTATACTATTGTATGATAGCATATATTGGTACTTTTCCTTCTCGGGTATGGAAAGAAGAAAACCCTTTGTTCTTCTCTTTGTATAAGAGAAAGAAACAAAGGGTTTGTGTAAAATTGTATGGATGTAGTGTTTTATACAATACCTTGAGCCATCATTGCTTTGGCTACTTTCATGAAGCCGGCTACATTGGCACCTTTTACGTAGTTAATATAACCGTCTGGTTCTGTACCATATTGTACACAAGCTTCGTGAATATTTTTCATGATGCTTTTCAGTTTTTCATCTACTTCCTCCTGACTCCAGCTCAGTTTGATAGAGTTCTGGGTCATTTCCAGACCTGATACTGATACACCACCTGCATTGGCAGCTTTACCTGGTGCGTAGAGAATCTTGGCTTCCTGGAATACACGGATAGCTTCCGGAGTAGAAGGCATGTTTGCTCCTTCAGATACAGCAAATACTCCGTTTGCGATAAGTGCTTTTGCATCGTCGCCGTTGATTTCGTTCTGGGTAGCAGAAGGAAGAGCAATGTCTGCTTTTTCATTCCATGGGCGAGCACCTGCTACGTATTTGCAACCATATTTCTCTGCATATTCACGAATACGTCCGCGGTACAAGTTCTTCAATTCCATGATATAATCCAGTTTCTCACGGTCGATACCGTCTGGATCGTAAATATAGCCGTCTGAATCTGACATTGTGACTACTTTAGCTCCAAGTTGAATTAATTTTTCAACAGTGTATTGAGCTACGTTACCTGAGCCTGAAACCAGACAAGTCTTACCTGCAATGTCAATATTACGTGTTTTCAACATTTCCAACAGGAAGTAGATGTTACCGTAACCAGTTGCTTCCGGACGGATAAGTGAACCACCAAATTCACGACCTTTACCTGTCAATACACCTGTGAATTCGTGTGCCAGTTTTTTGTACATACCAAACATGAATCCAACTTCACGTCCACCTACACCGATATCACCTGCCGGTACGTCTGTTTCAGGACCGATGTGACGCCAAAGTTCCAACATGAATGCCTGACAGAAACGCATTACTTCAGCGTTAGATTTGCCGCGCGGAGAGAAATCTGAACCACCTTTACCTCCACCCATCGGAAGAGTGGTCAGGGAGTTTTTGAATGTTTGCTCGAAAGCAAGGAATTTTAAGATACCTAAGTTTACTGAGCTATGGAAACGGATACCACCTTTGTAGGGGCCGATGGCATTGTTGTGTTGTACACGATAACCCATGTTAGTCTGGATATTACCTTTATCATCCATCCATGTTACACGGAATTGGTATACTCGATCTGGAATGCAAAGACGTTCAATCAGGTTTACTTTGTCGAATTCCGGGTGTTTGTTGTACTCTTCTTCAATCGTGCTTAAAACTTCTTCTACTGCCTGATGATACTCAGGTTCGTTAGGGAATCTTCTTTTTAAATCTTCCAATACTTTAGCTGCATTCATAATTCTATTTGTATTATCTGTTAATAGAGCTTTTTACCGCTGACAAAATTATGTATAAAATTTGTTTTGTGCAACATTTTATAAACAAAAACAAAGAAAGTGTATCAAAAAATACAAAATGTAAGCTTTGTTATGTTGAAATGCTTATTTACTCCTTGCTTTTATTGACTTGGTGATGGGTATAAATACTAATGCTCCTGAGATAAGGATAGCTACAATGAGTGGCCCGTCTATACGAGGTGCGGATGTTAATACTAAAAAACAAAGTAAGGCCCAAAAGAGGGTAAGAATGATGCATTGTGTGTGGGTTAGTGGTTTTCTCATGGTATATGGTTCGGATAGAAATAAAAAAGGATGAAGAACTAATGTGTAAAATTCTTCATCCTTTATTTGTGGGTTGATTATTTCTCAGTACATTTCATTTTCTTTGCTACTATCGCATCAATACAAGCAATGGCTGTGATGTTAACGATATCGCGTACTGAACTTTCAATGTCAGTAAAATGAATTGGTTTGTTCAGTCCCATCTGGATGGGGCCAATAACTTCTGTTTCACTCATATTTTGTATGAGCTGGTAAGTGGCATTGGCCGAACTTAGATTTGGGAATACCAGAGTGTTGACTTCTTTTCCTTTAAGGCGGGTAAACGGATATTTCTCATCGCGTAACGCATTATCAAGAGCAAATTTTACCTGCATTTCTCCATCGATGGCAAGCTCGGGGAATTCCTTGTGCATGGTAGCTATGGCTTCATGTACTTTGGCTGGGCTTCCTTCTGTGTCCGAACCGAAATTGGAATACGATAGCATGGCAATTACAGGTTCTTGGTTGAAGAAGCGTACTGCTTTTGTAGCCAGTTTTGCAATATCGACCAATGTTTCTGTATCGGGATGGCGATTGATTAGTGTATCTGCAATGAAATAGGTACCTTTCTTTGAATTAAGGATATGCATTGTTCCAAAATGGTTGTAACCGGGTTGGATACCGATTACTTCCTTGGCTACTTTGATGGTATTCGAATATTTTGTATAAAGTCCGGTTACAAAAGCATCGGCATCTCCTGTTTCTACCATCATCATACCAAAGTAGTTACGTTCGAACATCTTATCGTTGGCTTCCTGGTAGTTGGCACCTTCGCGCGCACGTTTTTCACATAAAATGTGTGCATAGCGTTCGCGGCGTTCAGCTTCTCGGTCGTGACGAAGATTTACGATTTCTATGCCTTCCAGACTGAGGTCGAGTTCTTTAGCCAGTTTTTCGATACGTTCTTCATTTCCTAATATAATAGGATGACATAATCCTTCAGACTTGGCTTCAACGGCTGCCTTTAGCATGTTTGGGTGACCGCCTTCAGCGAATACCACACGTTGTGGGCAACGGCGGGCTGTATCGTATAACTGACGGGTCAGTTTGTTTTCTTGTCCCATCAGTTCGCGCAGGTGGTTCTTGTATTCTTCCCAGTCGGTGATTTGCTTACGTGCTACTCCCGATTCCATAGCTGCTTTTGCTACAGCCATAGATACTTCTGTAATAAGGCGTGGGTCAACCGGTTTGGGAATGAAATATTCGGGACCGAATGTCAGGTTGTTTACATGATAAGCTTCGTTCACTACATCGGGAACCGGTTTCTTGGCTAAAGAGGCTATAGCATGTACGGCTGCCAGTTTCATTTCTTCGTTGATGGCAGTAGCACGTGTATCAAGAGCTCCTCGGAAAATATAAGGGAAGCCGATAACGTTGTTTATCTGGTTGGGATAATCGGAACGTCCGGTAGACATTAATACGTCTGGGCGTGATGCCATTGCATCTTCGTATGAAATTTCCGGAGTCGGATTTGCCAGAGCAAATACAATCGGATGGCTTGCCATGCTACGTACCATATCCTGACTAAGTACATTGCCTTTGGACAATCCTAAGAATACATCAGCCCCTTTGATTGCCTCTTCCAATGTATGTATATCGGTGCGGTCGGTTGCAAAAAATTTCTTTTGCTCATTTAAGTCTGTACGGGTTTTGGAAATTACTCCCTTGCTGTCGAGCATGACAATGTTTTCCAGACGTGCTCCTAAAGCAATGTAGAGTTTTGTACAAGATACAGCAGAGGCTCCTGCACCGTTGACTACAATTTTAACATCTTCAATTTTTTTGCCGGCAACTTCCAATGCATTGAGCAATCCGGCACTTGAGATAATTGCAGTACCGTGCTGGTCATCGTGCATAACAGGAATGTCCAATTCTTCTTTTAGGCGCTGCTCGATTTTAAAGCACTCAGGGGCTTTGATATCTTCCAGGTTGATACCCCCAAATGTGGGAGCTATTGCCTTGACTGCTTCGATAAATTTGTCAGGGTCTTTTTCATTTACTTCAATATCAAACACGTCGATACCTGCATAAATCTTGAAAAGCAAACCTTTTCCCTCCATAACAGGCTTACCACTCATCGCGCCAATATCTCCGAGTCCTAAAACGGCTGTTCCATTGGATATTACGGCTACTAGGTTTCCTTTAGCTGTATAGTCATATGCTGTTTTAGGATCTTTTTGGATTTCCAGACAAGGTTCTGCTACTCCGGGAGAGTAGGCTAATGATAAATCTCTTTGTGTTTGATAAGGTTTGGTTGGAATAACCTCAATTTTTCCTGGCTTACCTTGAGAATGATATAATAAGGCAGCCTCTTTTGTTATCTTAGTCATATTTCTATTGGTTTTGTTTATATTCGTATTATGTGTCGTACAAATGTAGGAATAAAATAACAAATGGAAGATTATTTTATTTAAAAAACCATAAACTGTTTATTCTTCTTCAAGGTTTTTGTCGGTACAATCGGTCAATTAATAGGATAAATTTGCCTATCTGTAAGGATAACCGAACATTATGGTTATTGTTAGTTAAAACAGGGAGTTAAGGAGTAATTTTTTTTCTATCTTTGCAAAGATAAAAACTAAGTAGCGTTGAAAAGTTTTCAATACTAAGGGATGTTTTTGGGGAAATAGTGAATGAAATATTAATTATTTTTTAAAATGAATATGAGAGTGGAAAAAAACAGAAGTTTTTCTTCAAGCCGAATAGCCATGGTGGCATTAGGTATGTTTTTGCTGACTGCTTGTGGTGGTCAAGGCGGAATGAAATTAGGTGACGATGAGTTTGCTGTAGAGACAGTTTCGTTTACTTCAAGTGAACAGACTACACAGTATCCTGCAACAATTAAGGGTTTGCAAGATATTGAAATTCGTCCACAAGTATCTGGATTTATTGTAAAGTTGTGTGTGGATGAAGGTGCAACTGTACGTAAAGGACAGGCTTTGTTTGAAATTGATCCTACTCAGTATAAAGCTGCTTATGATCAGGCTAAAGCTGGAGTGGAATCAGCTGAAGCAAACCTGAAAACTGTAGCAGAAACTGAAGTAAATAAGAAAATGCTTCATGAACAGAAAATCATCAGTGATTTTGAATATCAAACAGCTGTGAATAATTTACTTACAGCAAAAGCAAATGCAGCGCAGGCTAAAGCTGCTTATGCTGCAGCAAAGCAAAATTTAGGATTTTGTACAGTGACAAGTCCTTCTGATGGAGTGATTGGTACTTTCCCTTATCGTGTAGGTGCCTTAGTGAGTCCTTCGGTTGCCGAACCTCTGACAACAGTTTCTCAGATTGGTGATATGTATGTGTATTTCTCTATGACAGAAAAACAGTTGCTGGACTTGACACGTGCGGGTGGTACACTGAAGGAACAATTGGAAAAAATGCCTGCTGTACAGTTACAGTTGGCTGATGGAACTCTTTATGCAGATAGTGGAAAAATTGATGCTGTAAGTGGAGTGATCGATCAGACAACGGGTTCGGTAAGTATGCGTGCTATTTTCCCGAATAAACAGAATATTTTACGTAGTGGAGGTATGGCTAATGTTGTTTTCCCATATGCAATGGAAAATGTAATATTGATACCTCAGACTGCTACTCAGGAAATTCAGGATAAGAAGTTTGTATATGTACTTCAGGCTGATAGTACATTGAAGCATACAGAGGTAAAGATTTCCAATCTGAATGATGGAAAAAATTATATAGTAACAAGTGGTTTGAATGCAGGTGATAAAATAGTAGTGGAGGGTGTACAGAATTTGCAGGATGGACAAAAAATAGTTCCCATTACTGTAGCTCAGAAAGAAGCAAAATATCAGCAGGCATTGAAAGACCAGCACGATGGTAATTTTGCTACAGCTTTTAAATAATCGGAAGAATTTAAAACAATATCGTTTATATAATATATAAGGTATAAAATGAAACTAGATAAATTTATTAATCGTCCGGTACTATCAACGGTAATTTCTATCTTGATGGTAATTCTGGGTATAATAGGTTTGGCTACCTTGCCTGTTACACAGTATCCGGATATTGCGCCTCCTACTGTATCAGTACGAGCTACTTATACCGGAGCCAATGCACAAACTGTATTGAATTCAGTAATTGCACCGTTGGAAGATCAAATCAATGGTGTAGAAAACATGATGTATATTCAGTCTAGTGCCTCAAATAACGGTTCTGCTGAAATTAGTGTATATTTCAACCAAGGGACAGATCCGGATATGGCGGCGGTCAATGTTCAGAACCGTGTTTCTATGGCACAAGGATTGTTGCCGGCAGAAGTAACAAAAGTGGGTGTAACGACTCAAAAGCGACAGAACTCTATGTTGCTGATTTTTTCATTGTATGATGCCGAAGACAAGTATAATATTGAGTTTATAGAGAACTATGCGAAGATTAACTTGATTCCGGAAGTTCAGCGTGTGAAGGGTGTGGGTGATGCCAACGTCATGGGACAGGACTACTCTATGCGTATCTGGTTGAAACCGGATGTAATGGCACAATATAAGTTGGTTCCTGCTGATATCTCAGGTGTCTTGGCTGAGCAGAATATTGAAGCGGCTCCTGGACAGTTTGGTGAACGTGGTAACCAGACTTATCAATACACTATTCGTTATAAAGGACGTTTGCAGCAAACAGAGGAGTTTGAAGATATTGTTGTTAAGGCTTTACCTGATGGTGAAGTGCTTCGTTTGGGAGATGTTGCTCGAATTGAATTAGGACGTTTGGCTTATACTTTCAACAATACAGTAAATGGTCATAAAGCCGTAACTTGTATCGTTTTCCAGATGGCAGGTACCAATGCAACTGAAACCATTAATAATTTGTTGGATGTAATCAGCAAAGCTGAAGAAAGTTTGCCTGCAGGTTTAAAAATCAATGTTGCTCAAAATGCAAACGACTTCTTGTATGCTTCAATTCATGAAGTTATCAAGACATTGATAGAAGCATTTATCTTGGTATTTATTGTAGTATATATTTTCTTGCAAGATTTTCGTTCTACTTTAATTCCGGCTATTGCTATTCCGGTAGCATTGATTGCTACTTTCTTTGTTTTGAAACTGATTGGCTTTAGTGTTAACTTGTTGACTTTGTCAGCGATGGTGTTAGCTATTGCGATTGTAGTCGATGATGCGATTGTGGTGGTCGAAGGTGTGCATGCCAAATTGGACCAAGGATACAAATCTGCTCGTGAAGCATCTATTGATGCTATGAGCGAACTCGGTGGTGCTATCGTTTCTATTACCTTGGTGATGATGTCTGTATTTATCCCGGTAAGTTTCATGGGAGGTACAGCTGGTACATTCTATCGTCAGTTTGGTTTGACTATGGCTATTTCTATTGGCTTTTCAGCTTTGAATGCGTTGACTCTTTCTCCGGCTTTGTGTGCTATTTTCCTGAAGCCTCATACAGGAGAGCATGGTAGTAAGAAAAAGATGTCTTTAATAGATCGTTTTCATGTATCCTTTAATGCTGCTTACGATTCATTGCTGAAGAAGTACAAGAAACGTGTTGTATTCTTTATCCATAAAAAATGGTTGTCATTGGGTCTGGTTGGTGCATCTATTGTTTTATTGGTATTCTTTATGAACACTACTCCTACAGGTATGGTTCCGAATGAAGATACAGGTACAATTATGGGTGCTGTAACATTGCCTCCTGGTACTTCTCAAGAACGTGCTATGGACGTTTTGGCAAAAGTAGATAGTTTGGTGGCTGTAGATCCAGCAGTTCAATCACGTACTATTATTTCTGGTTATAGTTTTATTGGTGGTCAAGGTCCTTCTTATGGTTCTGTCATCATCAAGTTAAAAGACTGGGAAGAACGTTCTACTATGCAGAATTCTGATATGGTTGTTGCCACTTTGTTTATGCGTGCTCAGAAAGTAATCAAGGATGCACAGGTATTGTTCTTTGCTCCTCCTATGATTCCTGGTTATTCAGTGTCAAGTGATATTGAGTTGAACATGCAAGATAAGACTGGTGGTGATTTGAATCACTTCTTTGATGTGGTAAAGGATTATATCGCAGCATTGGAAAAACGTCCGGAAATTAGTCGTGCACAGACCACTTTCAACCCGAATTTCCCGCAATACCAATTGGATATAGATGCAGCAGCTTGTAAGAAAGCAGGTATTAGTCCGAGTGATATTCTTTCTACCATGCAAGGATATTTTGGAGGTTTGTATGCATCTAACTTTAACCGTTTTGGTAAGATGTATCGTGTAATGATTCAGGCAGAACCTGATGCAACAAAGAATATGGAGTCGCTCAATGGTGTAAAAGTGCGTGCGAATAATGGAGATATGGCTCCGATTACTCAGTTTGTTTCTTTGAAAAAAGTATATGGTCCTGATATCATCAACCGTTTTAACTTGTATACATCAATGAAAGTAATGGTGGCTCCTGCTTCTGGATACACTTCTGGTCAGGCTCTTCAGGCAATTGCGGAAGTTGCAAAGGAAAATCTGCCAACTGGATTTGGTTATGAGTTAGGTGGTATGGCCCGTGAAGAGGCGCAGACAAGTGGAAGTTCTACCGGTATTATTTTCGTATTGTGCTTTGTCTTTGTTTACTTGTTGCTGAGTGCACAGTATGAAAGTTACATCTTGCCGTTGTCAGTATTGCTTTCTGTTCCTTTCGGTTTGATGGGTAGCTTTGTATTTGTAAATGGATTTGCGGCTTTAGGAAGTATTCCTGCATTGAAGATGGTTCTTGGCTCCATGTCAAATGATATCTATATGCAGATTGCCTTGATTATGTTGATGGGGCTGTTGGCTAAGAATGCTATTTTGATTGTAGAGTTTGCTCTTGATCGTCGTAAACAAGGTATGAGTATTTCTTGGGCTGCCGTTTTGGGAGCTGCTGCTCGTTTGCGACCGATTTTGATGACTTCTTTGGCGATGATTGTCGGTTTGATTCCGTTGATGTTGGCGATGGGTGTAGGTGCTCATGGTAACCGTACTTTGGGAGCTTCTACTATCGGTGGTATGTTGATTGGTATGATATTACAGATATTCATTGTTCCAGTGCTGTTTGTAATATTCCAGTGGTTACAAGAAAAAGTGAAACCGATGGAATGGGATGGTTTGGATGAAAGTGAAGTACAATCTGAAATTGAACAGTACTCTTTAAAAAATACGAAGAAATAATGAAAAAACAAATTATAGGAATGATGTGTGCAACTGCTATGATGAGCAGTTGCCACATTTACAAGGCATATGACCGTCCGGAATCAATTGATGCTTCGGGTATTTACCGTGATCCGGTATCGGCTGTGGATACATTGGCCGCTGATACCATGAATATGGGAAATTTACCTTGGCAGGAAATCTTCCGTGATGCGAAATTGCAGAGTTTGATAGAAGAAGGATTGGCTAATAATGTAGATATGCAGGCCGCTATCTTGCGGGTGGAAGAAGCAAAAGTCATGTTGACTTCAGCTCGTCTTTCTTATCTCCCTTCTATCAATTTAGCTCCACAAGGAACTTTGAGTAGTTTTGATGGTTCAAAAACTTCAAAAACTTATCAGTTGCCGGTAGCTGCAAGTTGGGAAATCGATTTGTTCGGTAAGTTATTGAATGCCAATCGTAATCAAAAAACAGCCTATTTGCAGAGTAAATATGCACAGCAGGCTGTTCGTTCTCAGCTGATTTGTGGTATTGCCAATATTTATTATTCTTTGTTGATGTTAGATCGTCAGGTAGAAATTACTACAGAAACATCTGCTATTTACAAGGAAAATGTACGTGTAATGGAAGCTATGAAAATTGCCGGTATGACAACTGAGGCCGCTGTTGCACAGATGCGTGCTGCCAGTCATCAGGTAGAAGCTTCTTTGATGGATTTGAAACGTCAGGTACGTGAAACAGAAAACTCTTTAGCTGTATTATTGGCCAAGGCTCCTCAGACTATTGAAAGAAGTACATTGGATGAACAGGTGATGCCGGAAGAGTTGACTGCTGGTGTTCCTTTGCAGTTGTTGGAGAACCGTCCTGATGTGAAAGTGGCAGAAATGACATTGGCAAGTGCTTATTATACTACTAATCAGGCTCGTGCTGCATTTTATCCTGGCTTGAATATTACTGGTACTGCTGGATGGACTAACAGTGCTGGTGCGATGGTTGTCAATCCCGGAAAAGTGCTGTTGACTGCTATAGGTTCTCTTACTCAACCTATTTTCAACAATGGAAAATTGATTGCTAACCTGAAAGTGTCTAAGGCTGAAGAAAAGATTGCCCAGATGAATTATCAACAGGCTATCCTGAAAGCTGGACAGGAAGTAAGTGATGCATTATTCTTGTATGAAACTCAAAATAAAAAATTACAGGAGGATAAAGGACAGGTAGAACAATTGGACAAAGCTGTAACTTACACCAAAGCGTTGTTCCAAAGTGGAGATGCTACCTATTTGGAAATCCTGACAGCACAACAAAGTTTGCTTAGTGCACAACTGAGTGAAGTGGCTGATAATTTCCAGCGTATGCAGGCTGTAATCAACTTGTATAGTGCATTGGGAGGCGGAAGAGAATAGTTTAACCTTTAAATAAAATAACTATGATTAGTCCTTTAGCTTATGTTGATCCGTCTGCAAAGATTGGAAACAACGTGACTGTCCATCCTTTTGCCTACATTGATAAGAATGTAGAAATTGGAGATGACAATGTGATTATGCCTTATGCGAGCCTGATGAGCGGTACTCGTATGGGAAATGGAAACACCGTGTATCAGGGAGCTGTAGTAGCTGCAACTCCTCAGGATTTTGATTATTCTGGTGAAGAGACCATTGCCCGTATTGGAAACAATAACGTGATTCGGGAAAATGCAGTGATTATTCGTGGAACTCATGTAGAACACGAAAGCTCTATTGGTGATAACAATTTTATCATGACCGGAGCGCGTTTGTCACACGATGTTGAAGTGGGAAGCAAATGTATCATTGGTAATGGTTCGCAGGTTTCTGGTAACTGTAAGATATTTGATAATGCAATTCTGACTTCAAATGTCTTGATGCAAGGTAAAACCCGATTAGGTAGTTTCTCTATTGTACAAGGTGGATGTCGTTTTATAAAGGATATACCTCCTTTCATCGTAGCAGCGCACGAACCGATTGCGTTTTATAGTATAAATACTGTAGTATTGGAGCATTTTGGATTTTCGGAAACACTGATAAAGCATATTGCTCAGGCTTACCGTATTTTGTATAAGGCCAATACATCACAGCATGATGCTTTACTACGAATAAGAGAACAAATTCCAAATAGTCCGGAAATAGAACAGATTATTGAATTTGTAGAAACATCTAAATTAGGAATCATTCATTAAGCATGAGTAATAACGTAAGGAGGACTAAAAACGATAAAGAACTTTTGCGAAAGCAGATTGTGGATGCCGCTTCCCGTGCTTTTACCAAGTCGGGGATCAGAAGTGTACGTATGGATGATATTGCTTTTTCGCTCTCTATGTCTAAACGTACTCTTTATGAATTGTTTCATGACAAAGAACAGTTGCTGATGGAAGTCATTCGGATGCATCGGCAGGAAATGAATGAATACATTATAGAGATTGCTTCCAAGGCTGATAATGCTTTGGAAGTAATCTTTGCTTTTTATCGAAGAAAATCGAAAGAATTGTACGAATTGAATCCTCAGTTTCTTCGTGACCTTCGGAAATATCCCAAGGTGTTGGAGTTTATAAGAGAAGAACAACGTTCTTCCGATGCAGCGGCATTAAATCATTTCAATGAAGGGGTGAAACAGGGAATCTTTCGTGAAGATATAAATTTTGAGATTATCAATCAGGCCATGTCTATGCAGTTGGATCTGATTATTCATTCTGATTTATCGGAAAACTATCCATTGTCTGATATTTATAGGGAAATTACTTTTTTGCACATGCGCGGCATTACTACAGAAAAAGGAAGAAAGATGGTAGATGCTTTCTTGTGCGATGTGAGAGAAAAGTAATGAAAAATAAAACTATCTTTGCACTTGTTTTTTAGAAACATGTGCATGAAGAATAAGATATCATTTACATTCCTATTTACTTTATTAGTCGTTGTCGGACTGTTGGCTTTGCATTATCTGCCTCCTGTTAAGGTGAATGATAAGCCATTGCGTAAAGTAGATTTACTAGCTGATTTACGTCCGGATATTGTGGAAGTTGCCGATTCGGATACCGTACTTCTTCCTCCTGTAGTAAAGCCGACGTTTGTTGATACTTGCAAGACCGGAATTACCTGCATTGAAGATTACTCAGATTCTACGATGCGTGGGATGACTCATTTTTATGAGGCCTTGACGAATCGTTCTACATTAAATCGTCCGGTTCGTATTGCTTATTTTGGGGATTCATTTATTGAGGCAGATATTTTAACGGGAGATTTGCGTGCAATGCTCCAAAACAAGTTTGGAGGTTGTGGGGTAGGTTATGTATCCGTAACCTCTAAAATAGCAGGTTTCCGTCCTACGGTACTTCATTCTTTCGATGGATGGGAAAGTCATTCCGTGACCGATTCTACTTTTTTTGATGATGCACGCCAAGACTTGTCCAACCATTATTTCATAGCCGGGAAGGGTGCATCTGTTACTTTGAAGGGACAGCGTAAATATGCTTCCCGACTGGATTCCTGTCGTATTTCCACTTTTTATTTCCATACTTCCGATTCGCTGATTCTTTCCGCAAGTATCAATGGAGGTACTCCTGTCTCTTATCATTTCTCAGGTGCCGAAAGTATGCAGGCGGCTACAGTAGAGGGGAACATCCGGAATATTTGCTGGAAAGTAGAGAAGGTGGATTCTGTAGCTACTTTCTATGGAGTGACAATGGATGGAGAAGAAGGAATAACATTGGATAACTTCAGTACTCGTGGTAGCGGAGGACAGCAGTTAGGGCGGATACCAATGGCTACCTTGAAAGCTTACAATCGCTTGCGTACATACGATTTGATTGTATTGCAATATGGGTTGAATGTGGCTTTTCAGGAAGGGAAAGACTATTCTTATTATAAAGTTCCAATGGCAAAAGTGGTAAACCGTTTGAAAGAGGCTTTTCCAGAAGCTTCTATTCTGATTGTGGGAATAGGAGACAGAGAATATAAGGATGAAAATGGAGAACTTCGTACCATGCCGGGAGTGAAAAATCTGATTCGTTATCAACAGGCTTTAGCGGCAGAAACTCATGTGGCTTTTTGGAATTTATTTCAAGCCATGGGAGGTGAAGGAAGTATGGTGGAAATGGTAAACAGCAAGCCTTCTATGGCAAATTACGATTATACACATATCAACTTTAGAGGCGGTAAACACATTGCTGGTCTTTTGTTTGAAGCTTTGATGTACGGTAAGGAACAACATGAGAAACGGAAAGCGTATGAAGCAGAATAAATACAGGCTGATTGCGTGGTGTGTATGTGTATGGATGGTTATGAGCGGATATGCACAAGACCCTTTGCCTCGAAAGGCTAAAGCTGATACACATTCTACTCCGGTATATGTCAGTAAAGAAATAAAGCAATTGCTGAAGCTGTTGACCGTAGAATCTCCTATGCCTGATAGTTTCAAAGGTGTACAAGAAAATGAGATATTCGATCCAACTTTTTCTTTAGCACCTTTTTGGGAAAAATTGTGTAAGCTGGAAAAGCCGGTACGTATTGTACATATAGGCGATTCACATGTGCGTGGACACGTATTTCCTTATATTGTTCGCAGTTATTTGGAAGAAGATTTTGGAAGAAATGCAGTAGAACCTATTCCCTTAACTTATCAGACATCCGGAATTGCAAAAGAAACGGGTAACGTAGGAGTGGTATATCATGTAATAGGAG
The DNA here is from genome assembly GCF_027529745.1 of Phocaeicola acetigenes. NCBI lineage: Bacteria > Pseudomonadati > Bacteroidota > Bacteroidia > Bacteroidales > Bacteroidaceae > Phocaeicola > Phocaeicola acetigenes. Next base: position 166,372 of record NZ_JAPZVM010000002.1, read on the forward strand.
TGAATGGAGCTACTTGTGGTACTTATGCTACAGAAGAGCGTATGCGTGAGGTAACTTCTCTTCAGCCCGATTTGGTGATTCTTTCTTTTGGAACAAATGAGGCACATGGCAGACGGTATGCACAGACATTGCATACAGTGGAAATGAAGCATTTGATTGATAAAATCAAGTCGGAATGTCCGAATGTGACTTTTCTGCTGACTACTCCTCCGGGAGCTTATGTGCGTAACGGACGAAGGGGACGTGTCATAAACCCTCGCACTTCTTTAGTGGTCGATACTCAGCTAAAATTTGCGGAAGAGAATCAATTGGCAGTATGGGATATGTATCATGTGGCAGGAGGAAGTCAATATGCCTGCCGGAATTGGACTGCAGCTCATCTGTTCCAGCGTGACAAAATTCATTTTACACGCGAAGGATATATTTTACAAGGATTATTATTACACGAAGCATTGATAAAAGAATATAATAAATATGTGGGAAATAGACTGGAGTAAACTGACCGATATATTGACGTACGATCCTAAGCAGCCGATGATATTCAGTAGTGGACTGTTTTTGTTCTTGTTTTTAGGGTTCAGTCTGGTGTATATGCTGCTGCAGCGGAAAACTACTGCACGACTGCTGTTTGTATCGTTATTCTCGTATTACTTTTACTATAAAAGTAGTGGTGTCTACTTTTTCTTGCTGGGCATTGTCACGGTGAGCGATTTTCTGCTGGCTCGCCAGATTGCTCGTATCGAAACATTGTGGAAGCGTAAAATGCTGGTAACCCTCAGTCTTGCAATTAATTTAGGACTGTTATGCTATTTTAAATATACCAACTTCTTTTACGAAATGCTGGCTCCCTTATGGAATGGTACATTCGAGCCATTGGATATTTTCCTGCCGGTGGGTATTTCGTTTTTTACTTTCCAGTCGTTGAGTTATACACTCGATGTGTATCGTCGTGATTTGAAGCCGCTTGACAATCTGCTGGATTATGTGTTCTACGTATCTTTCTTTCCGCAGCTGGTTGCCGGTCCTATTGTACGTGCCCGCGATTTCATTCCTCAAATCCGTCAGCCCCTGTTTGTGTCGAATGAAATGTTCGGACAGGGTGTGTTTTTCATCATAAGCGGTCTGTTTAAAAAAGCAGTTATATCCGATTACATCAGCATTAACTTTGTAGAAAGAATCTTCGATAATCCCGGGCTTTATTCCGGTATAGAGAATCTGTTTGGGGTATATGGATATGCCCTTCAGATTTATTGCGATTTCTCCGGTTATAGTGATATGGCTATTGGTATTGCTTTGTTATTGGGGTTCCGCTTTCCTATCAACTTTAATTCTCCTTACAAGTCGGACAGTGTGACCGAATTCTGGCACTGTTGGCATATCTCGTTGTCTACCTGGTTGCGCGATTATCTTTATATTTCGCTGGGAGGAAACCGGAAAGGGAAACTGCGCACTTATATTAATCTGATATTGACTATGCTTTTGGGAGGACTCTGGCATGGAGCTTCCTGGAACTTTATCGTATGGGGAGGACTCCATGGCGTGGCTTTGGCAATACATAAATTTCTGCGTAGTTTGCTGAAACGTCCTAAACATTACCAGAGTACCGGAATAAAGAAATTCTTTGCAGTCGTACTGACTTTTCATTTTGTATGCTTCTGCTGGATATTCTTCCGTAATACAACATTTGAAGCCTCTATGACTATGATCCGGCAGATTGTTACTGCTTTCCATCCGGAGTTGTTGGGACAATTGCTTACCGGTTACTGGGAGGTCTTTGCCTTCATGCTTATCGGGTATCTGTTGCACTGGTGTCCGGACAGTTGGCAGAATTACTTCTGCCGTGGTGTAGTGCGTCTGCCACTTGTAGCACAAGCCTTGATTTTAATAGGACTTATTTATATCGTAATTCAGGTAAAAAGCAGCGATATCCAGCCGTTTATTTATTTCCAGTTCTAACAGATAAAGAAAAATAGCAGCAAAAGAGGTATGAAAGAGGCATACATCTTTTGCTGCATATAAAAGTCAGGCTTTCAGAACCACTCGGTCGCCGGCTCGTTGTGCCATCAGACTTTGGGTCTGGTGCAATTCCTTATAACGCTGCATAATTTCGTTACAGCGTTGCGGGTCATTGGCTATTTCCGGTTTGCTTAGTGCCTGTAACGTATGTTTCATTTCTTCGGTAACGATAGCTAACTTGAAATCCAGCAGCAAGCGAGGAACAAGTTCGTACAGACGTTCTTCGTCAGTCACAATTTTCTGTCCCTTGGAGTGATATTTACTAAGCTGATAGCGGTCGCTTGCCATTTCTACTGCCAGTTTGCTTATTTCCGGATCGGGAGAAGCAATGAAGTAGCGTTCTGCTATAAAATTTTCGTCATGTATATGCGTTTCAGCTTCTTTCAAAACTCTTCGGTGCAGGGCATCGTGAAACTGCAGTTCATCTTCTGCCAGTCCGGAAGAGATGCATTCGGTTACTGTAAAAGGAAGCTGCTCTCCATCTTCATTTTCGATATAACACATCACTTTCTCGCCGTACCGAATCAGTACGCGCATCAGTTCCTGTTCTTTCTCGTAGAATATTTTTTGTTCGTTGCCTGTAACGGGGATATAAGACTGATAACTGTCTTCCGGCGGAACTATATCTACTGGGAAAGGTGGTTGTAGCTGTTCCGGTTCTGCCGATGAAACCTCGGGAATCAGTTCGGGCAGCGGAGCCGTTTCCGGATATACCTGTGGCGCCTGTTCCTCCTTATTGGTACTGGGGGGAGGAGTTGGAGCAGCAGTAGTCTGCTGTTGGGCACGATACTGTTTTCTCTGTTCTTCCTTGAATTTAGCCTCCCTTGCCTGTTCAGTCAGCTTGGCAGTAGCTTCTACCAATATCTTTTCCTCCATCTGAAGCAGCTGGCTGCATTCACGGATATAAACAGAGCGGACAATGGCATCAGGAATCACCGATATACTTTTTACGATACTTGAAATCAGTGAGGCACGCTTGATAGGATCTTTTCCCGCTTCTTCCATCAGAAGATTGGTCTTGAAGCGGATAAAGTCCACCTCATGTCCGTTGATGTAAGCCTGATAGTCGGTTGCATTATGTTTTCGTGCAAAACTATCGGGGTCATCACCGTCAGGAAGCAGACATACCTTGATGTTCATTCCTTCCTCCAGCAACATATCAATTCCTCGGAGACTGGCTTTGATACCTGCTCCGTCACCATCGTACAGCATTGTGATGTTGTTTGTAAAACGGTGAATCAGACGGATTTGCTCGGAAGTAAGAGCTGTACCCGATGAGGCTACCACATTTTCTATTCCACTCTGGTGCATGGAAATAACGTCGGTATACCCCTCAACCAGGAAGCAACGGTCTTGTCGCACGATAGCCTGTTTGGCAAAATAGATGCCATACAGTTCCCGGCTTTTGTGGTAGATTTCAGATTCGGGAGAATTGACGTACTTCATCTGTACGTTCTTGGTAGCAGCACTAAGTACACGTCCTCCAAAAGCTACGACCTTTCCGGAAAGTGTATGTACGGGGAAGATGACACGTCCCCAGAAACGGTCCCTCAAACTTCCGTCGTCTTTACGGTAGCACAACCCGGTCTTTACCAGATAGTCTTCCTTAAATCCTTTTTGTATGGCAGCCTTGGCCAGTGCATCGTGGCTTTCTGTACTGAATCCCAACTGGAATTTCTTGATGATATCGTCACGAAAGCCACGTCCTCTCAGATAAGTCATACCGATGCGCTGGCCGTCGATATCGTTGTACAGGATATTCTGGAAATATTCCGATGCGAACTGGTTGACAACAAACAGACTTTCCCGAAGGCTTTGTGCCTGTTTTTCTTCTGTAGTCAGTTCGCGCTCCTTTATTTCAATGTTGTATTTCTTTGCCAGCCATTTCAGTGCTTCATAGTACGAGAGCTGTTCGTGCTCCATAATGAAGTGCACTACGTTTCCTCCTTTTCCACAACTGAAACATTTGCATAATCCTTTGCTGGGTGAAACACTGAATGATGGTGTTTTTTCGTTATGAAACGGGCATAAACCGATGTAGTTCACTCCTCTGCGTCGGAGAGTGACAAATTCGGATACTACGTCTACAATTTGCGCAGCATCGAGTATTCGGTCTATGGTAGCTTGGTCAATCATATTAAGAGGCGAAAATAATAAAAATATGTAGAATGTGCAATTCCTTTTTGTTCGCCTCTCTTTCGGGCAGACTGTATGTTAAAATACAAAGGCAATAGAGGCTCCGAATGTAAAGTTGTGCATCGGGGTTTTTCTGCTGTACGAATGTGTCTGACGCGTTCCATCCTCGTTTACCCATGAGTTATTCAGCTCGTAGGTGAGGCGGGGAGCAGCAAAGTCGTAGTCACAATATAGCCGGAGGGCTGCATCTTCTTTATACCGGTAGGTAAATGAAAATCCAGTCCCTATTTTATAGGTCGAACTTCTTCGTATCCTTAGAAACTCTTCGTCTGCAAAAGTACTGTTCAGCAATTCGGCTTGACTGATTTGCTCTTGTTGCAAATAGAAGTCAACATCTTCCTTATAGAATTTCTTATATGCTTCTTCACTCACAATCTGTCGGTCAAAAATCTGGGGATTGATTCGGCTGAGTGAGTTCAGACTGAAATTGGCCGTTCTTCTGCATCCCATCAGCAGCTTGCTTCCTATCTGAAAGTGCCGGCTCAATGGATAAGAGAAATACACTCCCAAATCAATGTCCAGCATTCCCAAATGGTCCGATTCCAATCCTTCAAGCAGAAACATATTGACTGGTGCTCCAGCTTGTAAATCGCTGTCCAAATCGAAGTTCTTCAGATTTTCTGTAGGTATATCGGCTGTTACAGGAAGTGTAGCCACCTTCAACCGTCCTCCCATTCCGATGTATGGATTGAGAAAGTAGGCTCCTTCTACACTTACTACGGTAGCGGTGCTGACTTTAAGCTTCATGCCTAACGGATTCCCTCCTTCCGAGTCGTATATCTCGGCTGTTTTCAGCATCGAAGGTCCGGAAGCAATCCCCATGTTGAAACTTAAGAATGAAGGGTTGTCATAACGATTATAAGTAGGATTTACATTCCATGTATCTGTCTGATTACGTTTAAAAATCAGGTCCGAAAAAAAAGTATCCCAAATCAGTTGATATCATACCTATCCCAGCCCCCACAAGCACATCTCCAATCCAATGCCGGTTGTTCAACTGACGTGTCACTCCGGTAAGTCCAGCCAGGGTATATCCGCCTATGCTATACCAGGGACTTTTCATTCCGTATTCTTTATGCAGAATAGTCGCACACATAAAGGCAGTAGCTGTATGTCCCGATGGAAAGGAGTTGTCGGAAGAATTATCCGGACGGGTTTCTTTGGTCGTATATTTCAAGGTGTTGACGAATCCAGCCATTAGTGCTGCCGAAAATACATTGCTTACTGCCAATTCTTTCCACGAACTTCGGCTTTCCACACCGGCCAATTTCATTCCCCATGTAGCAGCAAGGGGGACATACTGGGTATAGTCGTCGTAACGTTGGTGAAAGGTTGGATTGAACCGGTTTCTTAAAGTACGGAAGTCGCTGTTCTGTTTTTTGACTACAAGACCGGATACAATAAAGGGAATTCCCATGTATGAGAACTCTCTTTTGAAATAATCGTATGTAGTAAAATGAGGCTGCTTGGTGAATGTTTTTGCATGCCCTGTGGTATCATTATTTATATTTAGCTGTATTTCATTGGCACATACAAGGCTGTTGCTGGTCGATAAAATGAAAAGGAGAAAATACTTTCTTGATTTCATAAAATGTGTTTTTTATAGCTATTACATCTAGAAGGAACAAAATAAAGAGTAAATGGTTCATTTTTATAAAGTTAAAAAGTGAAGACAGAGGGAGGAAAAAGGCCGGTCTTATCAACCGGTAGATGATGTAACAGAAATAAAGGAGCAATGATGAATGTCGGAACTTTTAATCGTCGTCGTTGAATGTAGAATTGCCGTTGTTGGCTGTACAGCCAACGTGGCTGAATGTATAGCCGACGTCGTCGGTTTGAACCGGCAGTTGGAATCGTGAGTTTATATTTATGATAATGAGTGCTTTTTATGTAGATGAATGGTACTGGGAAGTTCTTATAATAGAGAAATCCCTAATCATTTAAAATTAAAAAAAAAGAGGCCATCCCAATTTATTTTGAGATAGCCTCTTTCACTGAATTCAAACTATATATTATTTAATGTTCGGGTTCAGTTTGTTCCATTCTGATACTGGAGGAAGAACGCCCATTGCGATAACTTCGTCACGCAAAGCGCACAAGTGTTCGTAGCTCTTATCCAAAGCAGCCTGTTCTTCTGCAGTACCGTTCAATTCAGCGCAGTGGCAACCTTCAGTATCGATAGAAGTTTCCCAAGCCATCATGATGTGATCGTACTTAGCGTTAGAAACGTAAGTACCAGCAGGCCAACGGAATGCTTTTCCACCCATAGCAGCACCAATCATTTCGATAGAAACGTATGATGGGCTCTGGAATGAAGAACGGCCACGCAAGTTGATGATGTTTGCACCACCTTTAGTTACTTTCTGCTGGATTTCAGCCCACTGTTCTTTAGTCAAAGCATCAGTACCGATGATGTCTGTCAAAGCTTTACCGTTTACTTTTGCAGTAGAAGCAAATACAGCCATCTGTTCGCCATGACCACCGTAAGTACGGCAGTTTTCAACAGCGTCCATAGAAATACCGAAATGTTTAGCCAATTCGCTACGCAGACGAGTAGAGTCAAGAGCAGCCAATGTTGTAACCTGACCTGGTTTCAAACCTGAGTACAACAAAGTAATCAAACCAGTGATATCTGCTGGGTTGAAGATGATAACGATGTGTTTTACATCCGGGCAGTATGCTTTTACGTTTTTACCGAATTCTTCAGCGATAGCAGCGTTACCTTTCAACAGGTCTTCACGAGTCATACCAGCTTTACGTGCTGCACCACCTGAGTTTACGATATATTTAGCACCAGTCAGCGCTTCTTTGATATCTGAAGTGAAAGTGATGTTTACACCTTCGAAACCGCAGTGGAACAATTCTTCAGCAACACCTTCCAATCCCGGAGCGTACGGGTCGTACAAACAGATGTTATTAGTCAAGCCCATCATGATAGCAGTCTGAGCCATGTTAGAACCGATCATACCGGCAGCACCTACAATGGTAAGTTTTTCGTTTGTTACAAATTCCATAATTCTTATTATTTAAGTTATGTGATAATGATGTTTGTCTACATTATTTTCTTTCGCTACAAAGATAAGAAAAAGATAGAAGATGAAGCGTTAAAAATGAAGAATTAATTAGAAGGAACCCATGAAAATAGAAAGAAGACAAAAAGGGAAAACACTATTTCTGCAATTTACCGGTTGAGGTTGTGTGGATTATGTAGTTTCCGATTCTAAGGGAAAATGAAAACGGTCAAATTTGAAACATTTTGTGCACAAATTTGACCGAATGGTGAATAATATCCGAAAATCTTGTTTGGGGTTATACAAACCAGGTAGAGTGATCTTCGTAAGGAGCGAAAGTCAGACTTTGAGGATTGGGTTCAACTCCCGACAGATACTTGGATAAAATACGAAGCACTTCCTGGGTATCTTTTTCTCGTACTACTACTGATATACTTTGGTTGTCGCTGCCATATGAAATCATTAAAATAGGAATGTCTTTTAATAAATCGATTATGCGAGCTTCTACTTTACTGATATTCCAGTCGAACTCTCCTAATATAGATATGGCAGTAACATTCTTTTCTACTGTGACTTTAGCAAATCGAGAGAGTTCATTCAGTATTTTATTCCAGAAAATGTCATAAACTCTTATGGCTACCGATATGTTTGTACTGGAAGATGTAAGCAGATAAATGGGTACCAAATTGTTTACAAGGATACCTAATGCTTGTGTAGATACCTGCGATGAAGGAATTGTACCTAAAGGTGACATACGTAAATAGTTGATATCCTTTCGTACAGTTATGGCTTTTATATCATGCTTTTTCTTTTCTTCATCAATGTAGATAGCAGGGAAGTTCGCCTGATTATCGCTTATCAGGCGAATACTGATTTGTTTTTCACGAGCCGAGAGGAGGGTAGAGTGCGCAATATGAATGTCATCGGTAATGAGCATGTGTCCGGCTTCTTCGTAGGTCAGACAAAGCTCGTTTTTTTCGTTATCTAAGCAATGAAGTCCTTGAGTCGGCATAATTAAAAAAAGTTCTTTTGCCTGGAAAGCAATTGCTACATAAAGCGCATATAAATCGGTACACATATCAATCAGATAGGTCGCCTCACCAGATTCGTTTCGGTATACATTAGACGGCATAACATATATCTTACCCGATTCTGTCTGTATGTTCGTGGAATTTATATCAGGAATCTGTTCTTCATTCAACTGGATAAATTCAGAAGCATCGAGTAAGGATGCGTTCATTCCTTTGTACTTCAAATATGCAGTACAAAGAATGGCCGAAAGGTATCCTCCTGTTGTTCTTATATCTGTTTCCTGCTGGCAAGATGCTTCTGAATGTGACTTTGCCAAATGTACGAAATGGTCTATCCGTGCTGTAATGTCTGCTTTTGTAGCACATGTATTCGCCTCATCTGTATCTGGAACCGCAAACATACTGATGCACTCTTCTTTCAATGTATCTATGGCATGCAAAGCTTCGGTCTGCTGGTTTTGGATCAAAAGTTCAGAAATATTTTCCAAACTCTGTTTTATCCAATCGAAAGAAGAAAGGATGATGATAAATGGTTCTTCTGAGCGAATTTTTTCGATGTGTGATAGGATTTTTTCGGAAGTATTAGTTGTCTCTATACTGCAAACTTTCATTGTTTTACTTTATCTATTAATGCTGTTTTTGTTACTCTTTCTTCTTGAATAGTCGGGTAGATATGCTTTTACAATAAATATTCCTAAACATATACTCTCAAAATTCTCTGCAAAGAAAATAATTTAATTTTGATTTGAAAGGAGTTATTTTCTTTAATGTTTCATTTGTATCAATATTTGTGCCGAACAGCCTTTTTGTGTCATTGCAGTGTATTTTTCTTTTTCTGAGTGTAATTTTTGCGGTTAAAAGGCTTTTGTTATATTTGCAGCCGATAGAATTGTTTCAATATGCATACAAGCACTTTACATCACGACCGAAAGAGTGTCCGTTTCCGTTTTTGGAGTCGGAAGAGTTATGCTGTGTTCGGAAGTCTGCATTGCCATGTTACTATAGGTAGTGTAGGTAAAGGTATTGCTGATTCTGCTTTGGATAAGTCAAAAGTGGTTTTCTCTTTGAGGGATAACTGTAGGGGAGTGCAGCATTTGGCGGCAGAAGATAAAGACGACTGGGAGGCAGATGCCGGTTTCCCACAAAGGGAAAACGGAAGTGATTTTCTTTCTCTGTTGTTTGCAGGCGGAGGTTGTGTACGGGGTAGCGTATATGCCGGTTGGACATTTCGGATATTTGTCATTCATGTAAACGGAGTGACGAAGCAACTGTGTGGTATCTGTGCAGATACTAAAGCTGGTTGCTTCGTCACTCCGTTCTTTTTATACATCTTATTATGGTAGAAGAACTGGAAAAAAAAGTTGGTGAAGGAGTTTCGTTGACACGGAAGGAAGCATTGTGGTTGGCGGAAGAAGCTCCTTTTGAAGCGCTTTGTGAAGCTGCGCATCGTTTGACAGGACAGTTTGCTTCACATAAGTTTGATATGTGCTCCATTATTAATGCTAAATCGGGACGTTGTCCGGAAAACTGTAAATGGTGTGCACAGTCGGCCCATTATGCTACAGGGGTGGAAGAATATGGATTAGCTTCTGCAGAAGAATGTTTACGTCATGCTCAGGCAAATGAGGAACTGGGGGTACATCGCTTCTCTTTGGTTACAAGTGGAAAAAGACCTACCTCCAAGGAGCTGGATATTTTGTGTGAACGCTTTGCTTACTTGCACACTCATACTTCCATCTGTCTTTGTGCTTCACTTGGTCTGGCTACAGAGGAGCAGTTGCTGCGTTTGCGTCAGGCAGGGGTAGAGCGTTATCATTGTAATCTGGAAACAGCTCCTTCCTATTTCCCGAATCTTTGTACAACTCATACACAGGAGCAGAAAATAGAGACGTTGCGTGCAGCACGCCGTGCCGGTATGGATGTATGTAGTGGTGGTATTATAGGTATGGGAGAGAGTATGGAACAGCGGGTAGAACTGGCTTTCACTTTAAAGGAACTGGATGTACAGTCTATTCCATTGAACTTGTTGCAGCCTATTCCTGGAACTCCATTGGAGAAGACTCCCCGCTTGTCTGATGAAGAGGTTCTTCGGACTATAGCTATGTTCCGCTTTGTGAACCCGACGGCTTATCTGCGTTTTGCCGGAGGACGCTCTCTTCTGAGTGAGGAGGCTGTCCGTAAGGCACTGTATGTGGGAGTGAATTCGGCCATAGTAGGAGACTTGCTTACTACATTAGGCTCGAAAGTAAAAGAAGATATAAAACGAATCAAGGAGGTAGGGTATGAATTATGAACAGCTTGTGGATAGCTTCGACAGAGAACATTTGTGGCATCCTTATACATCGACATTGAATCCGTTGCCTACTTATAAAGTGGAAAGAGCAGACGGATGCATACTGACATTATCAGACGGTACACGGCTTATTGATGGAATGTCGTCGTGGTGGTGTGCTGTACATGGATATAATCATCCGGTACTGAATAAAGCTATAGAGGAACAGTTGGGCCGGATGTCGCACGTGATGTTTGGAGGACTGACTCATACCCCTGCCATCGAGTTGGGAAAACTGTTGCTGGAAGTGGTACCTCCTTCTATGCAGAAAATATTTTATGCAGACAGTGGTTCCGTGGCCGTAGAAGTAGCTTTGAAGATGGCTGTGCAGTATCAGTTTGCAGCCGGTAAACCGGAGAAGAGTAATTTTATAACCATCCGTTCGGGATATCATGGTGATACTTGGAATGCCATGTCGGTGTGCGATCCGGTAACAGGTATGCACAGTCTGTTTGGTTCGGCTTTACCCGTACGTTTTTTTGCGCCTTCACCTAAAAGTCGTTTTGAGGGAGAGTGGGATGAAGCAGATATTCTTCCGTTGCGTGAGGCTATTGAACAGCATCATCAGGAACTGGCAGGACTCATTTTGGAGCCTATTGTGCAGGGGGCCGGAGGAATGTGGTTCTATCATCCCAACTATTTGCGTGAGGCTGCCAAATTGTGTCGTGAGTATGGCTTGCTACTGATTTTTGATGAAATAGCTACCGGCTTTGGACGTACCGGTAAATTGTTTGCCTGGGAACATGCAGGAGTAGAACCGGATATCATGTGCATTGGAAAGGCATTGACCGGAGGGTATATGACTTTTTCTGCTGTTCTGACTACTGACCGTGTAGCTGATTGTATTTCTTCTCATCATCCCAATGTCTTTATGCACGGTCCTACGTTTATGGGAAATCCGCTGGCTTGTGCTGTGGCTAAGGCTTCGGTACAACTTCTTTTGTCGTCCGGCTGGAAAGAAAAAGTGGCTTGTATCGAAAAACAGTTACGCAAGGAACTGGCTCCGGCTTCTTTATTGCCTCAGGTAGAAGATGTACGTGTCTTGGGGGCTATTGGAGTCATTGAAATGAAGAAACCGGTAGACATGGCACAGATGCAGCGCTTGTTTATAGAAGAAGGTATTTGGGTACGGCCGTTTGGCAAATTGGTTTACATCATGCCGCCTTTTATCATTACTCCGCAAGAACTGAGCAAACTGACTTCGGGATTGATAAAGGTTGTAAAACAAACATTATGAGTATGGAACAGATGGATGAGGCCTTTCTGACAGAACTGGACAGACTGGCTGGAATAAATAATTTGCGGGTATTGCCGGAGGTAAGGCAAAACGGAAAATGGATAGAGAAAGAAGGAGCAAGAATGTTGAATCTTTCTTCAAACGACTATTTAGGGTTGGCCTCCGATGTATCTTTGAAACAAGAGTTTATGAGTGAGATAAAGGAAGAGGATTTTTTATTTTCTTCTTCCTCCTCTCGTTTGTTGACAGGTAATTTCCCTGTTTATACGGAACTGGAACAGTTGCTTGCCGATACATTTGGAGCCGAAAGTGCATTGGTCTTTGGTAGCGGCTATCACATGAACATGGGAATATTGCCGGCTGTTGCCGATGGCAACACGTTGATATTGGCCGATAAACTGGTACATGCCAGTCTGATAGACGGTATCCGTCTGTCGGCTGCCCGATGCATCCGTTACCGGCATCAGGACTATACACAGGTAGAACAGCTCTTGGAGAAGCATCATACTGAATACTCCCGCATTATTCTGGTAACGGAAAGTGTGTTCAGTATGGACGGAGATGTGGTTCCGCTTGCTCGTCTGGTTTCACTCAAGAAGACATATTCCAATCTGATGCTGTATGTCGACGAAGCACATGGTATCGGAGTACGCGGACAACATGGCTTGGGAGTGGCAGAGGAACAAGGATGTTTACACGACATTGATTTTCTTTGTGGAACTTTTGGAAAGGCATTGGCTTCTGCCGGAGCTTATGTGGTTTGCAGGAAAGTAATACGGGATTATTTGGTAAATAAGATGAGAACCTTGATTTTTACTACAGCTCTTCCTCCACTCAATATGGCATGGACTCGTTTTATTTTTTCTCGTTTGGGAGAATGGACAGAGCGAAGAAAACATTTGGATATGATTTCATCCCGTCTCCGCGAAGCGGTACAGAGCAATGGATATGAATGTGCTTCTGGCAGTTATATTGTACCGCTGACGGTAGGCAGTAGTGAGCGGGCTGTATGGTATGCAACGGAATTGCAGCGAAAAGGTTTCTATGTATTGCCTGTTCGTCCACCTACTGTTCCGGAAGGTACTTCGCGTTTGCGTTTTTCACTTACAGCCGCTATGACAGAAGAAGATATTAATTTGCTTGTTCAGAACATAATACCTCGTACTGTATGAAACAGCTCTTTTTAAAACGGGAAGGAAATCCTCGCTTGCTTTTGTTTTTTGCGGGATGGGGAGCAGACGAACATTTGTTCCATCGTCCTGTACCACAAGGTTATGATTATTTGTTGTGCTTCGATTATCGTACTTTAGATTTTGATGAAGCATACCTTGAGGGGTATCAGGAGATTTATGTGATGGCATGGTCAATGGGAGTCTGGGTTGCCGGATATGTATTGTCCAATGCTTCTTGGCCGGTAATAAGAAGTCTGGCTGTGAATGGTACCGTTTATCCGATAGATGACGAAAGAGGCATTCCGCATGCCATATTCGAAGGTACGTTACAAGGTTTCTCGGAAAAGACTTTAGTACGCTTTCGCCGCCGCATGTGTGGTACTCAGGAAGGAGTCAAAGCTTTTCTTGCACATGAGCCGTATCGTCCGTTGGAAGAACTGAGAGAAGAACTTGCCGCATTAAAACAGGAAGTACAGGCAAAAAATACTCCGACGTTTCATTGGGATAAAGCCATTGTTGGTTTGCAGGATTTGATTTTTCCCGTAAACAATCAGCAAAAAGCCTGGGAGGGAGTAGAAATGGAAAGATTGAATATCGCTCATTACGATGAGTGCTTGTTCGACAATCTGTTGTCGGGAAAGGAAGAAGGATGGATAAGACTTTAATCAGAAAACGTTTTGCACGTGCTACTGGAAGTTATTTGCAGACTGCTTCAGTACAGCGTACTATTGCCGAGCGCATGGTAGACCGTATAAGTGTTTATGTGCCTGAGGCGGATCAGCATAAGATTCTTGAAGTAGGGTGTGGTACAGGTATGTTTACCCGTATGTATTTACAGCAACATTCACCTGAACAGTTGTTTCTGAATGATATTTGTCCGGAGGTACAGACCTGTTTTTCTGATTTGCCGGAAGGAAAAGTTGACTTTCTGATGGGAGATGCCGAGAAACTTTGTTTTCCCTCGAACCTGGACATGATTGTATCTTGTTCGGCGATACAATGGTTTGAGCATCCTGTTGCTTTTCTTTCCAGATGTGCCCGCTTTCTAAAGCCTGAAGGATTTTTGGCTTTCAGTACTTTTGGAAAGATGAATATGCAGGAAATAGCTTCAGTGTCTTCGGTATCGCTGAACTATCTTTCGTTGGAAGAACTGAAGCGTGAACTGGAACCTCATTATCATCTGGTGTATAGTCATGAAGAAGTATTTCGGCTTTCTTTCGAATCGCCGATGGCTGTACTGAAGCATCTTAAAGAAACAGGTGTTACCGGTATCCGCTCTGGGGTATGGACACGGGGCAAGCTGGATGCTTTTTGCATGCATTATTCAAGTCGTTATGCATCGGAAGGTGGTATGGTACCGCTTACCTATCATCCTATATATATAATATGTCAACTTAAAAAGTAAAAGATATGAAAGAGAATGTGTATTTTGTCAGTGGTATTGATACAAATATCGGAAAAAGTTATGCTACTGGTTATCTGGCTCGTGAATGGAACAAGAACGGAATACGTACCATTACACAGAAGTTTATTCAGACTGGAAATGCTGAACTGTCGGAAGATATAGAGTTACACCGTAAGTTGATGGAGACAGGTCTGCTTCCGGAAGATAAGGAGGGGCTGACCATGCCTGAGATTTTTACATATCCCTGTTCTCCTCATCTGGCAGCAGAAATAGACAAGCGTGCAATTGATTTTAATAAAATAGAACGTGCTACTGAGGCATTAAGTGAAAAGTATGATGCAGTTTTATTGGAGGGTGCAGGAGGATTGATGGTACCATTGACGCGTGATTTGCTGACTATCGATTATATTGCTCAAAAAAATTATCCGTTGATATTTGTTACATCTGGCCGTCTGGGTAGTATTAATCATACTCTGTTGAGTCTGGAGGCAATCCGTAAAAGAGGTATTCGCTTGCATACACTGATGTACAACCTGTATCCGGTATCGGATGATGAACTGATTCGCCGTGATACTGAAGACTATATTCGTACATTATTGGCGAAGGAATATCCAGACACTGAATTTGTTTCGGTTCCTTGTTTGTAAAAACAAGGAATTGTAGTAAAATAGATATGTTTTTTTATATCGACTGAAAGCAGATTTTAAACACATCTGTTTATATAGATGCAAAAGTTGAAAAATGTAACAAATATCTTGTGTCTCACGATGTAAGTATTGTGAGGCACAAGATTGTTTCATTACGACAAGTTTGATATCTTTTCGAAAAACAAATATTATGATTTCTCCAGTTCTGTGTTTGTAAATGACAGAATATCCATGTTTTGCTGTTGAGTAAAGGGTTTTTGTCTGTGCGGGCACTTTACCAACATACATTTTTCACATTTACAGGTTTGTGTGATGTTGCAGGGATCTATGTGGATAGTGAGCTGGATTCTGTTCCCATATTTTTGGTTTAATACATCTTTCAACTGACTTCCTAAATTATGTCCTGCCTCTACTGTATAATACCAGGGAACAGTAAGGTCACAATCAATATAAAGGTAATTCCCCGATTTGATAATCTTGGTATTGTGGATATCAATCCATTCAGGTTGACGATTTTCATTTAAAACAGTGACCATTTCACCGAGTAATTGCTCATCAGCATGGTCTACAAGTCCTGTAATGGTCTGTCGTAGAATAGAAATACCGGTAAAGATGATAATGCCGCCAAATAATAAGGCCAATGCACTGTCAATCCATGATATTTTGGTGAAGAATAAGGCCAACAGACCAATTACGAGTCCGATGGTAGAATATGTATCGGAATGCAAGTGTTTGCCTCCTGCTACTAAGGCTACAGAGTTATGCTTCTTGCCGGTACGGATACTATAGGTTCCTAACAGATAGTTTATTATACCGGAAAAAGCTATGATATAAATACCAATATCCAGCTTTTGAATTTCCACAGGGAAAAGCAGGCGTTTTACAGCTTCGTAGATAATCATAATGCCGGCAATAATAATCAGGATACCTTCTGATGAGGCTGAGATTAATTCAATCTTTCCGTGTCCGAAAGGGTGATTACGGTCTTGCGGCTGCATAGCCAAATGCAGACTGTATAGACTTACTGCTCCTGCTACTACATTGACAATACTTTCCAGCGCATCGGTCAGTACACCAACCGAATGGGTTACATAATAAGCTATAAACTTGGCTATCAGAATAACAAAAGAGACCAATACAATTCTTTTTTGTACCTTAAGTTTTATTTGGTCTGTATGAATTTCCATCTTAGTATATGTATATTGATAATTGGTGAATACAGATGAATTTCAATTTTTGCGGGACAAATATAACGATTATATTGATATGATGAAATTTGCTTTAGAAAAGGAATACTTTGTTTGGCTTTTGAAATAAACGGAACTCTGTTAAAGCGGAAGATGTATGGAATAAACTGAAATGGGAAAATAGCGACTTCAGCCTTGTATTTGGTTGCTTCATTTTTTTATGGTCGTAAGAGTAGAATATACGTACTATTTTTGAAATCAATAATAGAAAATGACCCTCAGACTATGTTTAAGAAAATTGTACACTTTTCCGTTCGGAAAAAACTGTTTGTGGCATTAACAACTTTGTTTTTGCTGATAGGTGGTATTTATTCTATGTTGACACTGCCCATTGATGCAGTACCAGATATTACGAATAATCAGGTACAGATTGTAACCGTATCACCGACATTGGCTCCACAGGAAGTGGAGCAGTTGATTACTTTCCCTATTGAGGTAGCGATGAGTAATATCATGAATGTAGAAGAAATACGTTCTGTATCGAGGTTTGGTTTGTCATTGGTAACTGTTGTATTTAAGGAAGATGTACCCACTTTGGATGCCCGTCAGCTTATTAACGAACAGATTCAAGCCGTGAGTGGTGATATTCCAACAGAACTTGGTACTCCGGAATTGATGCCTATTACTACTGGTTTGGGCGAAATCTATCAGTATGTACTAAAGGTAGCTCCCGGTTATGAAAAAAAATACGATGCCATGGAGTTGCGTACGATTCAAGACTGGATTGTAAAACGACAGCTTTCTGGTATTCCGGGTATTGTAGAGATAAATAGTTTTGGAGGCTATCTCAAACAATATGAAGTGGCAATCGATCCGGATGCTTTATACTCATTGAATATTACGATTGGCGATGTTTTTGAGGCATTGAATCGAAACAACCAGAATACGGGTGGAAGCTATATAGAAAAGGTAAATAAGGCTTATTATATTCGATCCGAGGGAATGATTACAGATCTTCATGATATAGAAAAAATTGTAGTGACCAATCGTGGAGGGATTCCTGTACATGTAAGTGATATTGCAACGGTACGTTTTGGTGCACCTAAACGTTTTGGTGCTATGACTAAGGATGGAGAAGGAGAGTGTGTGGGAGGTATTGCAATGATGTTGAAAGGCGCTAATGCTAATATGGTAACAAAAGAATTGGAGAAACGTGTGGCTAAGGTGCAGAAAATGTTACCGGAAGGAGTTAGTGTTGAACCTTATCTTAATCGTGCAGAATTGGTTAATAGAAATATATCTACCGTTGTCCGTAATTTGATTGAAGGTGCTTTGATTGTATTTGTGGTACTTATTATCTTTTTGGGTAATGTACGCGCTGGTTTGATTGTTGCTTCTGTGATTCCTTTGGCAATGCTTTTCGGATTTATTTTAATGCGTGTCTTTGGCGTGTCTGCTAATCTGATGAGTTTGGGAGCGATTGACTTTGGTATTGTAGTAGATGGTTCTATTGTTATATTAGAAGGTATCCTTGCTCATATTTATGGAAAACGTCTTGCAGGTAAGAAGTTAAGTCAGGAGGAAATGGATCATGAGGTGGAAATGGGAGCAGGTAAAGTCGTGCGTAGTGCCACTTTTGCCGTTCTGATTATTCTGATTGTATTCTTTCCCATTTTGACTTTGTCGGGTATTGAAGGAAAATACTTTACTCCTATGGCAAAGACACTAGTGTTCTGTATTATTGGTGCTTTATTGTTGTCGTTGACGTATGTACCGATGATGGCTTCTTTGTTCCTGAAGCGTGAGGTGGTGCTGAAGTCTACTTTTGCCGACCGTTTCTTTGAAAAGTTGAATCGTATTTATAGAAAAGTATTGGATTATTGTCTTCTGCATGCGTGGAAAACAGTGGGGGTATCGTTTGCGATGTTATTGGCTTCTTTGTTCTTGTTCGGTCGTTTGGGAGCTGAATTTATTCCGACATTGGATGAGGGAGATTTTGCTATGCAGATGACACTTCCTGCAGGAAGTTCGTTGAGCAAGAGTATTGATGTATCGTTGCGTGCAGAAAAGATACTGAAAGAGAAGTTTCCTGAAATCAAACATGTGGTAGCAAAGATCGGTACCGCTGAAGTTCCTACAGATCCTATGGCTGTAGAAGATGCCGATGTGATGATTGTAATGCGTCCGTTTGATGAGTGGACATCAGCCGGGAGTCGTGCTGAAATGGTAGAAAAGATGAAGGAAGCATTGGCACCGATCACTGACGCAGAGTTTAATTTCAGTCAGCCTATTCAGCTTCGCTTCAATGAACTGATGACCGGAGCAAAAGCTGATATAGCTATTAAATTGTATGGTGAGGATATGGAAGAACTATATGCAAAGGCTAAAGAGGCTGCTCGTTATATAGAACAGGTTCCAGGAGCTTCGGATGTGCTTGTGGAGCAAGCGATGGGACTTCCTCAGCTGGTAGTCAATTATGATCGGAATAAGATAGCTCGCTATGGAATAAACATTGAAGAACTGAATACTATTATACGTACAGCTTATGCCGGTGAAGCGGCTGGAGTTGTGTTTGAAAATGAGCGTCGGTTCGATTTAGTACTTCGTTTGGACAATGATAAGGTAAAAGACTTGAATCTAGATAGACTTTTTGTGCGTACTTCCGAAAATATTCAGTTGCCTGTCAGTGAAGTCGCATCTATTAGTCTGGTTAATGGTCCGCTTCAGATTAACAGAGATGCAACCAAACGGCGTATTGTGATTGGAGTCAATGTACGTAATGCTGATATTCAGCAAGTGGTTTCTAAAATACAGTCTGTATTGGATACGCATATTAAGTTAAAACCAGGTTATTACTTCGAATATGGCGGACAATTTGAAAACTTGCAAAATGCCATTCGTACTTTATTGGTTGTTATCCCGGTTGCATTGATGTTGATTCTGCTGTTGCTTTTCTTTGCTTTCAGGAGCATAATCTATTCTTTGGTCGTATTTTCTACCATTCCACTTTCCTTGATTGGAGGAATTGTTGCATTGTGGCTTCGAGGGCTTCCTTTCAGTATCTCGGCTGGTGTAGGATTTATTGCATTGTTTGGAGTTGCGGTATTGAATGGTATTTTGATGATTAACCATTTTAATGATTTACGTAAAAAACAAAATTATACGATGTGTACGAGTCGAATTATTGCATTAGGTTGTCCACACTTATTGCGTCCGGTTTTTCTGACTGGTTTGGTTGCTTCGCTGGGATTTGTACCTATGGCAATAGCTCAGTCAGCTGGTGCAGAAGTACAGCGTCCGTTGGCTACGGTAGTGATTGGTGGATTGATTGTGTCTACATTGCTTACTCTAATTATTATTCCGGTATTTTATAAACTGGTGAATAAATTGTTGCATGGATGGAAAAGAGTTCGCTGTATCAAATCAAATGCAAAAGTCATCTTGTGGATGCTGTTGATGCTTCCTGCTTTGAATACTTATGCAGATGAACCTGTGCGTACTGTTTCTCTTGATGAAGCTATTTCTTTGGCTTTTCAACATCATCCCCGGTTAAAAGCAGCTACCGCTTCTGTGGATAGAAATAAGGCTGCAAGAGGAGAAGTGTGGGATGGAGGAAGTACTTCTTTCAGTTATTCATGGGGACAGTTGAATGGCAATTACCGCAAGGACAATGAATTGGCGATAGAACAATCACTCGGTTCACTGCTTACTCCTTTTTATAGAAATGCTTTAGTTCGTACCCAAGTAACGAAAAGTGGACTATATAGAGATATGGTAAAAAAAGAGATAACAGCTGAAGTAAAACGTGCATGGGCTTATTATCAATACGCTTATCATATCTGTGAGTTATATAAAGAGCAAAAAGCTTTGGCTGAGCAGCTGAATCGTACTGGAGAACTCCGTTATCAGCAAGGTGATATTAATTTACTGGAACGGAATACGATTAAGACTATGGCTGCAGATTTGCATACCCGTCAGATGAAAGCAGAAGAAGAGCTTAAGCTGGCATCTAAACGCTTTATATGGGCCTGTTATGCTGGAGAAGCAATTGTGCCGGAAGATACAACGCTGAATGTGTTTGTCGTAGAGCGTCAACTATCTGTCGTTCCCTCTTCTGTACATTTGAATTATTTTGCTAACCAAGTGAAGGAGAAGAAAGATATATGGCATATAGAACAGAGCAAATTCTTTCCGGAATTCTCGATAGGATATGTACGTCAAAAGATTTCTCCTATGTGTGGGTTAGATTCGTGGATGGTAGGAGTTTCGTTTCCTATCTTGTTTTTCCCGCAACATAGCCGGAGTAAACAAGCCAAACTTGATTGGAAAATTGCAGAATGGGAAGCTGAACAAAATCGTACAGAGTTAAACAATAAGGTGGAGGAACTTCAGAACTTAGTTCTTCAAAATAAAAAGACACTTGATTATTTTACCTTGGCAGCTTTAAAGGAAGCACATGCATTGGGACAAAGTGCATTGGCTCAGTTTCGTGAGAGTGAAATAGATATTGTTTCGTTTGTACAAACACTGGAAACAGCTCGGGATATTCGTCAGCGTTATATCGAAGCTGTGTATGCTTATAATATTTCTGCCTTGGAATTGGAATTATATACAGAATAAAATAAAGTAAGAATGTTTATGAAAAGAATATTTATTTTAGCTGCCTCTTTTTATATGGTAGCATGTAGTCAGTCGGAACAAACTGTGATTACAGATGCAGAAGCTACTATTGCGGCCGATACGGTTACTTTGGTCGATACTACCCAAGTTGATGGAGTAAGCGGAGCTACAAATGTAGCAAATGTATCTTCATTTAATGGGGTATTGATGGTACCTCCCCAACAACATGCCACTGTTTCGCTTACAATGGGTGGTATTGTGAGAAGTACTTCTTTGATGCCTGGTCGTTATGTACAGAAGGGAGAAGTGCTGGCAACCTTAGATAATCCGGAGTTTATAATTTTGCAACAAAGTTATTTGGATGCAGTGGCTCAATTGGAGTTTTTAGAGAAAGAATATCACCGTCAGCAGAATCTTGTTTCGCAGGAAGCGGCTTCTCAAAAACGTTTCCAACAGAGTAAAGCCGACTATTTGTCGATGAAAAGTAAGGTTGAAGCTACTTCGGCTCAATTGTCTTTGTTAGGAATCGATATTAAATCCCTCCGAGAAAATATGATACTTCGTTGTTTGGAGGTAAAATCTCCATTGACTGGCTATATAACCAATGCAAATATCAATGTAGGAAAATATTTGAATCCAGGAGAGCCGATATGTGAGATTATTGATAAAAGTAAATTGATGCTTCAACTTACTGCTTATGAAAAAGACCTTTCGAGACTGAAAGAAGGCAGTACTGTAGAATTTCGTGTAAATGGGATGGGAATGCAGGTGTTCCAGGCAGTTTTGTTATCTGTTGATCAGACAGTCGACCAGGAAAACCGGTCAGTAAAAGTATATGCAATTCTTAAAAACTCCGATCCTTTGTTGCGTCCGGGGATGTATGTGAATGCTAAAATCAAGAAAAATTGATACATTTGCTGTATGAAATGGCTTTATCTTAATAAATATCAACTTATAGTTATTTGTATATCTGTGATGGTGGCGTTTCTTACTCACCTTCCGGAGATGATTGCCCTATCCGGTGATGGAAGTCTGTTTCCGGGTATGCGAATAGCGGATGTTATAAATGAAGTCATTTTTACTTTTTTCTCTTTACTCCTTCTGTTTTATTTGAATCTGAAGTTATTCCGTTTTCATTTGGGAATGGTTCATATTGGATGGAAGCAGTTGCTTGTGTCGTATATTCTGACATGGGGAATGAGCAGTTTATTGGGAAAAGGGTTTGTCTATCTCCATCACTATGCCAATATTCCTGCTATTGATGCTATGTTGCATCATTATCTCCATCCGTTACGTGATTTTCTTATTTCTTCTATTGTAGTTGGAAGTTGTCATTTAATGCATTTAAGTAAAAAAAGCCGGATTGTATTACTTGATAATCAACAATTGCGTACGGAGAATCTGATAAACCAGTATGAAGCTTTAAAAAGTCAGCTTAATCCACATATGCTGTTCAATTCGTTGAATACTCTTTATTCACTTATTCGTGAAAACTCAGATAAGGCACAGCATTATGTTCAGGAACTGTCCAAAGTATTACGTTATACGTTGCAGGATAATGAAAGTCATTCTGTCTCATTGGAAGAGGAAATGAAGTTTGTTCATTCTTATATTTATTTGCTGAAGATGCGTTATGAGGATAATCTGAATTTTAGTTTGCAAATAGAACAGGAGGCTTTACCCCGTCGACTTCCTCCTATGGCTATTCAAATGCTTATTGAGAATGCTGTCAAACATAATGAGATAAGTAATCGTAATCCGCTACTTATATATGTACAAGCTACAGCAAACAGGGTAGAAGTGAGTAATCATCTGCAGCCAAAACTTACGACTGATAGTAGTACACAGATTGGTCTTGATAATCTTTCCAAGCGTTATCGTCTCCTTTTTAAACAAGATATAGAGGTGAAAACAGAAAATGAATGTTTTACCGTAATCCTTCCTTTAGTATGAATGCACTGATTATAGAAGATGAGAAAGCGGCTCTGCGTAATTTGAAAGCTATCATTGCAGAGACCGGTTACGAAATAGCGGTAGTAGGTGAGACTGATAGTATTTGGGATACAGTGGAATGGCTGAAGAATCATTCAATGCCCGATTTGGTATTTATGGATATCCATTTGGCCGACGGTTCTGCTTTTGAGATTTTTCATCATGTAGATATTACGTGTCCTATTATTTTTACAACGGCTTACGATGAATATGCTTTAAGAGCTTTTAAAGTAAACAGTATAGACTATTTGCTGAAACCTATTACTACAGCGGACTTAATTCAGTCTTTAGATAAATTGAAAAGGCTGGAAGGGAAGGTTGCAACAGAGGAGCCTGGGTATTTGAAATTGATTCGTGAATTGCAGAAGCAGGAAAGTTATAAGACACATTTCTTGATTCCAGCCAAAGGGGATAAATTTATTCCGATTGCAGCAGAGGATATTCTATATTTTTATATTGCAGAGGGAAATGTCAAGGCTGTAGATGTGAATCAAAAAGAATATATGTTTCCACAGACTTTGGACGAGTTGGCGGACTCGTTAAATCCACATCATTTTTTTCGGGCTAACCGTCAGTATATTCTCTCGAAGAAAGTTATTAAGGATATTGATTTGTGGTTTAACAATCGCTTGTCGGTGAATCTGAAAGTTCCTGTTGCTGAGAAAATCTTAATCAGTAAAGCTAAGGTAAATGAGTTTAAGGAATGGTTTACCGGCAATTAAGCTCCTTAAGTACAATTATTGCGCTGTCTTCGGAATTATATTTCTGAAACCTTCCGGGATTTATCCTTTTTGTTTTTTACGGTATTCTTTGGGCGATATCCCCATTATTTTATGAAACAGTCTTGAAAAATAATAACTGTCTTCAATCCCTATTTTGTAGCACACCTGATTGATTTTCATATCAGTGGAATCGAGAATAAAGCAGGCCTGCTGTATTTTCAATAGGTTGAAATAAGACAATGGGCTATGTCCGGTCTTTTTTCTGAACAGCATCGAAAAATGAGAGGCTGAATATCCCAAGTGTTCCGATATCTCCTGTAATGTGAGGTGTTTTTCTATATTTTCTTTCATGTAGTGGATGGCAATATCTACTACATTGCTGTCGTCGGCTTCTTTTGCTCCTGCGTTCCGGTATTGTTGGATATATTTCAGTGACCCCAAGTAGTAATGGAATAAAGAAGAGGCATAGTGCAGATTCTCGTTGCTGTATCCGGCTTTCAGTGTATTGAAAATCTCTTCGAACAGAGCTATACGGTTGCTGATGCGGGAATGAATTTCAGGTTTGATATCAACAGGGTGTGCAACCTTTTGTGCATAGTGAGGGGCCAGCACTCCTTTAAAGTGAATCCAGTAAATAGTCCATGGGTCGTCTGGGTTTGCTGCATACGCATGTGGTATTCCGGCAGGAAGGATAGAATATTGATTGGCTGATACGTTGTATTCGTTTTCTCCCGAACGAAACCAGCCCGAACCATCCACACAATAGATAAATACATATTGGTTGATTGGAGTTTTCCGTTCCCTAAAATGATGACTGGCTTTGGGATAATATCCGATATCTGTAATATGAAGCATGGATATTAATGGATCCTTTTCCATTATTTTGATAATGAGTTGTGGAATGACTATTGCCCGTTCTCCGTTGAATCCGCTTTTTAATCGCACCATCTGTTTTTGCCCTTACATAGTTACAGTGACAAATATATATAGAAAAATAAGATTGTCCATGTTTTCTTGAAAAGATTCTATTTTTTACCTCTCTTTTACTCTCTACTTTTGTCCTGTTAAAATTAATTATCTAGTTACATGAAAACGTATAATAAGCGATTTGTCTATTTTATTTGTCTGGTTTCTGCTATGGGAGGTCTTCTTTTCGGATACGACTGGGTGGTAATCGGAGGCGCAAAACCTTTTTATGAATTGTACTTTGATATAGCCGATAATCCTTCCATGCAGGGGTTAGCAATGAGCATTGCTTTACTTGGTTGTTTGGTAGGAGCAATGGTTTCCGGTATGATGGCTGACCGTTACGGCCGCAAGCCGTTACTGCTTGTTTCTGCGCTTATTTTTTTCTTTTCGGCTTATGCTACCGGTGCTTTCTCCAGTTTTATCTGGTTTCTCGTAGCACGTTTTTGGGGTGGAATAGGTATCGGTATCGCTTCAGGTTTGTCGCCTATGTATATTGCAGAAGTTGCTCCTACCGCGATACGAGGACGTTTGGTTTCTCTCAATCAGTTGACTATTGTATTGGGAATTCTGGCAGCTCAGATTGCAAACTGGCAGATTGCTGATCCGATACCGGAAACATTTACTGCAGTAGATATCTGTGCTTCGTGGAACGGGCAGATGGGATGGAGATGGATGTTTTGGGGAGCTGCTTTCCCTGCTGTAATATTTATCCTGTTGTCTTGTTTTATTCCAGAAAGTCCAAGATGGCTGGCTATGAAGGGAAAAAGTAATGAAGCAAGAAAGGTTTTAACACGTATTGGAGGTAAGGAATATGCTTTTTATGAACTGGAGCAAATGGAGAGTACAGTAGAAAGACAGCAATCACAGGGAGGATTACGTTTGCTGTTTAGCCGTCCGTTCCGTAAGGTACTGATGCTGGGAGTTATTGTAGCAGTATTCCAGCAATGGAGTGGTACCAATGTCATCTTCAATTATGCACAGGAGATCTTCCAGTCGGCAGGATATTCGTTGGGTGATGTTCTGTTCAATATTGTTGTGACAGGAGTAGCAAATGTAATCTTTACGATTGTGGCCATTTATACAGTCGACCGTTTGGGACGCAGAGCTCTGATGCTCTTGGGGGCAGGTGGACTGGCTGGTATTTATCTGATTCTTGGTACTTGCTATTTCTTTCAGGTCAGCGGATTCTTTATGGTCGTTTTAGTCGTTTTGGCCATTGCTTGTTATGCTATGTCGTTGGGTCCTGTAACCTGGGTTTTGCTGGCCGAAATATTCCCGAACAGAGTACGTGCTGTAGCCGTAGCTACTGCCACATTTGCCTTGTGGGTAGGAAGCTTTACGCTGACTTATACCTTCCCTTTACTTAACCATGCATTAGGCAGCTACGGTACCTTCTGGATTTATGCAGCCATTTGCCTGGTAGGTTTTCTGTATTTCCTTCGTGTTTTGCCCGAAACAAAAGGAAAATCACTAGAAATGCTGGAGGAAGAACTGGTTGATAAAACAAAACATTAAATAAGATGGGAGCGGTATTGTCTGACAACTGACTGCTCCGGTTGAAACTTGAAAAATAAATTTTAAAAAGAATACAATATAATGGTAAAAGCATGGAAAGAAAAGGTTGTAATTCCTACCTATGAAGTCGGAAAGCCTGAAAAAAATCCTATCTTCCTTGAAAAACGTGTATATCAGGGAAGTAGCGGAGTGGTATATCCTTATCCGGTTATCGAATCAATTGCCAATGAAAAAGTAGATAAGGAATATAATGCTGTTTTTATAGAAAATGAGTATATCAAGATAATGATTTTGCCGGAGTTGGGCGGACGTGTGCAGATGGCATACGATAAAATCAAACAACGGCATTTTATTTATTATAACCATGTGATTAAACCGGCTTTGGTAGGACTTGCCGGGCCATGGATTTCGGGAGGTATTGAATTCAACTGGCCGCAGCACCATCGTCCCAGTACATACATGCCGGTAGATACTACAATTGAAGAAAATGCCGATGGTAGTGTAACTGTATGGGTAAACGAAATGGAACGGATGTTCCATCAGAAAGGTATGGCTGGATTTACTTTGCGCCCGGGACATGCTTTCCTGGAAATCAAGGGAGTACTCTACAACCGTACTGAAGTTCCTCAGACTTTCCTTTGGTGGGCTAATCCGGCAGTAGCTGTCAACGATTATTATCAGAGCGTATTCCCACCCGATATCAATGCAGTGTTCGACCACGGAAAACGTGCCGTATCAAGCTTCCCTATCGCTACAGGGACTTATTATAAAATGGACTACTCTGCCGGAGTAGATATTTCCAATTATAAGAATATTAAAGTGCCAACTTCGTATATGGCAGTAAACTCTCGCTTCGATTTCGAAGGAGGTTATGAAAACGATACACAGGCCGGAATGTTGCATGTGGCAAGCCATCATATTTCTCCGGGAAAGAAACAGTGGACATGGGGGAACGGAGACTTCGGACGGGCATGGGACCGTAACCTGACCGACGAAGACGGACCTTATATCGAGCTGATGGCCGGAGTATATACTGAAAACCAGCCAGACTTCACCTGGTTGCAGCCTTATGAAGAAAAGAGTTTCGTACAATACTTCTTGCCTTATAGAGAACTGGGTGTTGTAAAAAATGCAACCAAAGATTTGCTGATGAATATTGAACCGGCAGGCGAAGGACAAGTATGCTTTAAAATCTTTGCTACTTCACGTCAGCAGGTAGTCGTTACTTTGAGAGGAGAAGATGGAACTGTATACTATCAGAAAGAAGTAACCATTACTCCGGAAGAACTTTTGAACGAAACGGTAGCAGTAGGCGAAGAGCAATTCACACGTCTGGAACTGGTCGTTACTGCAGGTGCAAAAGAACTTTTGTACTGGCATGCAGAGCCGGACGAAGTGAAACCTATTCCGGATGCAGCAGAAGCAGCCCTGTTGCCTGAAGAAATAAAAACAACAGAACAGTTGTATCTCACTGGTTTGCATTTGGAACAGTACCGTCATGCAACTTATAATCCGGTTGAGTATTATGAAGAAGCGTTGCGTCGCGATCCGATTGATGTACGCAACAACAATGCGCTTGGTTTGTGGTACATCCGTAAAGGACGTTTCCAACGTGCTGAACAGTATCTGTTGACTGCAGTAAAGACATTGCAGAAACGCAATCCGAACCCGTACGATGGCGAACCTATTTACAACCTGGGTCTGGCATTGAAATATCAGGGACGTATGGATGAAGCTTATGCACGCTTCTATAAATCATGCTGGAATGCAGCATGGCAGGATGCCGGCTACTTTGCCTGTGCACAGATTTCATTGATGCAGGGTCGTTTGGAAGATGCACTGGATGAAATTGACCGTTCATTGATTCGCAATTGGCATCATCATAAGGCCAGAGCTTTGAAAGCTGCAATTCTCCGTAAGATGGGACGAAAAGAAGATGCGCTGCGTTTGATTGAAGATTCTCTGGATATTGATAAGTTCAACTTCGGATGCCGTTATGAAAAATACCTTCTGACAGGGGATGTAGCCGACTTGCAGGTCTTGAAAGAACTGATGCGTGGCGAAGCACACAACTACGATGAAATTGCTTTGGATTACTGTGGCGCTGGCTGCTGGACAGAAGCGGCTTCGTTGTGGAATATTGCTTCTTCTGAAAATGCTGTTACTCCGATGACTTATTATTATTGGGGATGGTGCCTGGAAGAAGGAGGCTTGGAAGGTGCAGATGCTATCTTTGCAAAAGCAGTAGCTGCTTGTCCGGACTATTGTTTCCCTAACCGTCTGGAAGCAATCCTTGCGCTTCAGTGTGCTATGGAAAAGAATCCGGAAGACGCAAGAGCTCCTTATTATTTGGGTAACCTGTATTATGACAAGCGTCAGTACGATTTGGCAACAGAATACTGGGAAAAGTCTGCAACTTTGGATGCTTCTTTCCCAACCGTATGGAGAAACTTGGCTTTGGTTTACTTCAACAAGCAGCATCAGGAAGAAAAAGCATTGGAATGTATGGAAAAAGCATTCCATTTGGATGAAACAGATGCCAGAATCTTGATGGAGCTCGATCAGCTTTATAAGAGAATGCAGCGTCCGCACGCGGAACGTCTGGCTTTCTTGCAGCAGTATCCGGCATTGATTGCACTGCGTGATGACTTGGTGCTGGAAGAAATTACTTTGTTGAACCAGACTGGTGCATACGAAAAGGCGAAGACTTTATTGGATGCTCATATCTTCCATCCATGGGAAGGGGGAGAAGGAAAAGTTCCTGCACAATATCAGTTTGCCCGTGTTGAACTGGCTAAACTTGCCTTGAAAGAAGGAAGAAACGAAGAAGCTGTTCAGTTGCTGGAGGAATGTCTGGTCTATCCTCATCACCTGGGAGAAGGTAAACTATATGGTGCACAGGAAAACGATTTTTATTATTTCCTGGGATGTGCCTACGATGCAATGGGGCAGAAAGAGAAAGCCAAAGAATGCTGGGAGAAGGCTACACTCGGTCCTACAGAACCTGCTGCAGCCCTGTATTATAACGATGCTAAACCGGATAAGATTTTCTATCAGGGATTGGCATTAATGAAACTGGGTAGAACTGATGAGGCTAAAGGTCGTTTCCACAAATTGACATCTTATGGAGAAAAGCATCTGTTCGATAAAGTGAAACTGGATTACTTTGCGGTGTCTTTGCCCGATCTTTTGATTTGGGAAGACGACTTGGAGGTTCGCAATATCATTCACTGTAAGTACATGATGGCTCTTGGTTACTGTGGATTGGGATTGAAAGACAAATCGCTGGCTCTGCTTCAATCTTTGGAGAATATTGATATTAATCATCAAGGTATTATGTCTTTTGGTAGTTTAATAAGATAAGGTCGATATAGTTATAGGGGAATCCGACAGTCTCAGTCTGCTTTAGTGGGCTGTCTGTCGGATTTTTTTATGGTTATGTTTTAGCTCGGATTCGGATAGGAAAAGTGATTATTTCCTGATGGATACAGTATGAAAAGGCGATGATGAGTGTCGGATGTTTTAGTTGTCGTCGTTGGCTGTAGAGTTGTCGTTGTCGGCTGTATATTCAACGTCGCCGATTGTGCATCCGACGTCGTCGGTTTAAATCCGTAAAAGGAATCATAAATTTAGGTTACAGATAACAAGTATGTTTTAAAACTGTATATAAAACATCGAACTCCATTCTGGAATAAAAAAGAAAGAGACCATCTTAAGCTTATATAGAAATGCTCTCATATTCCATTCGTGGAGCTGGAGAAAGTCGATTCAAGAATTCTTATAATATCAGATGATTTCGTATGATGTTGAAAAATAGGTTTTTAAGAAAATTATATATCTTATGATGCCATTTAAAGTGTATGAAATAGACAGAACTGTCATCAAAAATTGGCTGTTTCAGATAATTTGCTTTACTTTGTTTTAAAAGAACTTTTTTTTTACTGTTTTACTATGCCGATACGCTTCATTTTGATATTCTTGTTGTGGATTTTATCCTTGTCGGCTGTTGCAGATACTCTTTCGGTACGGGATACCGAAGTGCTACCTGCTGACAAGGAGAGGCTGCGTGAAGCGGCTTTTCATTATCTATACCACGGCAATACTGCTCTGGCTCGAAAATACGGTCAACGCTTGCTGGAATTGGGGGAACTTCAGAACGACCGTGCCTGCGGACAACTGTATGGCCATTTGATACTGGGATTGGTCAATACGGAATCAAGGCTGAGTACTGAAGGTTATACACATTTGGAGACAGCACGGGCTTTGGCAACGCAGTATCATAACCATGAAGCTTTGATGTTAATACTGAATGGGTTTGGCAACTATGCTATGTTTGCCTATGATGACATATATACAGCTATCTCTTATTATTTTCAGGCTTTGGATGAGGCTAAGTACACGGGTAATCGCCGGCAGTATGCTATGATATTGTCCAACATATCGGGGGCTTACTTCATGCGTAACGATTTTTCCGGACTTGTGTATGCTGAAGAGGCTGTAGACATTGCACACAAGATCAAAGAACCCATTCCCCTTTTTTATGGGACAATGAATACTGCTCTTTACTATTTAGCTTCTGACAGTTTGCGTCCGGCTCGTATGGCTATTGAGGCTGTTTGCCAGATGCATACCACTCAGGGGTTCGGAACTAAGTCGGATATTTGTCTGTTGCAAGCCATGTTGTACGCCAAGTATGGAGAAACAGATAAGGCCTACGGATTTTATTCACAGGCTATGGAGAACTTTCCCACTGCGTCGGCTTCTACCATTACGATAGTTTATCTGGAATACGCCCGTCTGTTGCGCGCAGACAATCGGGTGAAAAATGCTATCAAGGTTTTGGAATATGCGCTTGGCCATGTGGATGACAGCGGTATGCCCATTCATAAGAGACGTCTGCTGAAAGAACTGGCTTTGTGTTACCGTGAGGCCGGGCAGACAGGAAAGGCACTGGAATGTACGTTGGAATACATGGGTTATCAAGACCGTCTGTTTGATGAGGTACGTGAACGGGCCACTCAGGAAGCACGTATTAAGCATGACATTTACTCACGTGAACAGCAAATCAGTGAACAGCAATTGGTTATTTTGAATAATCGTTACCGCACTGTTGTTTTGACTTGCATACTGGCGGCGGTGTTCGTAGCATTGGGCCTGATTTGCTTTTTCTATCGAAAGAAAATACAGTTGTACAATGCCATTGTATCACAAAACCGGGAATGTCTGCATCGGGAAAAAATGTTATTGGCGCAGATGGACAAGATGAGGCAGGACGGGCAGGCTTCTGTTGCCCTCACCAATAAGCTGAATGATTTGATGTCGCGTTTCACAACGTTGATGATAGAAGAACAGTTGTTTACAGACCCTTCTCTTACTGTCGGCTCCATGGCTGACCGTTTGGGTACAAACCGTACTTATCTATCAAAAGCAATTAATGAGACTACAGGGAAAAGTTTCACACAACTGGTCAATGAATATCGTATTCGCCAAGCTATTGTTGAAATTTCAGATTTGGCTGCCAATAAGCCGTTGAAGCAGATAGCTGCTGAAGTGGGGTTCAGTTCGCTTTCAACATTTTATACCTGTTTCCAGTCTGGTACCGGCATGACGCCAGCTTGTTACCGTTCGCAACTGAAAGGAATGTAGTATTCTTTTTCTTTATCCGTCAAATTGATGAATCACGAAAATATAAGGCTTTGAGTTTGTGCCGTTTTTCTGTTATTTTGTTGGAAAATGATAGAAAATAATTAAAATTTTTGACACATGAACAAAGCTATTATTCATTACCTGAAACAGGTGCTTTTGCTGGTATTGACAGCGGTACTTGGACAAGGTTGTACCCGTAAGGCTGATTCACCCTTGCTGGAAGGAATCCTGAACGTGACTGAACCCACCAGAATTGCTCTCGTTTACGATTATCTGGGAGATAACTACGTGGAAGAATTGACTACAGATTCAACTGGTTCTTTTATTTACAACCCCAAATTGGAAGGCGGTGAGGCCGACCTCTTTATTTACGTAGGGCAAGATATTTATGGTGCCTATGTAAAAGAAGGCTGTTCTACTCACATTGCTATTGATGGAGAGAATGTTACCTTCAGGGGGGATAATACTGACCGTTGTACTTTTCTCAATACTTTATATCACACTTTTTCTTCTTGGGCCTTTAAGCCTACGCCCGACCATCCTTTTGATGTGGCCGAATGGAACACACGTCTGGAAAAAAGCCGAGAAACTGTAGAAAAAGCTTTGGACGGAGTGATTGACAGTGAAGTTCGTGCCAGATATCGTCAATTGGCCGATGCCACTTATAAATATTATCTCCTTCAGAATCTGGCCTTGGAACGCATGATGAATCAGACCGACAATAAGTCACAAAGTGATTCGATTATTGCCACTATCGATCCTAATGCCGACGTCACTCGTCTGAGCGGGTTGCTCAACTATTGGTATGACAATGTCGGTTGGGGTGCAAATACCGGTGAGTGCGTTGATTTGGAAGATTTCTTTGCACGTCAGGTAAAAGGAGTGGATAGTGTGCTGACTAACGAAAGCAACAAGAAAAGCCTTATCAACACGTTGTGTAACATGTTTCTCATGTATCAACCGTCTGATAGTACCATTCATGAATTCCAGACAGCCATTGCACCCCAATTGGCCAAGGCACCGCGCATAGTGGAGAATATTGAAAAGGTGTTGGCCGAACGTGCCCAGCGCATTAAAGATGGAGATCTTTTGCCAGGGAATCCTATCTTGATTGCACGTGATGGCAGCCGTACCACTTTAGCCGATGTCATCCGTGGAAAGGTAGCTTATATTGACTTTTGGGCTACGTGGTGTGCTCCTTGTTGCCACGAAATACCTTATTTTGAGAAAGTATGGGAACAATATAAAGAAAATGAGCACATTGTCTTTGTTAGCATTTCGCAAGATGATGACCGGAAAGCTTGGGAAAAGAAGATAGACAAAGATCAACCTGCCTGGCCCAACTATATTTTCGACAAAAACAGCGGAAGTAAATTCCTTGAAGACATGAGTATTAATTCCATCCCGCGTTTTGTTATCGTGGGTGCCGATGGACGAATTCTCTCGGCTAATGCGGCTCGTCCGTCTGATAAGGACATTGCTACGGTACTTGATGCAGCTTTGACTCGTTAAACCGTCTGTCGGTGCATGGCTTGAAATTTTATATTTAATAATCTTGATTCCTAGTAGAAGAATGAAACATTTATCTTATATATTGTTGGGGGTGGCGAGCACTGCATTGCCGTTCATGCTCCATGCACAAAGTGTGAATAATAAGCCGGTAAGGCAGGCTGTTCATGATATCGAACAGAAGACAGTGGTAGGTACCATCCTTGATGAAAACGGGGAACCGCTACCCGGTGCTTCCATACGTATTGAAGGCACAGAGCTTGGTACTATCACTGATATAGATGGCAACTTCTCGCTTCTGGTCAAAGGGAAGAAACCTGTGCTCATTGTATCTTACATCGGTATGAAGACTACTCAGGTTCGTTTGCTGCCGGAATCCAAATACGTACGTCTCACATTGGAACCTGATATCACACTGATGGATGAAGTCATTGTGACAGGCTACCAGAATATCAAGCGGGAAAACGCTACCGGTTCTTTCCAGAACCTCACGTCAAAGGATATGGACAAACGTTATACGGGTGACATTACCAGTAACCTGGAAGGGAAAATCCCTGGTATGGTGACAGTGAGCAATAATCCTAATGCTACTGGTGAAAATGCCATTACTATCCGTGGTGTCGGTACTTTCAATGCTCGTACCAGTCCGCTGGTCGTAGTAGATGGATTGCCTATTGAAGGTGGTATTGATAGTGTGAACCCTTATGACATCGAAAATATCACCGTGCTGAAAGATGCATCGGCTGCCGCCATTTATGGTGCGAGAGCATCTAACGGGGTTATTGTCATATCAACCAAGCGAGCTAAGGAAGAGCGTCTTTCTATCGATTTCAACGCTGACCTTGTGGTGAGTGAACGGCAGGATTACAGCAACTATAACTGGGCTTCGGCTGCTGATATTATTCAGCTGGAGAAGTATAATTTCAACGCCATGCTGCAAGAAGATCCTAACCTTATTCAAGATGAAATTAAAGCAGCCGCAGACGGGCGCATCTTCACTCAATCGCACGTGATGCGCCTTTTGTTGCAGAACTATCAGGGGTTGTTGAGTGATGCCGATTTGAACGCTATTCTCGACCGCTGGAGTCAGAACGACTATCGTAGTGAATGGCGTGATATGCACGATCGTACTCAAATTACCCAACAGTATAATCTGGGTATTCGTGTCAAAAGCAAATCACTCAGTTCGAGCATTGCCTTTAATTACATGGCCGATAACCGAGGTGCAAGAAAAGAGCAGGATAATTCCCTCTCTTTCAGTTATAATGGTGATTTGAAGGTGAATAAATGGTGGGATATGTCATTTGGGGTAAACGTTCTGAATAATCGTTCGAAGTACCACGCTTTGGGAAGTTATGACAACATAAACTCATTCATGGCTTATGAAAGCATGTACAACGAAGATGGCACCTTGCGACGTATGGAAGCTGATGTTTATCCAGGTGAGAAGGCTTTCGACAACGCTGAATACGAGCTGAAAGACCCGACTTACAACTACGCAGAAGAAATGAATTATAACTTCAGTAAATATCGCTATACCAATGTACGAACACACGTGAAGACGCTCTTCCGTTTGCCGGTGAAAGGATGGACGGCTCAGGCACAGTTTCAGTATGAAGACATTACATCACGTACACAGACTCGTTACAACAACGAGTCGCACTATATGCGTAGTCTTTACAACCTCTACACTACGGCACAGTATATCACAGAGTGGGTGGTTGACCCCGACTTTGATTGGTTTGATCCGAACATCGACTGGACAGACCCACATTTGGGTATGAAAGAAGAAACCCGTCTTGATCTGAACCATGCCATACCAGATGGTGACTTGTTACAGACGAATAACACTTCAAGTCAGTTTTATACTTTCCGGGCACAGACGCAATACAACCGTACTTTTGGTTCACATGCCGTAGATGTACTGGCTGGATTTGAATATCGGCAGACGCATACTACGACAGATGGGGATTTGAAGTATGGCTATGATTACCAGACACAGACCAACAAGAACCTGCTGACGGATTGGAGTTTCATCAATAATCCTTATACAGGTGTACTAGGTACTAACTATGGTGTGTCGGGTGCTCCGAAAACATTCTCTACCAGCGATGTATTACATCGGTATTATTCGTATTATTTTACAGCGAATTATGTGTACGACAGCCGTTACAGTCTGTTCGGCTCGTATCGCGTAGACCGTACCGATCTCTTCGGCACTGATCCGAAATTCCGTGGACGTCCCCTATGGTCAGTAGGAGCCAGCTGGAATCTGCACAACGAAGACTTCTTGAAGTGGATTGAGTGGATGAACGTACTGAAGGTGCGTGCTAGTTTCGGTCTGACAGGTAATATTGACTCTTCTGTTTCATCGTACCTTACCGCCAGTCTGGGTACCAATCAGTATAACGGTAATCTGGTGGGTAGTTTGAAAACACCGCCTAATGACCAGTTGCGTTGGGAGAAAACGGCTACATGGAACGCAGGTCTGGATTTTGCTTTGTGGGGCTACCGTCTGAACGGATCGTTGGATATATATCGCAAGAAAGGGAGTGACTTGTTGACTTCAACGGATTTGGATCCTACCACAGGATGGACGTCACTGACTATTAATAACGGGAAGATGACTAATGCTGGTGTTGAACTCCAGTTAGACGGACGAATTTTGCCTGCCAAGAAACGCCGTGATTTAGGTATTAATTTGGGATTTAACTTGGCTTATAACAAAAATAAAGTGACGAAAGTGTCGCATTATCCCGAATCGGGAGCTGAATACTTGAGAACTTCGTTGCACGAAGGTTATCCACTCAATTCTTTGTTTTCGGTGAATTATGTGGGGTTGATTGAAAATGAGGGTGTTTACCTGTTGGGCTGGAAAGACAAAGAAGGTAATGTACATACCGAGTCTGTGGGAAGTGGAGTTTTTGAGGTGGAGGATGCCGTATTCTCGGGTACTTATACACCTACCATCAGCGGTGCCATCACACCTGAAATAACTTGGAACGGTTTCTTTGTGTCGGCGATGTTCAATTTTTATGGCGGACATTACATGCGCACTGATAACGATGCTTGGGGAACGACTATCGGAAGTACTGGGGGCTATAAGGCTATTTTCGGTAACGGGGCTGTCAGCAAGGATTACTTGCGTTACTGGCAGGGTGACAAGGACGTGCCAGGTAACGGATACATGGCG
This sequence comes from Phocaeicola acetigenes, assembly GCF_027529745.1. Taxonomy (NCBI): domain Bacteria; kingdom Pseudomonadati; phylum Bacteroidota; class Bacteroidia; order Bacteroidales; family Bacteroidaceae; genus Phocaeicola; species Phocaeicola acetigenes. The sequence continues at coordinate 202,772 of NZ_JAPZVM010000002.1, forward strand.
CAGAAATACAGTGAGACCAACTACGGTATCTATCGTCACACCAATGTGGAACATGCTGGGTATGTGAAGTTGCGTAATTTGGTCTTTGGTTATAGTTTTAGTGACCGTATCTGTAAGGCCATCGGCTTGAATGAGCTGCGCTTGCGTTTCCAGGTTAATAATGTCTGCACTTGGGCACGTAATAGCAAGGGGCTTGATCCCGAGGCGGTAAATCCCTTAACCGGAGCCAACTATAATCGTGTGCCGCGTAGCTACACCATGAGCATATTCTTTAATCTTTAACAATGGACAAGACTATGACAACTAAAAAGATATTTACTACTGTGCTGACAGCTGTCATGCTGTGTTGCACTACTGCCTGTGAGGATAAGCTGGATATTGTGCCTTTGGGTGAGACAACCTTGGATAGTGTAGATGATCTGGAAACATTACTGAATCAGGTGCCTATGTTGTATCAGACAGAGAATCAGTTTGAGATGTTGTGTAACAATATGTACGCTAAGTGGGATGGATTGCCGGATTTGTTAGCCAACTCTAATAGTGTGACTTATGCACTTGTGAAATATGACGAAACAGTAGATCGTGTCAACCTGACCACTTCAAGCAGCTTGTACGAAAATTTATATAGCAATATCAATTACATGAACGTGGTTATCTCTAAAGCTCCTGAGGCCGATGGAGACGATGCCAAACGTATTCGCATCATTGCTGAGGCACAAGTATTGCGTGCCTGGTATCATTTTCTGTTGGTCAATATGCACGCCAAGCAGTATGACGAGGCAACAGCCGCGCAGTTGGGTGGCATAGCCTATGTGGATAATACCAATGTGGGAGAGCAGAAAACAAAACTGACTTTGAAAGAGGTGTATGAACGAATATTAGCCGACTGTAGTGATGAAGTCCTGGCCAAACTGATACAGAGTCATGTGGATGATCCCTGCCGCTTCGGAGTAGACTTCGGTTATGGTGTGCGTGCCAAAGTGTTGTTTCAGATGAAACATTATGATGAGGCACTGCATTACGCTAATCTTGCCCTTGCTGTGAACGGACATATTGAAGATCGTACTACCGTGAAGACCAATCAGAACTGGGTGTTGAATGAAACGGCTCAAAATAATTATTATCTTATATGGTGTGACAACAGCAATTTGGGGGATTTGTATGGCATTTGTATCACTCCTGATGTAGCTACACGGATATCTCCTGATGACTATGTGAATAAATATTATCTGAGCGACGGTGTCAAGGCTTGGGAGGAACCATATCCGACCCTTCCCGATGGCTGCCTACAATGTAATGTGTCAGATATCAAATGGAATGTTTACGGACTCCGTTCAGAGTCTATGTATTACTTGGCTGCTGAATGCCTTATCAGGCAGGGGGATTTGGAAGGCGGACTGTCTCGTGTAGACCGGGTGCGGGCTATGCGTATTGAAAACTATCAGCCTTACGCTGCTCAGGCTGCCGGACTGACCGAGCATGAGGCCATGAAATTATTGCAAGACTCGAAGCGTGTGGAGTTTATTAACACCTTCGAAAATTTCTGTGACCGGAAACGTTGGAACTCCGAGAGTAATTATGCTGAGACTATTGTTCGCGATTTAGGACCTGAATATGGTGGTATCGTTACTCTGAGGCCGGATTCACCATTGTGGGTGTTCCCTTTTCCACAGAACGCCGTGTTACACAATTCATCTCTGACACAAAACTATTGATTACGTTTTCTATCTGTAAGAAATGCTTTTGTTGTTTTTTAGTATTTGGAGTTATGTAGGTATTCTATTTCTTATTTGGAGATTATGATTGGGAATATTGCATAAAGAGGGATATTCAGTAAATGTTCCACAAAAATAGGATGGCATATGAAGATGATATAGCAAAATCACTCCATATGCCATTTTTATCGGGCAGCAATATTAAAAAATCTCTTAACTGCAGTTTTCTTTTCTTACATTCTTAAACTTATTTTATAATTAGTAATTTTATTAATCTATATAAGGCTTCTAGGGGATTTGGGATGGAAGAAAATTATTGCAGAGTTCGGTTGTTTGCTCTTCTTAACTCTGATATGGTTAAACTATCATAAAGATAAGAGGAGTAAGAATTGTATATAAAAGAAAGACCGCTGATCATCAGCGGTCTTTGAAACATTTCGTGGAGCTGGAGGGAGTCGAACCCTCGTCCAAACAAGGAAGCCATATGCTTTCTACATGCTTATCTCTGCCTTCGGTTTTCGTGCATAAGCAAGACCAGAGCCACCCACTTATACCTTAGTCTTTAAAATTTCATTTCGTCCGCAAGACAAGAACGAAACTATTTCCGATTTTACTGCATCGCTTTACCAAACGCTTCGGAACAAGAGCTTTTGAGCAATGTCTCGTTTCTACCACTGTGGCAGAAATAAAGTTAATCTACTGTACTTCGATTAAGCAGCGAGAGCATAGTTTTCGTTGCCAGATAATAGTTCAGTAACTGATATTATAGTGCAAATCACTGACGCACTGCATGCTTACATACCACATCTCTCGCTGTCAAAACCAGTCAACCCCGAATGATGAAGTATTTCTTTCTTGCAAAGATATGAAAAAAGAATGGATTTATCTAATGCTTCTTGGAAAATTGTCTAATTTTGAAAAAGAACAAAGTTTAAGTATATGAAAAAAATAAAGTGGTTGGCAGCAGGAATCGTTTGTTTTTCTGCGTGTATGGGAAGTCAGCAGAAAGCAGCGGTCGGGCTTGCAGAGACAGGAGATACGCTTTATCTCTGTGTGGGAAGTTATGCTTCGGCAGCTGATGAGGGAGTACAGATGTATCAGTTCAATCAGGAAACCGGAGAAGCTGTATATGTAAGTGGGCTGAAAGGAGTTTCTAATCCTTCTTACTTGGTTGCATCTACAGATGGAAACCGGATTTATGTGGTGGGTGAAGACGAGGGAGCTTCTTCTACTGTAAATGCGGTGTCTTTTGACAGGCAGACAGGAAAACTGGTATTGATGAATACTCAGTTAACACAAGGAGGAGCTCCGTGTTATGTGACATTGAGTCCGGAAGAAGACTTTGTACTGACTGCCAATTATATGGGGGGTAATATATCTGTTTTCCCCCTAGAGGAAAATGGAAGATTAAAAGCAGGCGATACGATTAATTTTACAGGTAGCGGACCGGATAAGGAGCGTCAGTCGCAGCCTCATTTACATTGTGTACAGTTTACTCCCGACGGACGTTTCTTGTTGGCTAACGATTTAGGAACAGACCGTATTCATGTCTTTCCGGTAAAAGAGGACGGAAAATCGGAATTGCTGGAAAAAGAGAATACTTTTGATATTTGTTTACCCTCAGGTTGTGGTCCTCGTCATCTTTGTTTTGCTCCAAACGGTAAACACGCTTATCTGCTCACCGAATTGTCGGGAGAAGTTATAGGTTTGTCGTACGATGAAGCCGGATTCGATACTATTCAGCATATTAAAGCCGATACATTGGATGCCCGGGGAAGTGCCGATATTCATCTTTCTCCGGATGGAAAGTTCCTTTATGCATCGAATCGTTTGAAAGGGGATGGTATTGCTATATTTGAAGTCAGTTCGGAAGACGGTACCTTAGATAAGGTAGGGTATCAGCCAACGGGAATCCATCCGCGTAATTTCAATATAACTCCTAATGGAAAGTATCTGTTGGTGGCTTGTCGGGATACAAACGAGATTCAGATATATGAAAGGGAGGAAGAAAGCGGTCTATTGAAAGATACTGGAAAGCGTATTAAAATGCTCAAACCTGTTTGTGTGCAATTTCTTTCTTATTAGAAAAGACTACTGAAACTAAATGCCCCGGCAAAAGAAAACTCTCTTTGCCGGGGCATTTAGTTTTGTATAATCAACAGACGGAAGCTTTATTTCATCTTGTATACCAATGTTCCACCCTTCATGATATCTTCATGAGTAATGTAGTTCTTGGTATAAGGTTTCCCGTTCAATGTGATACTGTCTACATACATATGTTCTTTCGACAAGCCTTCTGCTATGATAGTAAATGTCTTTCCGTCGGCCAGATGCAGTGTGAACTTCGGAAGCTGAGGTGCACCGAATACGTATTCACCACTTACCGGGTTTACAGGATAGAATCCCATAGCCGAGAACATATACCATGCAGACATCTGTCCGCAGTCGTCATTTCCACACAAACCGTTTGGTTTTGGAAGATACTGTGTATCGAATATCTGACGAACCAGTTCCTGAGTACGTTCTGGACGTCCTGCCAAAGCATACAGATAAGTTACGTGATGGCTTGGTTCGTTACCATGTGCATACTGTCCAATCAGTCCGGTCACATCGGCCTGTGTAGTTTCCAGTTTCACTGTAAATACAGAGTCAAGTTTGTTGAGGAACGGTTCTTCTCCTCCAAACAATGCAATCAGACCCGGTACATCGTGCTGAACATGCCAGGTATATTGCCATGCATTTCCTTCGGTATAGTCTCCACCTACACTTTCAGAGTGTCCTACCTGACTTGGGTTGAACGGGCTCTTCCATGTACCGTCAGCTTTTTTCGGGCGCATGAATTTTGTAGAAGGATCGAACAGATTCTTGTAGTAATCTGCACGTTTTGCAAAGTAAGCAGCATCTTCTTTTTTCCCCATACGTTTTGCCATATCGGCAGCTGCATAATCATCGTATACACTTTCCAAAGTTGATGAAACTGATTCTGCTTCTGTCAGGTCGGTAGGGAAGTAACCGTATTTTGTATAGTTTTCCCAGTTCGATTTCAGCGGGTGAGATACAGTCTGAGTACGTTTGATAGCATTGAAGGCACGTTCTGCGTCAAAGCCTCTGAATCCTTTTGCATACGCTTCTGCGATGATGGATACGCTGTGGTTGGCTACCATACAGAAGGTTTCACCACCCCATAATCCCCAGATAGGAAGATGTCCGATTGTTTCAGCTTGATCTACCAGTGAGTTTACAAGACCATCTACACGTTCAGGTACCATCAGAGTATAGAACGGATGTGCTGCACGGTAAGTATCCCATGCCGAGAAAGTAGAGTAGAATTTACCTCCGGTTGCCGGTACTACTTCGTCGTGTGCATTACGGTATTTACCGTCTACATCCGAGATTTCATTCGGCTGGATCAATGCATGATAGAAACTTGTATAGAAGTTGGTCTTTTCATCCTGTGTTCCTTCTACTTCGATACGGCTCAGATAACTGTTCCATTCGTCTTTTGCAGCCTGACGAACTCCTTCAAAATCCCATCCGGCCACTTCGGCAGCCATATTGGCCTTTGCACCTTCTACACCAGTAGTAGACAATGCTACTTTCATCATCAGCTGGTCTTCCGGTTTCATATCGAATGTAGCTACGATGCGCTGTCCTTTTTCTGTTTCAGCCATCGGCAGGTTGACAGTGCTGATTACCGGGCGGTTGAACTGCATTACAAAGTAGTATACCTGATCTACCCACACCTTATTAATTACGTGTCCGGTCAGGGTGCTGTCGTTTTCCCAATTGGTTTCACATATACTTACCTGCGAATGATATTGTTTTTCGTTCCATGCCGGTCCGTGTTGAAGGTCGATAAGTACAGAGGCAGAATCTGCTTTATGATATGTATAACGGTGTAATGCAGTGTGAGTGGTAGCAGTCAGTTCGGCTGTTACTCCCGGCTGGTCTAAAGTTACGGTATAATATCCAGGAGTAGCACTTTCGCTCTTTTTAGAGAAAGGACTACGGTATCCGTCCCAGCTACGCTGGCGGTTGCCTGTAACCGGCATTACCAGAATATCGCCCAAGTCCATACATCCGGTTCCGTTCAGGTGGGTTTGGGTGAAACCCCATATCAATGAATCTTCATATACATATTCAGAGCAATATCTCCATCCGATAGCTCCTGTAACCGGGCTTGTCTGAATCATACCGAAAGGACGGCATGCTCCAGGGAAGGTATGTCCGTTATCGGCTGCTCCGATGAATGTATTTACGTATTGTGTGTAATCGATTGCTTGCGGTGTTTGTTCGGAAGAGCAACTGAACATTGTTGCTCCTAGGGCAAGCGTACAAAACAAAGATGTGTATTTCTTCATGGATATCAATTTTTATGACAAGGCGAAGAGCCCTGCTGTAAAATACAGAACTCTTCGTCTTTTTTAGTGAATAGGAAAGATAAATTCTTATACGTAAGTTTCCAGGAATTTAACCTGTCCTTTAGGAGCAACTTCCAGTCCTTTTGTAGTAGCAGGGAACAATACAGATTCGCCAGCCTGCATTTCTACAGTATTGCCTTCGTTGTCTGTTACAGTACAAGCACCTTCCATACAGATGTAGATAACGAAAGAATCCAATTCGCTATAATCCATGTTCATGTTTTCTGTCAGGTCGTATACAGAAGTAGTGAAGTACGGACAAGTAACCAATTCTACCGGTTCATTCTGTTTCGGAGTATAGTTGGTACGATAGTCACTTTCTACTGAATAGTCGATAGCGTCTTTTGAAAGTTCTGTATGCAATTCGCGTGTATTACCGTTTTTATCTTTACGGTTGAAGTCGTAGATACGGTAAGTAATATTAGAAGTCTGTTGGATTTCTGCGATAAAACATCCTGCACCAATACTGTGGATACGTCCGGCTGGCAAGAAGAATACATCGCCCGGTTTTACCGCATAGTCTGCTAATGCATCACAGATTGTATTGTCTGCAATCATTGCTGCATATTCGTCCGGAGTAATCTGTTTGCTCAAACCAGAGCGAAGATGAGCTTTACCGTTTGCATTGTCAATTACATACCACATTTCTGTTTTACCCATAGAGTTGTGGCGTTTCATTGCCAGTTCATCGTCCGGATGAACCTGGATAGACAAGTCGTCTTGTGCATCGATAAATTTGATAAGCAATGGGAATTTACCGTTGAAGCGTGCATAGTTTGCTTCACCTACCAATGCTCCTTTATATTCGTTTACCATCTGTGTCAGGTTTTTACCGGCATCAGCTCCATTGGCTACTACTGATTCATCGCCCGGTACATCCGAGATTTCCCAACTTTCTCCTACTTGTGCCTGCTGGCAGTCAAGGTGTTTGAACGGAATAATTTTTTCACCACCCCAAATGGTTGATTTTAAAATTGGCTGAAATTTTAATGGATACATAGTTCTATTTATTTTGGTTTATTATTATGTTATTCTATTCTCATTTTTATACTGTTACAAAAGTAGCTATTTTGCTCATATAGTCATAACAAATTACTGTTTAATTCGCAGTGATTCTTAGGTATCGGATGTTTTTGGAAGTGTATTGGGATGTTCTTTCCGATTTGGTCATTTATGCTGCACTTGATATACTTTTTTTCTTTATCTTTGCGGGCTGTTGTATACTATTTATAATAATATGAAAATAAAGACATTTTTAGTGCTTATTGTAGCCTGGCTATGTGGAATGGCAACTCTTTCAGCCCAGACTATGGCACCTAAACGAGAATTTCGTGGAGCATGGATTCAGTGTGTGAATGGTCAGTTTCAAGGTATGCCAACCGAGAAGATGAAAGCTACACTAATCAGCCAGCTCGACAATCTGAAAGGAGCCGGTATTAATGCTATTATTTTTCAGGTGCGTGCCGAATGTGATGCATTGTACAAATCGTCATATGAACCTTGGAGCCGTTTTTTGACAGGAGTACAAGGGAAAGCTCCTTCTCCTGCATGGGATCCGCTACAGTTTATGGTAGAAGAGTGTCACAAACGTGGCATGGAACTTCATGCATGGATTAACCCTTACCGTGCAAAAACAAAAGGAACAGGTGCTTTGTCTCCTCTTCATCCTTACAATAAATATCCTGAACTTTTCGTGAGTTATGGCGGACAGTTGTATTTCGACCCGGGTTATCCAGAATCGCGTAAATACATTTGTAAGATAGTACGTGATATCGTAACTCGCTACGATATCGATGCCATTCATATGGATGATTATTTCTATCCGTATCCTAATCCGGGTGAAGAGTTTCCTGATAGAGCCAGTTTTGCTGCTTATGGACGTGGTTTTCTGAACAAGGCCGATTGGCGTCGTGATAATGTGAATGTATTGATTAAAGAAATTCATGAAACCGTACGCGAAGCTAAACCTTGGGTAAAATTCGGTATTTCTCCTTTTGGTATCTATCGTAACCAGAAGAACGATCCGAATGGTAGTAAAACCAATGGATTGCAGAATTACGATGATTTGTATGCCGATGTTCTGTTATGGGTAAATAATGGATGGGTAGATTATAATATTCCTCAGATTTATTGGGAAATTGGTCATCCGGCTGCCGATTATGCTACATTGATTCGCTGGTGGGCACGACATTCGGCTGCACGTCCATTGTTTATCGGTCAGGATGTAAACCGTACCGTGACCAAGGCCGATCTTATGAATCCTAACCAAAGTCAGATTCCAGCGAAGTATCGTTTGCAACGTTCTTTGCCTACTGTGCAGGGAAGTTGCCAGTGGTATGCTGCAGCGGTGGTGGAAAATGTAGGTAACTATCGTGATATGTTGGTAAAAGAATATCATAAGTATCCGGCATTGATTCCTTTGTCTCCATTTATAGATGATAAAGCTCCGGGAAAGGTCAGGAAGTTGAAACCCGTATGGACAGAAGACGGTTACATCTTGTTCTGGACTGCTCCGAAAGCAAAGCATGAAATGGATGAAGCTGTGCAGTATGTGGTTTATCGTTTCGAAAATAAGGAAAAGGTAAACTTGGATGATCCTTCACATATTGTATCAATTACCCGTGATACCTTTTATAAACTTCCTTATGAAGACGGGAAGACAAAGTATCGTTATATAGTGACAGCATTGGATCGTTTGCACAATGAATCAAAAGCAGTTAAGAAAACCGTAAAACTATAAATAGCTTTTATTATATACTTTTTGAAATGGCAGTCTTAGGTTGATTTTGGACTTAAGACTGCCATTTTAGTGTTTTGTATAGTTATAAAAAATGATTACATAGTTACTGTTTTAGATTGAATAGTCATGCTTTTTGCCTAATAATGTAAAATCTGAAATTTAAAGTGTTTTTTATGTGAAATAAATATATAACTTTGCTAAAAAATACAAACGAAGAGTGCTTCTTTTATAGCTTTTTATTAAAGAAATAAAAGATAGTCCTTGCACTCGACGATAAAACAATGAATAAAGGTCTAAGGGACGGATCTAAACTAAATTAAAAAGAGTATGAAAAAGTTTTTATTGACAGCAGTGTTAGGTATGTTTGCTTTGGCTGGTTTTTCTCAGGTAAAGTGGGATGCTAAAGTTGGTATGTCTATGACTAACTTGACTGGTGACATGGATGGTGATATGAAAATCGGTTACAATGTAGGTGTAGGCATGGACTATGCATTTTCAGAAGATTGGTCTTTGCAGTCTGGTTTGAACTTTACTGGTAAAGGTGCTAAAGATGAGGGTGTAAAAGTTAAAATGAACTATGTAGAACTTCCTATCTTGGCTGCATACAAATTTGCTTTAGGAGAAAATATGAAGTTCGTTGTAAATGCAGGTCCTTACTTGGCTGTTGGATTAGGAGGTAAAATGACTGTTGATGGAGAAGATGGTGGTTCTGTAAAACTTTTCTCTAAAGAAGATGGTGCCGAAGAAGCTTTAATGAAAAGATTTGATTTGGGTATCCAGTATGGTATCGGTTTGGAAGTAGGTGAACATTACTTGGTAAACCTTACAGGACAGAATGGATTTATCAATCCTTTGAATGATAAAGTTTGGGGTGAAGAACTGTCTACTAAAAACATGGCATTCTCTATCTCTGTAGGTTATAGATTCTGATCATAAAATCTTGTAATAATCTGGCGGCTTCAAAGCGATTTTGCTTTGAAGCCGTTTTTTTTGATATGTTGTTTGTGAATACAGAAAACAGAGGGCATTTTTAATATGTTATCTGTTTTGCAAATTGTCAGATTCTTAATTATCGCTGAAAACGTTTGGGGTAAAGTATCATTTTGTCAATTTAGAGGCTTCTAGAATGCGTTATTTGAACCCAGATTAAGATTTCCTGAAAAATATGGCTGTTTTTAGCCGTTTTGTGAAATCATAAATCTTTTAAACAGCACGCTTTTGTGTAATTATGTTGTTCTTGGCTTTAGTTTCTTGGTTTATTGTTGTGCTATCTCTTGTTTAATGCGTTTTTTGTTATTTAAAAGAAGATGTAAAAAATAGGTGGAAAAGTGAAAACAAGAGGTGAATTTTCTTGGAAAACGCTTTATAGGTCGACTAAATTATTCCGACTGGTTGCGTTGGCTGATGTTATTAGTCGCGTAAGCTGCTGTTTCAAGTAACGAAAGCCATCGTTACAAGTACCGTTGGTTCATTATACAGGTCGTGTATTCCCTTTAATCGACCCTTGGAAAGGTGTTGTATAGCATGTATTGGACTATTTTTGAGGATATTTCTGCTTTTTTTCTATGCAAAATAGAAGAAGATGAAGTTAGCGAAAATTGATAAAGGAAAACAAAAAGATACCGGCCAAGCCTTTTTTTGTGTGAGATTGTAAAAATGAAATCTCGGAGCTGAAAAGAAGTTGTTTTTTGTTTGTGCCCTTTTAGAGTAAGTATTCCTGCTTTACATTCCAGTAATGCTCCAATAGCGAAATTTTCTGTATTTTGTAAGTGAATAATCGTGCTAAGTCTGCTTTTTTTCTTTTCTTTGTGTCTCGAATAAATACATTATAAAACAAATCAAAATCATGTTAGGAAGTATAGTTTGGGATGTTGATCCTGTATTGGTGCATATAGGCTCATTGGAAATCCGTTGGTATGGATTGATGTGGGGACTTGGTTTTATCTTTGCCTATGAATTTATGTCTCGTCTGTTTAAAAGAGAGAAGTATCCGGATAACTGGGCGGATAAACTTTTTATATATTGCATTGTAAGTAGTGTTATTGGTGCTCGTTTGGGACATTGCCTGTTTTATGAATGGGATTATTACGGTGCACATCCAATGGAAATTTTAAAGATTTGGAAAGGTGGACTGGCCAGCCATGGAGGGGTCTTTGCACTGATATTGGCGTTGATTTGGTATTCTAAGAAGGTGACAAAGAAAAGCGTGTGGTGGTTGTTCGACCGTATGATTCCTGCTGTAGCTGTGGTATGTATGTGCATTCGTTTCGGTAACTTGATGAATTCTGAAATATTTGGCTATCCTACAACCTTGCCTTGGGGATTTGAGTTTATCCGTTCGCGTGAATGGCAGGAATTGTATAATCGGGATGGAGTGGCACAAGCCTGTCATCCTACTCAGATATATGAGATGCTTTATTGCTTGATAGCGTTAGTGACCTCGTGGCTGATGTATTACAAATTTCACCTTCAAAAGCGAATCGGTCTGATAACTGGAGTTTCTCTCTTGATTTTCTTTGGTGCACGATTTGGACTGGAATTTATGAAAAATCCTCAGGTAGCAGAAGAGGTAAATATGACACTTAATATCGGTCAGTGGCTCAGTGTTCCTCTTATTTTACTGGGTATATATCTTATTTCCACCTGTAAGACCCGAAAAGAATGTTTTTGATGATACAAAGTGAAAGAATAGAGTGTAAACTGTTATGATATAGGAATTTAACACTATTGATAAAAATGTTTCATCCTCTTGCAAACTTGTTTCATGTAACAGATTTGTAAGAGGATGAAACATTTTTTATGCCCTTTAACTATTCCCTTTCCTACTTTTGCTGTCGATAAAAACAAATCTTTCATACTAAGTATTTAATGCTATGAAGACTGAAAAGAAACAGTTATGCAATCGTATGGGAGCAGTCGTGTTACTACTCGCCGTGGCTTGTGCAAATGGATATGCACAGGAAAAGAAATCATCAAACAATAGTAGTTCTAAAGAAGAGGGAAACCGAAATGTGATGTTGAATGCAGCTAGTGCTAACGGTCCTCGTGAGATTCAGATTGGTCTTCCTTCTGCCGATGTCAATGTGCTGGAGAATGGTATGCCTGTTACTTATGCAACCAATCCTCACAGCGTAAACTCTCTGTGGCGTGCCGATGCCAGCTTGAGTCATGTAGGACTTTTGAAAATTTCGGAAACAGCCATTACTACAGGTAATATTGGTTATGCTGTCAATTCTTTTACTCAGCTTGGAGAAAAAGGATTTCATGGTACTTTAAATTATAAGACCAATCACTTTGGTATGCAAGAGTTCTCTCTTAACCTCAATGGAGAAATTGCAAAGGACTGGTATTATAGTGGTAGTGCATATCAGGACTTTGATCCGGGAACATTTAAAATTAAGTCTACTCCATTTCAAGACCGTACACAGATTTATAAATTTGCGCTGACTAAGCGTTATCATGAAAATCGTGGTGAATTTACAGCCATGTATCATTATAGCAACAGCCATCCGGTATACATGTATGCTACTCAGTCTGCTCCGTTTATATATGTAGGTGATGGTAGTGTAAAAGAGTTTGGCGGTTTTGCCCTGGGAACCACTTCTTATCTTCCGGTAGACAATGAAATGATGTATCGTGATATGCGTACAGGTGAATTGCAGAAAACAACACTTTACGATGCGGTACAGAATAAAGGAAGTGAATGGTTATTGATGAATAACTATAAATGGGATAATGGACTGGCTTGGAAGGTAATGATGAAGTATGACCATGCAACAGGTTCGTGTGTATACCAGACTCCGATGGAGCTGAAGCGTCGTACAGACAGTTCTATTGCTTACCAGTATGAAGCTGCAGATGGAAGTATGATGCCGTATCAAGGTGAATATGTACAAAGCCGAATGTCTTGCTTGAACCGTGGATTCATTGATGAGTTTATGTTTACAACAGAATTGTCCCGTAAATTGTCTAACGGTACTTGGCGTTTAGGCTTGAATGAATGGTATTATGATATTGATTATGCATCTAATACTACAATGTATGACCAGTCGGTTCCTGCTGACGGAAGCTATCCGGTACGTTTGTATAATCCTGCATATGCAACAGCTGAAGGACGTATTTACGGAGGAAACGGATATTATTATGATTTCAATAAGAATGCTTCAGAATATTATAAAGGTCATGAAAATAAATTGGCTGTTTATTTTACTCATGACTGGGATATAACAGACAGATTGAACTTGTATTATGGTGCACGTCTGGAGTATCAGGCACTTCGTGGAAACAATGCCGCAGTAAAAAATGCCAATGGTGACTATATCGGACGTTTTGCCAACTATTATCTTGGAGCAACTGCTGTTCCTGTATATGATGTAGATGGTAATCAGACAGGATATATGGCTGGTGCAGCTGGCGCTTCGGGAGCTGTAAAAGTTGAACCTACTCCAATGAGCTACGATTGGTTTAACTATGCTTTGAGTGCTGCTGCTACTTATAAGCTGACTAACAAATTCGGTTTAACCGGAGACTTTACCTATATTACTCAGCATCCTCGTATTGAAAATTTTGCTCCTGCTACTTTACCTAATACAGATAAGATTTCTGTACCATTGGGACGTGCCGGAATCTATTTCAATAACGACTGGTTGAGCCTGACTTCTTTGTTCTCTTATATTTCTAAGACCAACAATAATTCTACATTGAATTTGCAGCATGCAGTAAATGGTGTGAATGAGATTTTGGCTGCTCCGCTTAATTACGACATCAAGACATTGGGTTGGACAACCGATGTGGTAGCTACTCCGTTTAAAGGCTTCAATTTGCACTTCTTGTTTACTTACCAGAAACCTACATACAAGAAGTATGAAACTTCTGTGAAGTTCTCTGATGGTTATGTCGGACAGATTAACGCAACTGGAAATATCGTAGCAGAAATTCCTCAAGTAATTGTTGAAATCGATCCTAGTTATATGATTACTGACGATTTGAAGATATGGACTAGCTTCCGCTATTTCAGCAAGACTTATGCTAATATCAACGATGCTTATTATTTCAACGGACGTTGGGAAACCTTTGGTGGTTTGAACTGGCAGGTCAATAAGAAATTTTCTTTGGGATGTACTGTAATCAACTTCTTGAATCAGACTGGTGCGAAGGGAAGTATAGCAGGTGCTGAATTGGTAACAAAAGAGGAAGCAGGACAGTATGCCAATACTGTAATGGCTGGTAGTTATATCCGTCCGTTTACTGTCGAGTTCTCTGCCCAGATTAAATTTTAAAGTTTGAAGGTAGATAGATTGTTATGTAAAAACAGGTTGGAATTCTTGTAAAACATTATTGAATGAAAATAAAAACAGATATCTTTAAAAGCATATAAAATATATACTATGAAACGTACTTTCTTTAGTTTAGTTATAGCGCAGGCACTGTTGTGTGGCATGACTGCTTGCCAATCGGATAAAGGAAATTTGGTGTTGGAACGTCAAGGCGATTCTTTGACTGTGATCCGTGTTTCTAATCCTTCAAAATATTTGTTACTTCCGGTGCAGGAGTCAAGTGGTGAGGGTAAAGTGAAACTGAATACCGGAAGCCCGGCTGATGTAGCAATGGATATCCGCTTGGCTGTGGATAGTATAGAATATTATGTACCGTTTGAACTTCCTCAGAATGTAAAGGAAGTGACTGTTACTGTCGACAAGGTTTCTTCTCAGGCTGTATGCTGGAAGAATATTCAGTTGTCTGATACCTTCGATGTGGCTAATACCGATTATTATAGACCGGTGTATCATCATACTCCTCAGTATGGCTGGATGAATGATGCAAACGGGTTAGTATATAAAGATGGAGAATATCATTTGTATTTCCAGTATAATCCTTATGGTTCCAGATGGGGAAATATGCATTGGGGACATTCGGTAAGTAAGGATTTGATTCATTGGGAACATTTGAAACCAGCTATTGCACGCGATACATTGGGACATATTTTTTCAGGTAGCTCTATTGTCGATCATCGTAACAGTGCTGGATATGGAAAAGATGCTATGATTGCTTTTTATACATCTGCAAGCGATGAACACGGACAGATTCAGTGTATGGCATATAGCAACGATAACGGGCGTACGTTTACTAAGTACGAAAAGAATCCGATATTGACTCCTTTTGATGGCTTGAAAGATTTCCGTGATCCTAAAGTATTCTGGTATGAACCGGCACAGAAATGGTATATGATTGTATCTGCCGATAAAGAAATGCGTTTCTATTCTTCTTCCAACTTGAAAGAATGGGAGTTCTTAAGTGGATTTGGAAAAGGATATGGTGCACAGCCTAATCAGTTTGAATGCCCCGATTTTGTACAGTTGGCTGTAGACGGCAATCCGGAAAATAAGAAATGGGTGATGATAGTCAATATCAATCCAGGATGTATGTTTGGAGGAAGTGCTACCGAATATTTTGTAGGTGAATTTGATGGTAAAGAATTTAAATGTGATACCAAACCTGAGGTTGTGAAGTGGCTGGACTATGGAAAAGACCACTATGCTACAGTTTGTTTCTCAAACACAGGCGATAGAGTGATTGCTGTACCTTGGATGAGCAACTGGCAGTATGCCAATATTACTCCTATCAAACAGTATCGTGGAGCAAATGCTTTGCCGCGTGAACTGTCTCTTTATACAAAAGATGGACAAATCTATATGGCTGCTAATGTTGTGAAAGAAGCTCAGAGTTTGAGAAAAGATGCACGTCCGATAGAAAACTTTACTGTAAAAGGTGAATTGGAGATGGATACTGTCTTTTCAAAGATGGAAGGAGCTTATGAACTGGAAATGGATGTAACTCCGGGTAATGCACGTTTGGTAGGCTTTGATTTGATGAATGAAAAAGGAGAAAAATCAAAGATCTATTTGGATATGAAAGAAGGCCGTCTGGTGATGGACCGTACAGAAAGTGGTATTGTTGACTTGAAACGAAATGGAAAATTTGATGTTCATGCAAAAGAAACAGGCAATTACCGTAAAACATTGTCTGTGAACTATCAGAATGATTTTGCCTTAGGTACATGGGCACCACTTTCTCTCTGTGAAGATAAGACCTATCATTTGGATATTTTTGTAGATAAATGTTCCATTGAGATTTTTGTAGATGGCGGACGTATTGCAATGACTAATTTAGTTTTCCCAACCAAACCGTATGATACTTTACGTTTCTATACAGAAGGAGGTGAAGCAGAATTTAGTAATATGAAAATCTATAAATTGGGAATGTAAAAACATTCTTCAACTTTTACAAATTCAGGTTTTTATTAAAACCTGAATTTGTTTTACCGAAACACATATTCTTCATTATATATTAATCTGAACCATGAAATATATTTTTACTTTAGTTTTTGCTGCTTTAATGAGCATACAGATGTATGCTGCAGAAAAGCAACTGATTCGTATTTCTACCAATCAGACCGATCTGATACTTCAAGTAGCTCCGAATGGAAGAGTATATCAGTCTTATTTAGGTGAGAAATTGCGTAATGAATCCGATTTGGAGCATTTAGAATGGCGAGTACACCCGGCATCTGATGCAAGCGTTGTAGAACGTGGATGGGAGGTGTGCAGTACCTCTGGAAATGAAGATTTTTTTGAACCTGCCTGGAGTATGATGCATGCAGACGGTAATCCTTCTGCATGGCTATATTATGTGTCTTCTTCGGTAAAACAGGTGCCAGGAGGAACTCAAACAGATATTCTGCTTCGTGATGATAAGTATCCGGTAGAAGTGACACTTCATTATGTAGCCTATCCGGAGGAAAATGTCATTAAAACTTGGAGCGAAATAAAACATCAGGAAAAGAAACCGTTGTTGTTATCCCGTTATGCTTCAACGATTCTTTACTTTAGTAGTCCTTCTTATTATCTGACAGAGTTTAGTGGCGACTGGGCAAAAGAAGTGCAGATGAGCAGCCAGCAATTGCAATTTGGCAAAAAAGTAATAGATACAAAATTGGGAAGTAGAGCCGCTATGCATGTTCAGCCTTTTTTCATGGTAGGACTGGGAAAACCGGTGGAGGAAAAGGATGGAGATGTATTGATGGGAACAATTGGATGGACCGGTAATTTCCGATTTACTTTTGAGGTGGATAATGTAGGTAACTTACGTGTAATTCCTTCTATTAATCCATATGCATCGGTATATGAGTTGCAGAAAAATGAGATTTTTACTACTCCTGAGTTTATTTTTACATTGAGCAAGGGTACAGGAGAAGGAAGCCGAAATTTTCAGCAGTGGGCACGAAACTATCAGTTGAAAGATGGTAAAGGTACACGTATGACTTTGCTGAACAACTGGGAAAATACAGCTTTTGACTTTGATGAACTTACTTTGAAAAATTTGATGAAGGAAGCTAAAGACCTGGGAGTGGATATGTTTTTGCTGGATGATGGATGGTTTGGAAATAAATATCCTCGTGATAACGATAAAGCAGGTTTAGGAGATTGGGAGGCAAACGTAGATAAACTTCCTGGAGGTGTTTCTACACTGATCCGTTATGCAAAGGAAGCGGGTGTGGAATTTGGTATTTGGATAGAACCTGAAATGATAAATCCTCAAAGTGAACTGATGGAAAAACATCCGGATTGGGCTATCCGTTATCCTAATCGTGAAACTTATTATTATCGTAATCAGCTGGTTCTTGATATGAGTAATCCTCAGGTACAAGATTATGTATATTCGGTTGTCGAAAAACTGATGGAAGAGAATGCAGGACTTGCTTATTTTAAATGGGATTGCAATAGTCCGATAACCAATATTTATTCACCTTATTTGAAGAATAAGCAAGGACGTCTTTATATCGATCATGTGCGTGGGGTATATAATGTCATGAAGCGTGTATCTGCAAAATATCCTCAATTGCCTTTGATGCTGTGCTCGGGAGGTGGAGCTCGTTGTGACTATGAAGCATTGAAATATTTTACAGAGTTTTGGTGTAGTGATAATACAGATCCGGTAGAACGTATTTATATTCAGTGGGGATTCTCTCATTTCTTCCCGGCTAAGGCAATGTGTGCACATGTAACAAGCTGGAATAAGAATGCTTCTGTAAAATTCCGTACCGATGTGGCCTCTATGTGTAAATTAGGTTTTGATATTGGTCTGAAAGATTTGTCGGAAGATGAGCTGCTTTATTGTAAGACTGCAATAAGCAATTGGAAACGTTTGTCTTCTGTTATACTTGATGGTAAACAGTATCGTTTGGTTTCTCCTTATAAGAGTGCACACATGGCTGTGAACTATGTCAGCGAAGATAGACGAAAAGCTGTATTGTTTGCATATGATATTTATCCTCGTTTTAAAGAAAAAGTATTTCCAGTTAAAGTGCAGGGATTGAATCCTGATAAAATGTATAAAGTCGAAGAAATTAATCTGATGCCTGGTTGCCAATCTGTATTAAAGATGAATAATCAGGTTGTTTCTGGAGATTATTTAATGAAAGTAGGTCTGGAAGTATTTGGAGACAAGTCTTTGCAAAGTTGCGTAATCGAATTTTCAGAACAAATGTAATATAAATTATAAAGTTAATAGTGATGACAACAATGAATCAACAATTGAAGTATGCTAAATTAATACCTTTGATGCTCTGCTTCTTTGCAATGGGCTTTGTAGATTTGGTAGGTATAGCATCAAATTATGTAAAAGCGGATTTGAATCTGAGTGATTCGGAAGCAAATATTTTTCCGTCATTAGTGTTTTTCTGGTTCCTTATTTTTTCAGTTCCTACTGGATTGCTGATGAATAAAATAGGGCGTAAGAAAACAGTTCTACTTAGTTTGGTTGTAACTTTTGTATCCTTGCTTATTCCGGTATTTGGTGATAGTTATGGTATTATGCTTTGTTCTTTTTCTTTACTGGGAATAGGAAATGCTTTGATGCAAACTTCTTTGAATCCGCTGTTGAGTAATATCATATCGGGAGATAAATTGGCAAGTTCTTTGACTTTTGGCCAGTTTGTAAAGGCTATTGCGTCTTTCTTGGCACCTTATATTGCGATGTGGGGGGCTACTCAGGCTATGCCTACATTTGGATTGGGATGGAGAGTTCTGTTCCCTGTTTATATGGTTATAGCTGTAATTGCTATACTGTGGCTGGGGGCAACTCCGATTGAAGAAGAGAAAGCTGATCAAGCATCTGGGTTTGGAGATTGCTTGAAATTATTGGGCCGTCCGTTTATTTTGCTTTGCTTTTTGGGCATTATGTGTCATGTAGGAATTGACGTCGGCACTAATACAACTGCTCCAAAAATTTTGATGGAACGTCTGGAAATGTCACTTGGTGAAGCTGGATTCGCTACCAGTCTATATTTTATATTCCGTACACTGGGATGTTTTTCAGGAGCTATTGTCTTACAGAAAGTATCTGCTCGTTCTTTCTTTATTCTTAGCGTATGCTGTATGTTGATAGCTATGATTGGGTTGTTTATATCTCATGAACTATATGTGATTTATGCGGCAATTGCATTGATTGGTTTTGGTAACTCAAATATCTTTTCAATTGTTTTTTCACAAGCTTTATTGGCTGTTCCTGAAAAAAGAAATGAAATTTCAGGTTTGATGATTATGGGATTGTTTGGTGGTACTGTTTTCCCTTTGTTCATGGGATTTGCCAGTGATGCCATAGGACAGAATGGAGCAGTAGCTGTGATGATGGTCGGAGTGATTTATTTACTCCTTTATACATGGAAAATTAAAAAGTAATATGTAACTTTGATTATATAGAATTCAAGATATGGAAAATACAATCGTCGTAGGAATGGGAGAAGCATTGTGGGATGTGCTTCCAGAAGGGAAAAAAATAGGTGGAGCTCCCGCTAATTTTGCGTATCATGTGTCTCAATTCGGATTGGAAAGCCGGGTAGTAAGTGCAGTGGGAGATGATAAATTGGGCATGGAGATTTTGGAGAATTTCCGTGAAAAGAAACTTAGCGCAATGGTAGAAGTTGTACCATATCCTACTGGCACTGTACAGGTAGAGTTGGATGCGGAAGGAGTTCCTTGTTATGATATAAAAGAAGGAGTGGCTTGGGACAATATTCCTTATACTCCTGCTTTAGAAGGTTTGGCTCAATGTACAAAAGCTGTTTGTTTCGGCTCTTTGGCACAGCGTAGTGTTGTATCACGTGAAACCATTAATCGTTTTCTTGATGCAATGCCTTCAGAAGATACTTGGAAGATTTTTGATATTAATCTTCGTCAGGGATTTTATACCAAGGAGATTCTCTGCAATTCATTTGAGAAATGTAATGTATTGAAGATAAATGATGAAGAACTGGTTACTGTAAGCCGGATGTTTGGTTATCCAGGAATTGATCTTCAGGACAAATGCTGGATATTGTTGGCCAAATATAATCTTAAGATGCTGATCCTTACTTGTGGAGTAAACGGAAGTTATGTCTTTACTCCAGGACATGTATCTTTTGTAGAAACTCCGAAAGTAGAAGTTGCTGATACAGTTGGAGCTGGTGATTCGTTTACTGCAGCATTTGTATCTTCTGTTTTACAAGGTTTGTCGGTAACAGAAGCTCATAAATTGGCTGTAGAAACGTCTGCTTATGTATGCACCCAAAACGGTGCTATGCCCGTGTTGCCACAGGAGTTGAGAAATCGTGTGGTAAAATGAAGGTAGAAACAGTATTATCATGAATGAAAAATGGTATGAAATATTCTTTGTTAGCTTTTATTTTCGGATGTATATGGATGTGCTGGGGATGTACTCCGCAAAAAGCACATTATATAATAGGTGTTTCTCAGTGTAGCGATGATGAATGGCGTGAACAGATGAACAAGGAAATAAAGCGTGAAGCTTTGTTTTATCCGGGAGTGAAAGTGGATATTTGTACCGCAAAGGATGATAATGCTAAACAAATTGCAGATGTAGAAGACTTTATAGATAAAGGTGTTGATTTATTGATTGTCTCTCCCAACGAAGCTGAGGCCATAACTCCGGTTATTGAAAAGGCATATGATAAAGGTATTCCTGTTGTTTTGGTCGATCGTAGAATTTATTCCGATAAATATACGGCATACGTGGGAGCAGACAATTATGAAATAGGTTTTCAAGTAGGTAATTATATAGCTGAGAGACTTCATGGAAAAGGACAATTGGTAGAAATAGCCGGATTACATGGGTCTACATCAGCTTTGGAGCGCCATCGAGGGATAATGGCGGCTTTAAAAAAAACTCCAGATATTAAAATTGTAGCCTCTGCCGATGCTGCTTGGCTCCGAGTGTCGGCAAAAGAGGCTTTTGATTCTATTCTTAATTGCCATTCACATATTGATATGGTTGTTTCTCATAACGACAGGATGGCAGAAGGTGCTTATGAAGCAGCTTTGGAAAAAGGCCGACAAAAGGAAATGCTTTTTGTCGGCATTGATGCGTTAGCAGGAGAAGGACATGGTGTGGAGCAAGTGATTAATGGGCAATTGGATGCAACCTTTATTTATCCGACTGGAGGGGATAAAGTATTCGAGGTTGCTATGAATATTTTGCAGAAGAAAAAATATAATCGTGAGACAATTCTTTCTACTGCTCTTGTCAATCGGGCAAATGCTCGTATTATGCAAATGCAGACTGCACACATCAGCCAGCTGGATTCGAAAATAGAGGTACTTGATAAACGGCTTGATGCATACTTGATGCGTTATTCTTCACAACAGATGTTGTTGTATGCTTGTATTATTATTTTGATATTGGTTGGCTTGTTGCTTTTCTTTGTGGTACGTGCTTTTTGGACGAAGAATAGAATGAATGAAGAACTTTCCGACCAGAAACGACGCTTGGAAGAACAGCGTGATCAGTTGGTGGATTTGTCTGAGCAATTAGAACAAGCTACTCATGCTAAATTGGCTTTTTTTACCAATGTCTCACACGATTTCCGAACTCCATTAACGTTGATTGCAGATCCTGTTAATCAATTGGTAGAAACGGGTAACTTGGGTGAACATGAGCGCTTTCTTTTACGTATTGTACAGAAAAATGTAACTGTATTACTTCGTCTGATTAATCAGATTCTGGATTTTCGTAAGTTTGAAAATGGAAAGTTGGACTTGACTCTTTCTAAATTTAATATAGCTGAAACCATAAAAGAATGGACAGAGGCTTTTCGTACCTTGTCTTATCGTAAGCATATACATTTTATCGTGTCAGTTGAAACTGAAAAAGAAGATTGTGTGATGATTGCTGATGCTGAAAAAATGGAACGTATTACTTATAATCTTTTATCGAATGCATTTAAGTTTACTCCAGAAAATGGAAAGATAGAAGTTTCGATTGCAGTTTACAAACGGGACAATAATAGATGGCTGTGTTATAGGGTCTCAGATACAGGCATTGGTATGCCAGCTGAACATGTACAGCATATTTTTAAAAGTTTTTATCAGGTAGATGTACATCATGCGGGGTCAGGTATTGGACTTGCTTTGGTAAAAGCTTTTGTAGAAATGCATGGGGGCAGTATTACCGTAGACAGCGCAGAAGGTAAGGGCACTATTTTTACCATCGACATGCCAATGGAACAGCAAGGCGTTTTAAATGATAACGTGGAAAGAAATATAGTCCTAGAAAATCTTCAGGAAGGAGCTGTGCTTTCTGCTGATCAGGAAACGCTTCAAACAGTATCAGAGCCGGTAGAGTGCAGTGATAAAGAAACAGTACTGGTAATTGATGATAATCAAGATGTTAGAGATTATGTGAAGATTCTTCTGCAAGAAACGTATACTGTCATAGAAGCATCCAATGGGCAGGAAGGATTACTTTTGGCTATGAAATATGTTCCTGATGCAATTATTTGTGATGTAATGATGCCTGTAATGGATGGAATGGAGTGCTGTCGTAAGTTAAAGTCTGAGTTGCAGACATCACATATTCCTGTCATGATGCTGACTGCTTATACAATGGATGAACAGAAAGTAAAAGGATATGAGTGTGGTGCGGACTCTTATATTTTAAAACCTTTTAGTGCACGTTTACTCCAGGTTCGTTTGCGGAATTTAATTGATAACAGACGTCGTTTGCAGAGTTTCTTTTCCGATAAGATGACTCTTCGGAAAGAACCTATAGCAGAATTGGATAAAGGATTTGTAGAGCGCCTTCGTGCGTTGATTGATGAGCATTTAAGTGACCCTGATTTGAGTGTGGAGGATTTAGGAGATAAGATTGGCATGAGCCGTGTTCAATTGTATAGAAAGGCAAAAGCACTGACGGGGTATGCTCCTAATGAATTGTTGCGTATTGCCCGTCTTAAGAAAGCAGCTGCATTGTTGGCTTCTACCGATAAAACTGTGGCTGAAGTTACTTATGAAGTGGGATTTAGTTCTCCTTCCTATTTTACAAAGTGCTACAAAGATTATTTTGGTGAAAGTCCTACCGATTTTTTAAAACGTAAGAAATAAGATATTTTGGGGAGACTATAAAGCCTTTTCTGCTGAAAGATAGAAAAGGCTTTTTGTAAATAATTTACAGGTTGGTATAGCCAAAACAAGAACTGCAGGTAAATTTGGTGGGAAAATGTAGAATATGTATCTTTGACTCGATTAAAAAATAAATATTCTCATGAAAAAAATACTTTTAATTCTTGGTATGTGTCTTTGTGTATTGACAACACAGGCACAAGATATCAAGTCCTTGTTTATTACTATGCCCGATTCACTTTCTCTTTTACTGACGAAAGTTAATAGGGAAGATTTTGGCGATTTCCTTGCCAGTAATATGAAGGCTGAGGTAAAGAATCGCTTTGGTAAACCCTCTGAAATGACAAAACTTACAGCAGATTATTTGAAAATAAAGATGACTTCGGCCAGTGAAGTTGAAATGAAGCTGCTCCCTCTAAACGATTCGACAAAGATTCTTTGTGTGGTTCATACTTATATGGCCCCTACATCAGACAGCCATATTTCTTTTTATGATACGTCTTGGAGAAAATTATCGGATGAGGCCTTTCTTACTCTTCCGGAAGAAGATTCTTTTTATAGAAATGATCTTTCTGAAATTCAAACTGATTCAGTACGCAACTTGCGCATGCGTACAGATATGTATATGTTAAAGGCTGAATTGTCGGAGGATACGAATTCATTACGTTTTGTATATACTACTCCTGATTACCTTGATAAAGAAACAGCAAAAGAACTGGCTCCTTATTTGAGGAAAATGCCAGTATTGTATGAGTGGAAAGAAGGAAAATTTGTTCTTTCGGAAAAAGATTCATCTATTTCAGAGAAATGAAATTAGAGAAAAGCGATGTATATCAGCAGGGATACATATATTGTTTAAAACGTTCTTATGTTTAAAAACATAGAATTGACATATCTTCATTATTATGGTCTGAAAATAGATAAAAAATAGTTAATTCGTCGTGGCGGTCTGATGGAAAAAAACTATCTTTGAGACAGTTTTTGCGAAACATAACAAGTTTTCGTGATAGTTACATGGAATTTTTTATAATGTGGGCTTGTATCGATACGTTTCAGTTTCTAAAGGCCAATGCTTCACTGAGTATAGATACAGGTCGGAAAATAACATAAGAGGAATGATATTAAAATGTATTAAGACCGTCGCTGTAGCAGCTTTAGCTTTTGTTAGCTTAAATGCCTCAGGACAAGATTTGCTGGCGCGTCAAGCTCCAATTGACAGAAAATTAAAAGCTGTTGATTCTTTGGCTTTGGTTCGCCAGATTAAAGCAGAGCAAGCTGTATATCCTGCTTACACTCTTTATCCTAATTGGAGTAACGACCGTGTGCATGCTTATGGTAATACTGTTCAGATTCCAGATAGTTTCCGTATTGATTTGACAGGCTTTTGTATGCCTACTACCCATACTAAAATCACATCTAAATGTGGTCCTCGTTGGCGTCGTATGCACAATGGACTTGATATTAAGGTATATATTGGCGATACGATTCGTGCTGCTTTTGATGGTCGTGTGCGTATTGTGAAGTATGAGCGTCGTGGGTATGGAAAATACGTGGTCATTCGTCATGATAACGGATTGGAAACTATTTATGGTCATCTTTCTAAACAAATAGTCAAAGAAAATGAATATGTAAAGGCAGGTGATCCTATTGGTTTGGGAGGAAATACCGGACGTTCTACTGGTTCTCATCTGCATTTCGAGACCCGTTTCTTAGGTGAGGTAATTAATCCTGAGTTTATGTTTGATTTCCCAAAACAGGATATCGTTGCGGATAATTATTTGTTTGTTCGTGGGGCCAATCGTTATGATTGGCAGCGTAATCGTGCTTTAGCTGCTGTAAAGGCAGGAAAGTCGGGAGCTGCAGAGGCGGAGAAATCAGCTATTCGTTATCATAAGATTCGTAAGGGAGATACATTAGGTAAAGTATCTCGTTTGTACCATGTATCTATCGATCGTTTGTGTCAGATGAATGGTATTAAACGAACTACAACTTTGCGTATTGGTCAAGTGTTGAGATGCTCTTGAAATAAGGAAATTAATTAATCTGTATACATCTTTAAAATGTCATTCTGAATGATAGGTAAGCTTAATGCTTATGTTTTCTCTTTCAGAATGACATTTTTGTTTTGTGATTTTCACGATTTGAAATGAGAATTTTTGCTGAAAAAACAGTAACTTTGCTGCCTATTCGGAACGTATTATGAAGGAAACAAAACAGCAGTTTGAACATATCATTGCTATTTGCCGTGATTTGTTTGCCAAGAAATTACACGATTATGGGGCTGCATGGCGTATTATGCGTCCGTCGTCCGTTACTGATCAGATTTTTATTAAGGCAAATCGTATTCGTAGTATTGAAGTGAAAGGTGTAGCTTTGATTAACGAAGGCATACGCTCAGAGTTTATTGCTATTGTAAATTATGGTATTATTGGTTTAATTCAGTTGGAGTTAGGCTATTCGGATACAGAAGATCTGACAGAGCAACAAGCACTCGATTTGTATGACAAATATGCCAATCAGGCATTAGAGTTGATGCTTGCCAAAAATCATGACTATGATGAAGCTTGGCGTAGCATGCGCATCACTTCATATACCGATTTAATTCTGATGAAGATATATCGGACCAAGCAGATTGAATCGTTGAGTGGAGCTACGCTGGTGTCTGAAGGTGTAGATGCCAATTATATGGATATGATAAATTATTCAGTTTTCGGATTGATTAAAATAGAATTTGGAGAATAAGCGTTTACATATAGCTGTTTTAGTTTGGACAAATTTTTGCCGGTTTCTGTTAGCATTAGTCTTTACTTTTTCCGGTTTTGTCAAGGCCAATGATCCTTTAGGTACAGTTTACAAGATTACAGATTACTTAGAGGCATGGGGTATAGTCGATCTTGTCCCTAATGCATTGGTCTATTTAGCCTCTATGCTCATGGGGATGGTCGAATTCACCTTGGGTATTTATTTGCTTTTTGGAATTCGTAGTCGTATCGCTTCCTCACTGGTTCTTCTTTTGATGTCAGTGATGACTCCTTTAACGTTATGGCTGGCTATTGAAAATCCAATTTCAGATTGTGGCTGTTTTGGTGACGCTATCGTTTTAACAAACTGGGAAACATTTGGAAAGAATATTGTATTGTTACTTGCTGCTATTTCTGTTTTTAAGTGGAGAAAGCAAATTTTTCAGCTGGTCACAAGCAAAGTCGATTGGTTAGTTGCTCTATATAGTACGGTATTCATTGTATTTTATACGTTCTTCTGTATTAGTAAGTTGCCGGTTTTTGATTTTCGTCCTTATCATGTTGGAGCTGATATACGAAAAGGAATGGAAATTCCGGAAGGAAAAAAGCCTACTACATACGAAACGACTTTTATTTATGCTAAAGATGGAGTAGAAAAGGAGTTTACTATTGACAACTTCCCTTCTTCAGACACTACTTGGGTTTTCGTAGATTCTCGCACTCGTGTAAAAGAGAAAGGATATGAACCTCCTATTCATGATTTCTCTATAGTTTCACAGGAAGATGGAACAGATTTGACTGATGTAATATTGGATGATGAAAATTATACTTTTTTGTTGGTATCTCCTCGATTGTCTACGGCCGATGACAGTAACATTGATTTGATAAATGAGGTATACGATTATAGCTTGGAACATGGTTATCGTTTTTTGTGTGTGACAGCTTCATCAGATGAAGATATTGCTATGTGGCAGGAGTATACTGGAGCAGAATATCCTTTTGCTTTAATGGATGATATCACACTGAAGACTATGATTCGATCTAATCCAGGTTTGATGTTGC
Organism: Phocaeicola acetigenes; assembly: GCF_027529745.1. Lineage (NCBI taxonomy): Bacteria > Pseudomonadati > Bacteroidota > Bacteroidia > Bacteroidales > Bacteroidaceae > Phocaeicola > Phocaeicola acetigenes. Next base: position 229,904 of record NZ_JAPZVM010000002.1, read on the forward strand.
TGAAAAAGGGAATTGTCATCAATAAATGGAGTGATGGGGATTTGCCCGATGAGTATCAATTGAACGCATCGCTGGAAAACTTACCGATAGGGCAGTTGAACAGAAAAACAGTAATTCATAAAATTGTAGAGGTTGTGGCATGGTTTGTGGCTCCTCTTTTACTGTTGACTTTATCTGATCTGGCTTGGCTTAATTATCGTAACCGGAAAATGAAGCAGAAAGAAAAAGGCAAAGAGGAAAAAGCGAACTAAGTTTAAGTGAAAGTATATAATAAACCAATTTGATATATTAATTTTAAAATTTAAACGAAATGAGAAAAAACATTGTAGCAGGTAACTGGAAAATGAACAAGAACCTGCAAGAAGGTATTGCTTTGGCAAAAGAATTGAACGCAGCTTTGGCTGCAGACAAACCTAACTGCGACGTAATCATCTGTACTCCGTTCATCCACCTGGCTTCTGTAACTCCTATCGTTGACAAAGCTGTAATCGGTGTAGGTGCAGAAAACTGTGCAGACAAAGTTTCAGGTGCTTATACTGGTGAAGTTTCTGCAGAAATGGTTGCTTCAACAGGTGCAGAATATGTAATCTTGGGTCACTCTGAACGTCGTGCTTACTATCACGAAACAGTAGAAATTTTGGAAGAAAAAGTAAAATTGGCTTTGGCTAACAACTTGAAACCTATCTTCTGTATTGGTGAAGTTTTGGAAGAACGTGAAGCTAACAAGCAGAACGAAGTTGTAGAAGCACAGTTGGCTTCTGTATTCTCTTTGTCTGCTGAAGATTTCGGTAAAGTAATCTTGGCTTACGAACCAGTTTGGGCTATCGGTACAGGTAAGACTGCTACTCCTGCTCAGGCTCAGGAAATCCACGCTCACATCCGTTCTTTGGTTGCTGCTAAATATGGCCAGGAAGTTGCTGAAAATACTTCTATCTTGTACGGTGGTAGCTGCAAACCTTCAAATGCAAAAGAATTGTTTGCTAATCCAGATGTTGACGGTGGTTTGATTGGTGGTGCTGCTTTGAAAGTAGAAGACTTCAAAGGCATTATCGATGCATTTAAATAATTAACCGAATCTTTTTCCCTCCTTCTTCCTCTTTTGGGAAGAGGAAGAAGGAGGATTTTTATTAACTATCTACAAAACCGGTAATGATGAGATACATCTTATTCTTTATATCCTTTCTTTGGGCAGGCATGTTGAGTGCTCAGACTATTGTAGAAAGCCTTGAACAGAAGCGTCCCGGAGAAGGTACGGTAACTATTCATCAGAGTGCGCAGATTAAGGCTTTGATAGGGTTACGTTATGTTCCTTCTACTGCTGCAGGTACTCAGAAGGCTTTGAAAACACGTGGATTCCGTGTACAGGTGTATGCTGGAAACAATTCGCGTATAGCACGTAATGAAGCACATGCGGTAGCGGAAAAGATGAAAGAATTATTTCCGGATATGCCGGTATATACATATTTTCAGTCTCCCCGCTGGCTTTGCCGGGTTGGCGATTTTAAAAGTATAGAAGAAGCGCATGTGGCAATGCGCAAACTAAAAGCAAGTGGAGAGTTTAAAGAAGCTGCAATAGTGCAGGAAATAATTAATATCTCGTTAGAATAATGATTGATACGAATTTACTGAGTTTTCCTGAGGAAAAGGTACAGAAGCTGATGGCACATTATAAGGAGATTCTAGCCTTGTTGGGAGAAGATCCTGAACGTGAAGGATTGTTGAAAACACCCGAACGAGTTGCTAAGGCCATGCTGACTTTGACTCGAGGATATGAAGTTGATCCGAAAGCTGTATTGAGTGCAGCCAAATTTAAGGAAGAATATCGCCAGATGGTAATTGTAAAGGACATTGATTTCTTTTCAATGTGCGAGCATCATATGCTTCCTTTCTATGGAAAAGCTCATGTAGCTTATATTCCAAACGGATATATTACCGGATTAAGCAAGATTGCTCGTGTGGTAGATATCTTTTCGCATCGCCTGCAGGTACAAGAACGTATGACATTGCAGATAAAGGAATGTATACAGGAAACCTTGAACCCTTTGGGAGTGATGGTAGTGGTAGAAGCAAAGCATATGTGTATGCAGATGCGTGGAGTAGAAAAGCAGAATTCTGTAACTACTACTTCTGATTTTACCGGAGCTTTCAATCAGGCCAAGACGCGTGAAGAGTTTATGAATCTGATTCGGAGAGGTTATTAAGCCTCTCTTTTTTTATGCCATCAGGTTTGCAACTGAATTGCACAGTATATTCCTTATCTTTGCAAAAAGAGTCAGTCAGATGAACGAAGTTTCTTTTTATATACAACGCTTGGAAAAAAAGCAGATTAAGCCTACTGCTGTGCGTATTTTGGTGCTGCGTACGCTGATGGAGAGTTCGTATGCCTTGTCTTTGTCTGAGTTGGAAGAACAGCTGGTTACTGTAGATAAGTCGACTATTTTCCGTACATTAAATTTGTTTTTGGCGCATCATCTGGTACACGAGATGGAAGATGGAAGCGGTTCGTCCAAATATGAGGTATGCGAGAATGAAGATTCTTGTAGTATCGAAGATATGCATGTCCATTTTTATTGCGAACGGTGTCATCGTACCTTCTGTTTTAAGAATATCCAGATTCCATTAATCAGCCTTCCCGAAAATTTCCGTATGCAAAGTGTCAATTATATGATAAAAGGTATATGTGATAATTGCATAAAAAAAACAGACCCGACAGAAGATTAACTTCTCTCTCCATCAGGTCTGCTTGCTTATTCTGTTTTACATTTTCTCTGCCAGATACTGGCCGGTATAGGAGGCGCCACATTGTGCTACTTCTTCTGGTGTACCGGCAATTACCAGATTACCTCCCTTGTCTCCTCCTTCCGGACCTAAATCTATAATGTAGTCAGCACATTTAATAACATCCATATTATGCTCGATAATCACTACCGTATGTCCCCGGCTGATTAGCGAATCGAAAGCTTCCAGCAACTTCTTGATGTCATGGAAATGAAGTCCAGTTGTGGGTTCATCGAATACGAAAATAGTTGGTTGAGCCTTTTCTATACTGAGGAAATAAGCCAGTTTTACGCGCTGATTCTCTCCCCCTGATAGGGTAGACGATGACTGTCCCAGCTTGATGTAACCTAATCCCACTTCTTGTAATGGAAGGAGTTTCTTTACGATTTTTTTCTGTTTATGCTCTGTAAAGAACTCGATGGCCTGGTTTACAGTCATTTCCAATATATCATAAATGTTTTTGCCTTCATAACACACTTCCAGGGTTTCGTTTTTGAACCGTTTTCCATGGCACGATTCGCATTCCAGTACAAGGTCGGCCATAAACTGCATTTCTACAGTAACGGTACCTTCTCCCTTACACTCTTCACAGCGTCCGCCTTCGGTGTTGAAAGAAAAATAACCGGCTGAATATCCCATTTGTTTGGAAAGAGGCTGTTCGGCAAACAGTTTACGTATTTCATCGTAAGCTTTGATATAGGTTACGGGATTACTGCGCGAAGATTTTCCGATGGGGTTCTGGTCGACAAACTCAATATCCTTTATCATCGACAGGTCGCCTTCCATGGAAACAAATTCTCCCGGGCGGTCTGTGGCTTCGCTGAACTCTCTTTTCAGTGCCTTGTAGAAAATATCGCGTACCAGTGTACTTTTACCCGAGCCGCTTACTCCGGTAACTACAGTCATCACGTTCAGCGGAAAGCGTACATCAATGCCTTTCAGATTGTTTTCGCGGGCTCCTTTTATTTCGATGTAATTATTCCATGAGCGGTGTGTAAGCGGACGGTCGATGGTTTCTTCTCCCAGTAAGTACTTTACAGTATAACTGTTACTTCCTTTCTGCAAGTCTTTCATATCACCCTGGTATACGATTTCACCTCCCAGGCGTCCGGCTTTCGGACCGATGTCGATGATATAGTCTGCAGCACGGATAATTTCTTCATCGTGCTCTACCACTACTACCGTATTACCTAATTCCTGTAGCTGACGCAATACTTTCACCAGACGGTCTGTGTCACGGCTGTGCAGACCGATACTGGGTTCGTCTAAGATATATAGCGAACCTACCAGACTGCTTCCCAATGAAGTAGCCAAGTTGATACGCTGGCTTTCTCCACCCGAAAGTGAGTTACTCAGACGGTTCAGTGTCAGATAGCCTAATCCTACATCGAGCAGGAAGTTGATACGGTTGTTTATTTCATTCAGAAGACGACGGGCGATAGCTGCATCGTGCTCGTTCAACTGTAGGGTGCGGAAGAACTCTTTCAAGTCGTAGATAGGCATCTCTACCAGTTCGGCAATGGAGCGTCCGCCTACTTTTACATAAAAAGCTTCTTTTTTCAACCGGCTTCCCTGACATTCGGGGCAAACTGTTTTTCCTCTATAGCGTGCCAGCATTACACGATACTGGATTTTATATTGATTTTCTTCCAGCATACGGAAGAAAGAGTCGATACAAACTTTCTCTCTCGGACCATGCCACAGATAGTCTTTCTGCTCTTTAGTAAGTTCGTAGTATGGAGTAAATATCGGGAAATCGTGTGCAGGCGCTTCGCGTAGAAACTCTGTCAGCCATTCTCCCATTTTTTCTCCTCTCCAGCACATCACCGCACCATCGTATACACTCAGTGCACGATTGGGGATGACAAGATGCTCATCTATACCAATAACTTTTCCGAATCCTTCGCAGGTAGGGCAGGCACCAACAGGTGAGTTGAACGAGAACATCTGGTCGGTGGGTTCTTCGAAAGTAATACCATCTGCTTCAAACTTGGTGCTGAAACGGTGCAGACGGGATTCCTCTCCGGCCGGATAGAAGCGTAGCATACATGCACCATTACCTTCGAACATAGCAGTTTCTGCAGAATCGGTCAGTCGGCTCACGGCATCTTTGCTGTCGTCGCAACTCATGCGGTCTACCAGCAGATATACAGTATCTTCCTCTTTGTATTGATATTCGTCGATACGAATCATTTCGCCATTGACTTCCAGTCGGGTGAATCCCTGCTTCATGTCAATTTCAATCTGTTCGGCTATCGTACGTCCTTCTCTCGGACAAATAGGAGTCAGTACTGTGTATCGTGTACCTTTAGGGTATGATAACATGCAATTGACAATATCCTCCGGGCTGTCTTTCTTGACTTCCTGTCCGCTTACAGGCGAGAAAGTATGCCCTACGCGGGCAAAAAGCAGGCGCAGGTATTCGTATATTTCAGTCGATGTACCGACGGTTGAACGGGGATTGCGGCTGATAACCTTTTGTTCGATGGCAATAGCAGGCGGAATCCCTTTGATGAAGTCACATTCCGGTTTGCTCATTCGTCCCAAGAACTGGCGGGCATACGAAGACAAGCTTTCTACATAGCGACGCTGGCCTTCGGCATACAGAGTATCGAAAGCAAGAGAAGACTTACCGGAACCGGACAGTCCTGTAATGACTACCAGCTTATTTCTTGGAATGTCTACATCAATGTTTTTCAGGTTGTTTACCTTAGCTCCTTTGATGGATATATATTTACTGTCGGACATACTAATAGAATGCTATAAATTGTAATATGCAAAGATACGCAAAGGCGAGTGGAGAGACAAACGAAAAACAGAGTTTTTCAGTTTGGCTATCCCGAGCTGCATTCTGTCTTATTGAAAGATTGCGAAAGGTATTGTTTTAAAACCGGCGTCGTTGAATGTAAAAACGCCGTTGTTGAATGTATAGCCAACGACGTCGGCTACACAACCGACGTCGTTGGCTATAATGTGTGAATGAAACTATGAATTTATATCTATAATAGTAAGTACTTTTTCTACTAAATAAGGATGTCAGAATTCAGATTTTTCGGTCGGAAATAAAAGGACAGCCTCTTTTTCGTACAGCGACACAAGTACAGGCCTAATTTTATATTAAAGACAATAAAAATATAGTGAAAATTTTGATTATTTTCATGTTTTTCTTATATTTACGAAAATAAAAGACTATTAATATATTTCATCCTTTCTGGGACTTGCATCGAATATCGTCTTGATACTTTAGTGGATAATTATAAACTTAATAGTAACCTTAAAACTTTTATTTTCCAGACATATTTCCCAATGATTCAAAAACAATTAGTTATAATACCATCCTATTAAACTCATAATTTTATGAAAAAGTTTATTTTAAGTTCAGTGGTCTTATTACTTTTTATCACAATAAATAGTTGTGATAAAAACAATGGTGATGTAGTATACCATAACTATTTATTTTACATCGAACTGGTAGATGAAAACGGAGCTCCACTTATCAGCAACCCAGACGACTTAAACTCGATAACTGATAAAATGGAACTTAAATGGGTTAATCCGGAGTCTTCGAAATACGTGGAATTTGACGCTCTTACATTAGAATGCATTCCGGAAAAAGAAGGTCATGGTTATCTTTCTTTGTCTGGGCTGGATGTTATTGGAGTTGGAGAGAACTTTAAAAATACATTTTCTTTCGATCTGATATGCAAGGATTTATTTCCGGAACCTTTGCATATAAAAACAATGTGGAATACTTCTCAAACCATTTTTAATGGGAAATATCCACTGGATAAAATTTATATAAATGATGTGGATACTGAGATTTTTTACATCGAAGATGGAACAATGACCGTTCCTGAGTATCAAATAATTTATACGCCTACTATTAAGATTAAAGTAAATAAATAGATTTGAGGTTCAGATTATAGAGTCTATGATTTCTTTATGCACAAATATGTTTCGGAAGAAGAAACAGTTTTTATGATAGAATCGTAAAAATAAAAATCTCCTGCTTTCAGTCCTACAATTAAAATAAACAAGGACTAAAGCAGGAGATTTTTATATTGCAGCTTATATAAGCCGACCTCTATTTTTTATTTTGAGACAATATCTCTGGTTTGTTTATGATTTTAAGGAATTAGTCTTGGTAATACACTCGTTTTACTCGTTCCGATACGCTGGTCAGAATTTCGTATGGAATAGTATCGAGTATGTCGGAAAGTACAGTGACAGGTAATTCATCGCCAAAGATAATTGCCTTATCTCCCTCTTTGCAGTCGATGTCAGTCACATCAATCATACATACATCCATACAAATATTGCCTACATAAGGAGCTTTCTGACCGTTTACCAGACAATAGCCTTTTCCGTTGCCCAAGTGTCGGTTCAGTCCGTCGGCATAACCTATCGGCAGGGCGGCAATACGTGAATTGCGGTTTAATACTCCTTTGCGGCTGTATCCCACGGTTTCATCGGCTGGCACATCATGTATTTGCAGAATTGTGGTTTTGAGTGTGGTAACGTTGTGCAACATCTGGTTTGTGAATGGATCAATACCGTATAATCCGATACCCAAACGAACCATATCGAACTGAGCTCCCGGATAACGCTGGATACCTGCCGTATTGCAGATATGACGCAGAATCTTATGGCTGAAACCTGCCTGTAGTTCGGCTGCAGCCTGTTCGAATGTTTCAATCTGGTGGCGTGTAAATGCATCGAAACGCTCGGCGTCACTGCCTACTAAATGTGAAAATACGGAACGGGGAATGACGGCAGACTGTCTTTTCAATCGTTCGATAAGCCGCGGCATATCAGCTGGGTCAAATCCCAAACGGTGCATACCAGTATCGATCTTGATATGGATAGGACAATTGGTTGCCCCTTCACGTTCGGCTGCCTTTATGAGTTCTTCCAACAAGTGGAAACTATACACTTCAGGCTCCAGCCGGTAGTCGAACATGGTTTTGAATGCGGTGACTTCTGGGTTCATGATAATAATGGAACTTCCTATACCGGCTTTTCGCAGATCAGCTCCCTCATCGGCTACGGCTACTGCCAGATAATCTACACGATGGTCTTCCAGTGTTTTGGCAATCTCAAACGAACCTGCCCCGTATGCAGATGCTTTTACCATACACACCATTTTTGTTTCCGGCTTCAACTTATTACGGTAAAAGTTGAGGTTGTCTGTCAGCGCATTCAGGTTGATTTCCAGAATGGTTTCGTGTACTTTCAGTTCCAGTAAGTCTGTTATCTGGTCGAAGTGGAACATACGGGCTCCTTTGATCAGTACCACTTCATTTTTTAGTGTAGAAAGAATACCCGATTCAATTAGTTCGGAAGTGGAACGGAAGAAATTTTTTTCGATTTCAAACCGTGAAGCCGAAGCTGAAATTTCTTCGCCTACTCCAATAATACGGTTTACTCCCCGGCTGTGTACAAGTTCAGCCACTTGTCGGTAAAGCAGCTTGCCGGACTGTCCGGTTTCCAGTATATCGGAAAGTATCAGTGTACGTTTGCGTTCTTTGTCTTCGGTACGGCGTGCCATAAAGTCGAGAGCAATGTCGAGCGAAGCAAAATCGGAGTTATAACTATCATTGATGAGGATACACCCGTTCTTGCCTTCTTTTACTTCCAGTCGCATGGCGATAGGTTCCAGATGAAGCATACGTTCGGCAATGTCTTCGGGAGATACCATAAGGTATAATGCTACAGCCAGACAGTGCAAGGAGTTCTCAATGGAAGCATCGTCGATAAACGGGATGCGGTATTCTTTGAAAAATCCTAAATAGCGGTATTTAATGGTGGTACCGGTATCATCTTTCTGTATGCTTTCTATAAACAGCGGACGTTCATTGTCTTTGGTAGACCAGGCAATTTCTCGTGCAGTGAACAGTGACTTTGATACACAACTGCTTATTAACTCGTTGTCGCCATTGTATACAATGACATCACAGTCTTTGAACAGTTGCAGTTTCTCCATGCATTTGTCTTGCAGTGAAGTAAAGTTTTCCTGATGTGCACCTCCGATGTTGGTCAGAACTCCAATGGTAGGTTGGATGATAGGTTTCAAGGCTTCCATTTCTCCCATTTCAGAGATGCCGGCCTCGAATATACCTAATTCTGTGTGTTCGTTCATCATCCATACAGAAAGAGGCACTCCAATCTGTGAGTTGTAACTGCGTGGCGAACGGGTAATGATACGTTCCGGACTGAGTATCTGATAAAGCCATTCTTTTACGATGGTTTTACCGTTACTTCCGGTAATTCCCACTACGGGTACCTGAAATTGTTCACGATGGCGGCTGGCCAGGCGTTGCAGAGCTTTGAGCGGACTTCCCACTACCAGAAAGTTGGCATCGGGGTAAGATTCCGGTTCTGTAGTCAAGGTTCCGACAACAAAGTTTCTTACTCCACGTTCGTACAAGTCGGCTATATATTTATGTCCGTCGTTTCTTTTTGTCTTTAGTGCAAAGAACAGCGTTTCTTCCGGAAAGCAAAGCGACCGGCTGTCTGTCAGAATCCAGTCTATATGTGCTGGATGGTTTCCTATGCGTTTGGCTCCTATAACAGAAGCTATTTCTTCAATCGAGTTTGACATAATGCGATTTCATTTTGTACATCTAAGTACGGTAATTTTTCTTTTAACCTTTCTATCTTTAACAGAATTTGACTTAAAAAAATATGATATGCTTCTGAATCCTCATTGAATGGGCGATGTTCCAATCCTTTACGTATTGCATCCCATTCTTTTATTATATGTAAAGTATTCTGACTGAAATAGGTTTGTGTAAAACACTCCCATATATATTCTATAGCCAAAGAAGAGGGGTGCAGCATATCGTCTGCATAAAAGCGGTAATCCCTCAGTTCGTCCATCATGATTTCATAAGAAGGGAAGTAATGGCAATAAGAAAAGAGATTGCACAATTTTTCAATTGCGATAAGCAATACGGCTTTATTGAGCTGGTTGCCATGAAGGCCGTCTTTGGCATGGCGGATGGGACTGACTGTGAATATTATTTGTAGATTGGGATTCAATGAACGGAGATGAGGAAGTAATATTCGGTACTGCTCTACAATTTCCTCTACATGGAGTAAACGGCGTTCGAATAGTTTTTCCGGTAATTTGTGGCAATTGCCTACAATGCTTCCATCTTCTTTCCATTGATATACCCGAGCGGTTCCCCAAGTCATTATCAGCCAGTCGGATTGACGAAGATGAGCGGCTCCTTGTCTTATCCGTTCGTTGATTTTTGACAGGCAAGTTTCTTTTTCTGAACTGGAGAAAGAACCATGATGCATCAGACTATACCACATGCCTTTGTCGAAACGTAAATTTGTCTCTGTATATGTTTTCCCTGTAGCAATCTCTTCGAGTCCTTTTGCTATCGACATGGGATTATACAAAATGCCGAAAGGATTAATGTCGCAGGTAAATTTGTTATCGGACAATTGCTTACCAATGTTTTGTACGAAACAGGAGCCCCACAGCATGAGCTTGTCTGAGTGGCGTATTTCCCATTGACCGGCTGGTAATTCAACTTTTGTTCTAAACTCCATAACTTCAAGATTTATTCCTGTGTTCTAAAAAAGACTTGCAAATGTAAGCACAATACATATATTTATACTATTTTTGTACGATTAATTGAATAATAAAATAGGATGGAATCACCCACTTCTTACGAATTATTAAATAAAATCGATAGTCCGAACGATTTGAGACAATTGCCTGCCGAGGTTTTGCCAGAGGTTTGTGGTGAGCTTCGTCAGAAGATTATCGACGAGTTGTCTCGCAATCCCGGACATTTCGGTTCCAGTCTTGGAGTTGTAGAACTGACTGTGGCCTTACATTATGTGTTTAATACACCTTATGACCGTATTGTATGGGATGTAGGGCATCAGGCTTATGGACATAAAATACTGACTGGACGGCGGGACCGATTTTATACAAACCGTAAGTTGAACGGATTGTGTCCTTTTCCTTCTCCTTCGGAAAGTGAGTATGATACTTTTACCTGTGGTCATGCTTCGAACTCTATTTCGGCAGCTTTGGGAATGGCTGTTGCTGCTGCCAGAAAGGGAGAAGATTCCCGTAAAGTGGTAGCTGTCATTGGAGATGGTTCGATGAGTGGAGGGCTGGCTTTTGAGGGATTGAATAACGCTTCAAGTACTCCTAATAATTTATTGATAATCCTCAACGACAATAATATGGCCATCGACCGGAGTGTGGGTGGTATGAAACAGTATTTGTTGAATCTTCAGACTTCGGAAGGGTATAACCGGTTGCGCTACAACGTTTCACGGATGTTTCATCATTGGGGAATCTTGAATGAGGAGCGCAGAAAAAGTCTCATACGTTTCAACAATAGCTTGAAGTCGGTGATAACCCAGCAGCAGAATATTTTTGAGGGAATGAACATCCGTTATTTCGGCCCGGTAGACGGACACGATGTGCAGGCTTTAATAAAAGTATTGCGCGAAATAAAGGAAATGAAAGGCCCTAAACTGTTGCATGTACATACTGTAAAAGGCAAAGGTTTTAAACCGGCCGAAGAAGCTGCTACATTGTGGCATGCTCCTGGTATCTTTGATAAAGAAACCGGTGAGCGTATTGTGATGGATACTACAGGAATGCCACCCTTGTTTCAGGATGTATTTGGACAGACTTTACTGGAACTGGCTCAGCAGAATGACAAGATTATAGGAGTAACGCCGGCGATGCCGACTGGATGTTCCATGAATGTATTGATGAAAGCGATGCCGGACCGTGCTTTCGATGTAGGCATAGCCGAAGGTCATGCTGTTACGTTTTCCGGAGGAATGGCAGAGGAGGGATTATTGCCTTTCTGCAATATTTACTCGTCGTTTATGCAACGTGCCTACGATAATGTGATTCATGATGTGGCTATCCAGAAACTGAATGTAGTGTTGTGTCTGGATCGTGCCGGATTGGTAGGAGAGGATGGAGCTACGCATCATGGTGTGTTCGATATGGCCTACCTTCGTCCTATACCTAATTTGATAATTTCTTCTCCTTATGATGAAAAGGAATTGAGAAGACTGATGTACACAGCTCAGTTGCCTAATCAAGGACCTTTTGTAATCCGCTATCCGCGTGGAAGAGGGGTACTGACCGATTGGAAATGTCCACTTGAAGCTGTTGAAATAGGTAAGGGACGTAAGATGAAAGATGGAACCGATATGGCTGTGATCACCATTGGTCCGGTAGGTAATGTGGCTGCCAAGGCAATAGAAGAAGCCGAGAAGAATAATAATTGTTCGATAGCACATTATGATTTGCGATTCCTGAAACCGATAGATGAAGAAATGTTGCACGAGGTGGGCCGACGCTTTAAAAAGGTTGTGACAGTGGAAGACGGAGTCTTGAAAGGAGGCATGGGAAGTGCCGTACTGGAGTTTATGTCTGATAATGGTTATACACCAACGGTGAAACGTTTGGGTATTGAAGATACGTTTATACAGCATGGTGCAGTGAAAGAACTGTATGCAATTTGCGGTATTGACCAGACGGGAATATATAATACATTAATTCAAACGCTGAACTTATGAAAATTATCATTGCTGGGGCAGGAGCAGTAGGCACACATTTGGCCAAACTTTTGTCAGGGGAAAAGCAAGACATTATTCTGATGGATGAGGATGAGGAAAAGTTGAGTAAGGTAGGAAGTAATCTGGACCTGATGACTGTAGACTTGTCCCCGACTTCTATCTCCGGCTTGAAAGAGGCGGGAGTAGCGGGTGCCGATTTGTTTATTGCTGTAACACCTAATGAAAGTCAGAATATGACTGCCTGTATGTTGGCTACCAGTTTGGGAGCCAAGAAAACAGTAGCACGTATAGATAACTATGAGTATCTTTTACCTAAGCACAAGGAGTTTTTTGCTAAATTAGGGGTACATTCTTTGATTTATCCGGAAATGTTGGCAGCAAAGGACATTGTGGATGCAGTCAAGATGAGCTGGATACGCCAGTGGTGGGAATTTGCCGGAGGGGCTTTAGTCTTGATTGGTACTAAGATGCGTGAAACTGCCGAAATTCTTAATGTATCGTTGCACGAACTCGGAGGTAGAAATATTCCTTTTCACATCGTAGCCATTAAAAGAGGAGGAGAGACAATTATCCCGCGAGGTGATGATGTGATTATGCTGAATGATGTGGTATATTTTACTACAACAAAGAAATATATTCCGTATATCCGTAAAATAGCCGGTAAGGAACATTATGCGGATATCCGTAATGTAATGATTATGGGAGGAAGCCGTATTGCGGTGCGCACAGTGCAATATATGCCGGAATATATGCGGACGAAGATTATAGAAAGTGACTTGAACCGTTGTAATCGTCTGACTGAACTTGTGGATGATAAAGTGATGATTATCAACGGGGACGGACGTGATATGGAATTGCTTTTGGAAGAGGGTATCGGGAATACAGAAGCATTTGTTGCACTGACTGGAAACTCGGAAACCAATATTTTGGCTTGTCTGGCTGCTAAACGGATGGGAGTAACCAAGACTGTAGCAGAAGTGGAAAATGTGGATTATATCAGCATGGCAGAAAGCTTGGATATCGGTACGGTGATTAATAAGAAATTTATTGCTGCCAGCCATATTTATCAGATGATGTTGGATGCCGATGTCTCGAATGTAAAGTGTCTGACATTTGCCAATGCCGATGTAGCAGAGTTTGTGGTGAAACCAGGAGCGCGTATTACAAAAGTACAAGTAAAGGATGCCGGTTTACCGAAAGGCGCAACAATCGGTGGATTGATTCGTAACGGCGAAGGTATTCTGGTAACTGGTAATACAAACATTCAGGAGAATGACCATGTAGTGGTGTTCTGTTTGGGAATGATGATTAAGAAACTGGAGAAATTCTTTAATTAATTGGTTTTTCATTCTTTTTCATATGAAAGAGAATGAAAAATCTTTCTTTATCTTTCTCGTAATGTGTCATGGTGCTGTGTTTTAAAAGATGAATGAAGATAAGGTAGAATTGTTTTGGAAGATTTTTGTGAAAATGTGTTCGAAAACATATTTTATAGGATGTAATTAACTCTACTCGAAATAAATTCTTATCTTTGCTTCACTTTTAAAAGATGAAATCATGAGAAAGTGGATGAAAGTATTCGTATTATGTCTATGGACCTTGACCATATGTGTGATAGGGAATACTATGTCGTGTATGAATCAGGATGCTGGTAGTATGGAACTTGTAAAAGAACCTGTTGTATCTCAAGAACAGGTGGTTGCACAAGATACATCGCACGATATTCAGTCTTGTATCAATTATCTTCTTTCTTCTCGATATGCCGATTTGTTGCAGCATTCATCTGTATATCATTCTGGTAGTACTAACGATTTTAAGTTTTTGCTGCGTAGTATAAATGTACTTCTTTTCAGGCAGACAGACTCTCTATTCAATAAATTATATAAGTTGACTCATTCTACTCATCCGTATATGGGTGGAAGTATTGATTATTATATCTATACACTGGAACGAATCCTGATCTAAATACTATCTAAGACTTCTCTTTATGTTTTTCTGCAAAGGCGTTTTGTAGAAAAATATTTTGTATCGTATCATTTAAAATCTTAGATATATGTTTTTTACATTTTTAATTGTCGTTATTCTGACGGCTATTGCACTCGTGGTGTTGGCTATGACTACTGCCAAACTTATTGCACCTCGTTCGTTCAATCCGCAGAAAGGCGAACCTTATGAATGTGGTATTCCTACTCGCGGACAGTCTTGGGTACAGTTTAAGGTAGGATATTATTTGTTCGCTATTTTGTTTTTGATGTTCGACATCGAAACGGTATTCTTGTTTCCGTGGGCGGTAGTCGTACACGAGGTTGGGGTTTATGCCCTTGTGAGTGTGATATTCTTTTTGTTGATTTTAATTTTAGGCTTGGCGTATGCTTGGCGGAAAGGAGCACTTGAATGGAAGTAAAGAAACCCGCTATCCGGTCTATGAAGTATGAAGAATTTAAAAACAACGATTATTTGGAGCGTTTGGTAGATGAATTGAACCGTAATGGAGCAGGAGTCGTTGTTGGAACTTTGGATGAACTGATAAACTGGGGACGAAGTAATTCTTTGTGGTCATTGACTTTTGGTACAAGCTGTTGTGCGATTGAATTTATGGCTTTGGGTGCTGCCCGGTATGATATGGCTCGTTTTGGCTTTGAGGTAACCCGTAACTCTCCTCGCCAGGCTGATATGATTATGGTGCTGGGAACTATAACCTATAAGATGGCTCCGGTATTGAAGCGTTTGTATGATCAGATGGCAGAACCAAAATATGTAGTGGCTGTTGGAGGTTGTACTATCAGTGGAGGACCTTTTGTCAAATCTTATCATGTGGTAAATGGAATCGATAAAATTATCCCGGTAGATGTTTTTATACCAGGATGTCCTCCTCGTCCGGAAGCTTTCTATTATGGAATGATGCAGTTGCAGCGTAAAATAAAAGTGGAAAAGTTTTTGGGTGGAGTAAACCGAAAAGAAAAGAAAGAAGAGTAGAATATAAAGCTCTTCTTTGGTAGGTATTATTTTTTCATTAAAAAAGATTATGGAATTAATAGATAAAATTAAAGCCATAGCTCCTGAAGCTGTATGTAGTGAGACCGGTGAGGCGGTGATTACATTGAAAGTTGATGACTTTCGACGAGTAGCAGAGATGCTGCGTGCAGATAAGGAAGCGCCAATGGATTATCTTCGCGATATAGTGGGGATGGATTGGGGAGAAAAAGGCTTGGGGGCATTGTATTATTTGGAATCGAGCCAGACATATGAACGGGTAGCATTGAAAATATCTACTCTTGACAGAGAAAATGCATTCCTTCCTTCTGTTTGTGACTTATGGAAGACTGCGGAAATCAAAGAACGTGAAGTGTTCGACTTTTTTGGTATTCGTTTTCTGAACAATCCGGATATGCGCCGTTTGTTCTTACGTGAAGACTGGAAGGGATATCCGCTTCGGAAAGATTATGATATGAACTCCAATCCGTTGAATATGGAGAACGAGGAGAATGCAGATGTAACCGATGAGTATTTTCTGAAGCCCGATGGAACGATTTGCGGTCGTAAAAATATTGTATTCGATCAGAAGGATTTCGTGGTGAATATCGGTCCTCAACACCCTTCTACTCATGGAGTATTACGTCTAAGAACTTCTTTGGAGGGAGAAACAATCAGTAAAGTAGACCCTATTTGCGGATATATCCACCGTGGTATTGAGAAAATGAATGAAAGTCTGACTTACCCTCAGACTTTGGCATTGACAGACCGCTTGGATTATTTGAGCGCTCACCAAAACCGTCATGCTCTGTGTATGTGTATTGAACAGGCAATGGGATTGGAGATTCCGGAACGTGTACAATATATCCGTACCATTATGGATGAGCTTCAACGTATCGATTCTCACTTGTTGTTTTACTCTTGTCTGGTAATGGATATGGGAGGATTGACTCCATTCTTCTATGGGTTTCGCGAGAGAGAAATGATTCTGGATATCTTCGAGGAAACCACAGGAGGACGTCTGATACAAAACTACAACGTGATTGGTGGAGTACAGGCCGATTTGCACCCTGATTTCCAAAAGAAGGTAAAAGAGTTTATCGTTCATCTGAGAAGTGTAATCAAAGACTATCATGATATCTTTACCGGTAATGTAATTGCTACTACCCGTTTAAAAGGAGTCGGATTGCTAAGTAAGGAAGATGCTATTTCTTTGGGAGCTACAGGAGGTACCGGACGTGCTTCCGGATGGGCAAACGATGTGCGTAAGCATCATCCTTATGCGATGTATGATAAGGTAGACTTTAAGGAAATTCTTTATACCGAAGGCGATAGCTTTGCTCGGTATATGGTTCGTATGGATGAAATCATGGAATCTTGCCATATTATCGAACAACTTATTGATAATATTCCTGAAGGAGAATTCCGGGTCAAGACAAAACCTATTATCAAGTTGCCGGAAGGAAACTATTCTGCTTCTGTAGAAACCAGTCGTGGAGAGTTTGATGTATTCCTGGAAAGCCACGGTGATAAGAGTCCTTATCGTTTGCATTACCGCAGTACAGGTCTTCCATTGGTACATGCACTTGATACCGTATGTCGGGGTAACAAAATTGCCGACTTGATTGCAATCGGGGGTACATTAGACTATGTAATTCCGGATATTGACAGATAATAAATATAGAGGTAATATAGAATATAATATGAATCAGTCATTTTTAGATTATTATAATCTTCAGCCACTTTTTATGGCAATCCATTCTGCTTTGTGCAGCGTGATGCCCGAAGGTTTGGCTATTTTTCTGGAAGGATTGGTAGTTGGTGTAGTAATTTTGTTGCTGTATGCTGTACTTGCTATTATTCTTATCTATATGGAGCGCAAGGTTTGTGCTGCTTTTCAATGTCGTATTGGCCCTAACCGTGTGGGAGGTCGTGGTGGTTTGCTCCAAGTGCCTGCAGATGTATTCAAGATTCTGACCAAGGAAATTATTGAACTGAAGAATTCAGACCATTTGCTATATAACTTGGCACCGTTTCTGGTAATACTGGCTTCTATCCTTACTTTTTCATGCTTGCCTTGGAATAAAGGAGGAGAAATTCTTCATATGAATATTGGTATCTTCTTCGTATTGGCAGCTTCTTCCATTGGAGTGTTGGGTATATTGCTTGCCGGATGGAGTAGTAACAGTAAATATACCATTATCGGTGCGGTACGAAGCGGAGCGATGATTATCAGTTACGAACTCTCTATCGGTATCACTGTACTGACAATGGTTTTGATGAGCGGTACAATGGATATTCAAGGCATTGTAAGTGGGCAGGAAGACGGATGGAATCTTTTTAAAGGACACATTCCAGCTTTTGCAGCCTTTATTATTTATCTCATTGCCGGTAATGCAGAAGCCAATCGTGCTCCGTTCGACCTTGCTGAGGCAGAGCAGGAGCTGACTGCCGGTTATCATACCGAATACTCCGGTATGCACTTCGGATTCTTCTATCTGGCAGAATACCTGAATCTGTTTATTACAGCCGGTATTGCTACTACCTTGTTTTTAGGTGGATGGATGCCGTTGCATATTGCAGGTTTAGATGGATTCAATGCTGTTATGGATTATATTCCGGGTGTGATATGGTTTGTGGGCAAGACTTTCGTAATAGTCTTCCTGCTGATGTGGATCCGCTGGACATTTCCACGTTTGCGTATCGACCAGGTACTTACACTGGAATGGAAATATCTCATGCCTTTATCCTTGGTAGTATTATTACTTATGGCTGTATGTAAGGTTTTTGGTTTAGTTTTTTAAAGAAGTGATGTATGAATAGTTTTAGCAAATATATAAAAGGATATGCTTCGGGTATAAAAAGTCTGTTGATTGGTATGCGTACCTCTATGAAGGTTTTTCTTCAGCCGAATGTCACAGAGCAATATCCGGAAAATCGTCATACCACTCTTCACATACCAGAGCGTCATCGTGCAAAACTGGTGATGGTACATGATGAAGAGAATCATCATCACTGTGTAGCATGTGGACTTTGTCAGATGGCATGTCCGAACGGAACCATTAAAGTGATTTCCGAAACACGTGAAGATGAAGAAGGAAAGAAAAAGAAAGTGCTGGTTAAGTACGAATACAATTTAGGTTCGTGTATGTTTTGCGAACTGTGTGTCAATGCTTGTCCGCACGGAGCAATCAAGTTTACCAATGATTTCGAGAATGCCGTATTCGAGAAAGATAAACTGCTTCTGACATTGAACAATGAAGGTTCTTCGCTTGCTCCTAAAAAATGATAAGTCACTAAATAGAAGAAATTATGGGAATAACACTACAAGAAATAGTTTTCTATACGGTAGCAGTTATGATTGCCGCATGTTCGGTACTGGCTGTTACTACAGGTAAGATTCTCCGTGCAGCCACTTACTTGCTGTTTGTCTTATTCGGAACTGCGGGTATTTACGGCATTCTTGGATATACTTTTCTGGGTGCCGTACAATTGATGGTGTATGCCGGAGGTATTGTGGTACTGTATGTATTCTCCATCCTGCTAACCCGTTCGGATAAGGATATGAAATACAAAATCAGTCGTCCTAAGTTGTGGAGTATGTTGCTGACTTGTATTGTCGGAGCCGGATTGGTACTCTTCTTGGTCTTTACCAATGGATTTGCATTGAATATGATACCACAAGGAGTGGAATTACCTGTCCGTGAAATAGGCTTGGCTCTGATTGGTACAGATAAATATCAGTATGTATTACCTTTCGAAGTAACCAGTATACTATTGTTGGCCTGCATGATTGGCGGTATTCTGATTGCACGTAAACATTAAATGAAGGAGGATTTTATTATGGAATTAGAAGTACATGTCATACATTATCTGGTTATCAGCACTATTATGATGTTTTGTGGTATTTACGGATTTTTTACCCGTAAAAACCTTCTGGCATTGCTTATCTCTGTAGAGCTGATGCTGAATGCGACAAATATCAACTTTGCCGTGTTCAACCGATATCTTTTCCCGGGACAACTGGAAGGGCATTTTTTTGCATTGTTCGGTGTTGCGATTGCTGCCGCTGAAACTGCTGTAGCAATTGCTATTATTATTAATGTATATCGGAATATCCGTCAGATACTGACCGATGATATCACCGATTTAAAAGGATAATATAGATGAATATGGAATATACAGTGTTGATTCTTTTACTGCCGGTACTGAGCTTCCTGATATTGGGGCTGACTGGTATGTACATGAAGCATCGGGTAGCCGGACTGATTGGTACGGCATCGCTGGCAGGAGTTACTTTTCTCAGTTATCTCACTGCCTGGAATTATTTTACTGCAGGACGTACTGCCGAAGGCGTATTCCCGACGCTTACTCCTTATAATATAGAATGGTTGCCGTTCACCGGTTCGCTGCATATTGATATGGGTATTTTGCTCGATCCGATCTCTGTGATGATGCTGGTTGTCATCAGTACTGTCAGTCTGATGGTGCATATCTACTCATTCGGTTATATGAAAGGAGAGAGAGGCTTTCAGCGTTATTACGCTTTTCTGAGCTTGTTTACATTCTCCATGCTCGGGTTGGTAGTCGCTACTAATATCTTCCAGATGTATGTGTTCTGGGAATTGGTTGGTGTTTCTTCTTATTTGCTCATCGGTTTTTATTATACCAAGCCGGAAGCCATTGCAGCCAGTAAGAAAGCTTTCATCGTAACCCGTTTCGCCGATTTGGGATTCTTGATTGGTATCCTGATTTACGGTTATTATATGCAGACCTTTACATTCACTCCGGGACAGGAGCAGTTGATGAAGGCCGGAATGGTATTGCCTTGGGCATTGGGACTGATGTTTGTAGGTGGAGCTGGAAAAAGTGCTATGTTTCCCTTGCACATCTGGCTTCCCGATGCAATGGAAGGTCCTACCCCTGTCAGTGCCTTGATTCATGCCGCTACCATGGTAGTAGCTGGTGTATATCTGGTAGCTCGCATGTTCCCTCTGTTTATCGGTTTTGCCCCCAACGTGTTACATCTTATAGCGTGGGTAGGAGCCTTTACAGCTTTCTATGCAGCTTCCGTTGCCTGTGCTCAGAGCGATATCAAACGTGTGCTGGCTTTTTCTACCATTTCTCAAATTGGTTTTATGATGGTTGCACTTGGAGTATGTACAGCTGCTCATCCTCACGAAGGAGGATTGGGATATATGGCCAGCATGTTCCATTTGTTTACTCATGCCATGTTTAAGGCCTTGCTGTTCCTGGGAGCTGGATGCATTATTCATGCCGTACACAGCAACGAAATGTCGGTAATGGGCGGTTTGCGAAAATACATGCCCATTACGCATATCACTTTCCTGATAGCTTGTCTGGCCATTGCAGGTATTCCTCCTTTTTCCGGATTCTTCTCGAAAGATGAAATTCTGACAGCCTGTTTCCAGTTTAGTCCGGCAATAGGTTGGGTGATGACTGTGATTGCAGGAATGACAGCCTTTTATATGTTCCGTCTGTATTATTGTATTTTCTGGGGAAAAGAAAACAAGGAACTTCATGCTGCACATGTACCTCATGAAAGTCCGCTTGCCATGACTTTCCCACTGATGTTTCTGGCTGCAGTAACTTTGGTTGCCGGCTTTATACCTTTCGGACATTTTGTTTCTTCCAATGGAGAGTTGTATGATATCCATCTCGATTGGAGTGTAGCTGCTACCAGCATTGTTGTAGCGGTATTGTCCATAGCCTTGGCTACCTGGATGTATGCGCGTGAAAAACAACCGGTGGCCGATGCGCTGGCATGTCGTTTTGCAACCCTGCATCGTGCTGCTTACCGCCGTTTCTATATGGATGAACTCTGGCTGTTTGTGACAAAGAAAATCATTTTCCGTTGTATTTCTACTCCACTTGCTTGGTTCGACCGTCACGTCATCGACCAATTCATGAATTTTATGGCATGGGGAGCACAAGCTTCCGGCGAAGAATTACAGCCCATACAGAGCGGCAAGATTCAGAGCTACACCATGTGGTTCCTGATTGGAGTGATTGTATTAACACTTGTCTTATTAATCGGTTAGGAGAGTTGAACAAATGAATATATTAAGTCTTTTTGTATTGATTCCTTTGCTGATGTTGCTGGGACTTTGGATAGCCCGCAATGTCAATCAGGTAAGGGGAGTAATGGTAGTAGGATCCAGTATGTTGCTGGCTTTGGCTGCTTATCTTACCGTATCCTATATCGGATTACGTAATGGTGGAGCTACAGAAGAGATGCTGTTTACCGACAGTATTTCATGGTATGCACCTTTACACATCTGTTATTCGGTAGGAGTAGATGGTATTTCGGTAGTAATGTTGCTTTTGAGTGCCATCATTGTATTTACCGGAACTTTTGCATCGTGGAAACTGAAACCTATGACCAAAGAATATTTCCTTTGGTTTACCTTATTGAGCACCGGAGTATTCGGATTCTTCATTTCTACCGATTTGTTTACCATGTTCATGTTCTACGAGGTAGCTCTGATTCCGATGTATCTTCTGATTGGTGTCTGGGGAAGTGGTAAGAAAGAATATGCCGCCATGAAGCTGACCTTGATGCTGATGGGAGGTTCTGCTTTCCTTCTGATCGGTATTTTAGGTATTTTCTACGGAGCCGGAGGAGAGACTATGAATATTCTTGAAATCGTAAAACTGCAAATCCCTACCGAAATGCAGCGTATCTTCTTCCCGATGGTTTTCCTGGGATTCGGAGTATTGGGAGCCTTGTTCCCTTTCCATACATGGAGTCCTGATGGTCATGCTTCTGCTCCGACGGCAGTTAGTATGCTTCATGCCGGCGTATTGATGAAGCTGGGAGGTTACGGATGTTTCCGTATCGCCATGTATCTGATGCCTACCGGAGCAGCAATCTGGGGTGACTTCTTCCTGATACTGACAACCATTTCTGTGGTATACGGAGCTTTCAGTGCAGTTGTACAGACCGACTTGAAATACATCAATGCCTATTCTTCTGTAAGCCATTGCGGATTGGTATTGTTTGCCTTGCTGATGATGACAAAAGTCAGTGCAACGGGAGCCATTCTTCAGATGTTGAGTCACGGATTGATGACAGCACTGTTTTTCGCATTGATTGGTATGATTTACGGACGTACTCATACACGCGATATTCGCCAGCTTTCCGGCTTGATGAAGATTATGCCGTTCCTGGCTGTAGGGTATGTCATTGCTGGTCTGGCCAATTTGGGATTGCCCGGATTGAGCGGTTTTGTAGCCGAAATGACTGTCTTTGTGGGTTCGTTCCAACATGCCGATTTGTTCCATCGTGTTTGCACCATAATAGCTACAATGAGTATTGTCATTACTGCAGTCTATATATTGCGTGTGGTTGGCAAGATTCTGTATGGAACTTGTACCAATCCGGAACATCTGAAACTGACAGACGCTACTTGGGATGAACGTTTTGCTGTCATCTGTCTGATTCTGGCTGTAGCCGGTTTAGGACTGGCTCCATATTGGGTAAGTCATGTCATTAGTGGCAGTGTTGAACCGATTATTTCACAGTTAATACATTGATTATGGATATAACAGCTATATTTTCTATGCAGGCTGAATTGAGTCTGGTATTGGTAATTGTCATTATGCTACTGGCAGATTTGATTATCAAAGCCCCCAATCATAAAGCTTTGCAGGCACTGGCTTGCGGATTGACTGCTATTCAGTTGTTGGTAAACATTGTTCCGTCGGGTGCCGAAGCATTTGGCGGAATGTATCAGAGTACTCCCATGGCATCGGTAGTAAAGACTATTCTTACTGCTGCTACGCTTTTGGTCTTTATGCAAGCCGAACGCTGGCTGGAACGTGAAGATACCCGTTTTAAGGCAGGAGAGTTTTACTTGCTTACCTTGAGCACACTGTTGGGTATGTTTTATATGATAAGTGCCGGAAACTTCCTGATGTTCTACATCGGTCTGGAACTTGCCAGTATTCCGATGGCTTGTCTGGTGGCTTTCGATAAATATCGCCATCACAGTGCTGAAGCCGGTGCCAAGTTTATTCTGAATGCCATGTTCTCTTCGGGTATTATGCTTTATGGTATTTCTTTGTTGTATGGAACATGCGGTACAGTGTATTTTACCGATATGGTTTCTGCATTGGGCGGTACTCCGCTTCAGGTTGCGGCAATGGTCTTTTTCTTCGCCGGTTTAGGATTCAAGTTAAGTCTTGTTCCTTTCCACATGTGGACTCCCGATACTTATCAGGGAGCGCCGACTCCGGTCAGTGCTTATCTGTCTGTAGTTTCAAAAGGAGCAGCAGCATTCTCTTTGATGACTATCCTGATGAAGGTATTCGGTCCGATGGTAAAAGACTGGAGTCTGATGCTTAGCGTGGTGATTGTGCTTACAATTACTGTAGCTAACTTGTTTGCTATCCTTCAGAGTGACTTGAAACGATTCATGGCCTACAGTAGTATTTCTCAGGCCGGATACATCGTACTGGCGGTACTGGCTGGTTCTGCACAAGGTATGGCTTCACTGGTTTACTATATCGCTGTGTATGTAGTAGCCAATCTGGCTGTGTTCGGTGTCATCAGTGCAGTAGAACAACAGACCGGAGGGGAAACCGCACGTGATACATACAACGGTTTCTACCGTACTAATCCCCGTTTGAGTTTTGTCATGACACTGGCGCTTTTCTCATTGGCTGGTATTCCGCCGTTTGCCGGATTCTTCTCCAAGTTCTTTGTGTTTGCATCTGCATTCCATGCAGGACATTGGCTGGTAGTTTTCCTGGCTTTGGTCAATACCATTATTTCTCTGTATTATTATCTGCTGATAGTAAAAGCCATGTATATTACTCCGAGCGAAACACCGGTAGCTACCTTTAAAAGTAGTCCGTTGATGCGTGTCAGCCTGCTGGTCTGCCTGGCTGGAGTGGTGTTGTTAGGTATATGCAGCAGTGTATATAGTCTTTTCGACGGACTGGCTTCTTTATAATCTTGCAGCTTGATTAATCTGATAATACGCAGGGCGTACAGGCCGATGTAGTGGTCTGTACGCTTTTTTTATGCCTTGACAAAATGTCAATCCCTTTTTGAAATCGGAGGTGGAAAAAGCAAAGTGGCAAAATGTCAAATCAGAGGCTTCTGTATGCTTTTGTTTGTACTCCGGTAGAGGACGGACAGAAAAGAAGCCTGTTTTTTGAAGGGTATAGAAAGTGGAAAAGATAGGAAATAGTCCTATTCCTTGTTAAAGGATGATGAACAATTCATTGTTTCTTTCTTTATGATGTAATCTTTGTGATAAATTCTCTTTTTTGACATTTGGATGTTGAAGCTTTACGGGATAGGGTTTGTAGTGGTAAATGTGAATAAATGTATAAAAATGAGATTCAAGGACAGGAAAAAAGTGAATCAGGGAGTCTTTTCTTGCGTGATTGGTTGCGTTGCCCAATGATACAAGGACCGTTTGCCATCGATACTTGAATCATCAGGTGTTTTTACTTGTATCATTTGCCTATGTGACTGATGTCGGAATTGTGTTGTACAGCATAAATATTCCTTTTTTTAGAGTATAAAATCTCTCTTCTGTACATCGTGAAGAGAGATTTTATACAAAGAGTGAGTTATCTGTACGTGCGATTTTTGCAAATAGAGAAAGTAAAAATCTTGTTTTGAAAGAAATATGATATTTTCATTCTCCGGTTTCAGCAGAGCAGAACGGAAGGTCTTGAAATGTTTTTAAAACAAGAAGCCTGCGCGTATTCCCCATCGTTCAGTATAGCGTGCATTCCAGTAACCTTGTACAAAGATGTCGTGCTTTTTGAATACCCGGTACAGCAGTCCTGCTCCTGCCAGTGCAGAAGCCCCAGTGTCACTGGCTTCTCCTATTTCGAATGCAAACTGTGCATCCACTTGTACAAAGGGGCGTAAGGCTTGTTGTCCGAAGATATATCGTCCACCCAGTTTGAAAGCGATGCATTGAGCTTTGAAGTCACCGTATACGAGGGCATCCGGACTGTTTGCATAGGACTGTCCGGAACCTGCATAGACTACTTCTCCCAAAAAAGCGAGTGAAGGAGAGAGGCGGGGAGAAATGAAAGAAAACTGTATACCTATTTCGTATCCGCTGAGGTACTTGCTATAGTCGTGGACAATGTTTCCTGCATATCCTCCGAAGACTCCCCATTGCTTGCGTGTAGGAGACGGGTCGTTTACTTCGTAAGTCACACAGTTTTGGTCGGTACAGACGGCATTGTTGTAGTCGACTACTGCTCTGATCATGTCCTTATGGTTGAATTGTAGATTTTCGCTTCTCTTCTCGGCTTCATCCCATTGGCGCATCACGTAGCGTGTAATTCCCTTATATCGGAGGTCGGTACCTTCATAATTGGTATTTTTCCCGCTTACTTTCACCTTTTGGTTATTGATGGCAGTCAGGGTACCCGTTTCTTCATCGTAGAAGAAATAATATTGTACGAAAGTCGTGGGATAGTAGTAGAGTGTAAGTCTTCCTTTTACAAGACATTCAAGGAATAGCAGTTTAGGTTCCTGATCGAGTGTTACTTGCTGGGAGTAATAGTGTTTTCCGTTGATGAAATGGTAGGAATGAAGTTCGGCAGGAGAAAAGTGCTGTTCTTCACTCTGTGGATTTTCCCGGAAGATACAGCTCTTGCTGTTCTGTTCATCGGTTCGGAGCATGATTTCTCCTTGAATGGTATCCTTGCTTGCCGTGATAATATAGCCTGAATGAAAGCGTGTTTCCTGTGCTTTAAGACAAACGGAAAGAAGCAGAAAGAGTCCTAAAAATAAATATTTCATAGTGGTTGTGTATAAGATTGATGCAAAGTAAACGATTTTTTTATTGTCTGAAATAATAAATTGTAGGAAAAGTGTAATAAGTATAGTCTATGTTGATTATTAATATTAAACAGACAGAATTGGGAAAGTGGTAATATTGCATTATGTTAAATAAATTGTATTTTTGCGTGCGATAAAAACAAAAATGCAATATTTTGCGTTAGGGTTTTGGGTTAAAATAGGTATTAATTAAATTATTTTTATGAACAGATTATCAACAAACAAAGTGTTGTTTGGCCTATGGGCTTTGTCATTGTTCGGTATGGTTTCGTGTGTGGACAATGATTACGATTTGAGTAAGGATATTGATATGAGTGTAACTGTTGGGGGAAATGATTTGACAATTCCAGCCAGTGATACAAAAGACATTACACTCGAAAAAATCTTCGATTTGGAAGAAGGAAGTGCCGTTCAGGCTGATTCTGAAGGCAACTACTCTCTTTTGCAGCACGGAGAAGGATCGGATACAAAGGTATCTATCGAAAAAGTAGTGATAGATGGAAGTGAAATTAGTGCTGAGGCTCAGGAAAAATGGATTAACTTCAGTGTCAGTGCTCCGGATATGTTGCAGGCAGAAATAGAAACAAATAATACAGTAAGCTTAAATAAAACCGATTTGACTCAAGAGGTGGTATCTTTATCTTCTGCCAAGATAAATATGCCTGCTTGGATAAGTATAGGTGTAATCTATGATAAGCCTGTTGTGTTGAAGAAGGGAGCTACTCTTACTTTTCCTTCTTATTATACTGTTTCCACAGATGATTCTCGTTGTATCTTGAATGGAAAGAGCCAGATTGTGTTTAATCAGGATGTTCAGTTCTCCAAGCAGAATCCTTTGACTATTCGTCTGAATATAACAGAGGTCAGATTTGCAGATATGGAAAAAGGGGAAGGATTGCTTGCTCCTGGCCATTTGGTCATTGAAGACGATGTGATAATAAAGGGTACTGCCTTGATAGAAGGAGGAGAGGCTGTATCGGTAGGTATTACTACCGAATACCGTGTAGAACGCATCGAACTGTTGCAGGTAACAGGTATGGTCGATCCGGATATCAACGTGACTATTGCTCCTGTTAAAATTGAGAATTTACCCGATTTCCTGAAGGATGAAACTGTGAGAATTGATATGACAGATCCGAGAATCTTCCTGACTGTGAGCAATAATTCACCGGTTAGTGTTGATTTCAGTGCAGTATTAAAGTCATATAAAGGAGGTTCCAATATTGCTTCTGTTGTGATTGGAGGTACTTCTTCTCCAATAAAAATTCCTGCGGGTAAGGAAAATTATGTGATTTGTCTGCATAGACAGCAGGGTAATGTAAATGGTGCAGATGAAAGCATAACTGTTGTCAATCTGAATGATTTGATTCAGGTGATTCCGGATGAAATTCGTATGGAGAGCATTGAAGCCCGTGCTGTACAAGAGGAAATCGTGCTGAATCTGGGTGAGGAATATACTGTAAAAACAGATTATGAAATCAATGCTCCGCTGCAGTTCAACGAAGGAACGACTATTGTGTACAATGATTCGTTTGACGGATGGCAGGGAGATTTGAAGGATATTTATATAAAAGAACTTGTGGTAAGTATGGATGCTACCAATACCATTCCTTTGGAAATGCAGATGGCAGTGGATGCTGTAGATACAGAAGGACAGGTGTTGGATGATGTAACAGCCGTTGTATCTGAGAATATTCAGGCAGGTACACCTGAAAATCCGGTTGTAACTTCACTGAATATTACACTGAAGACTTCTAATCCGGAAGCTTTCCAGAAACTGGACGGTTTGAAATACTCAGTATCAGCACACTCTTCTGCACAAACAGCAGGACAGGTATTGAACAAAGAGCAGCACCTCCGTTTGGATAAAATGGTTATCAAGGTAAAAGGTGGTGTAACAGTGGATTTGAATTAACGGAGGCTTTAACTTATTCAACAAGTATTTATATATGAAGAGAAACAATATATTGGCATATTTTATTGCAGCGGCAGGAATCTTCTTTTGTGGTACAGCTTCGGCGCAGGCATTGCATTCCGGCTATTTTCTTGAAGGGTATACATACCGTCATCTGATGAATCCTGCGTTTGAACCGGAACGTAACTATGTATCTATACCGGGAATCGGTAATATCAATATGGGTACACAGAGTAATGTGGGATTGAATACATTCCTTTACCCGTATGGAAATGGAAAGCTTACAACTTTTATGAACAGCGCTGTCAGCAGTGATGAGTTTTTGGGAAAACTGAAAGATAATAACCGTATTAATATGAATATGAACCTGACCTTGCTGTCGGTAGGTTTCCGTGCATGGGGAGGTTTCAATACGTTTGATGTCAGTTTACGTTCTAGTACTTCTTTGAACTTACCGCGTGGATTGTTCGAGTTCATGAAGGTAGGTATGGATGGTACTAATCCGGTGTACGAAATGGATGGACTGGGTATTTCATCGAACAACTATGCCGAAATTGCTTTGGGACATTCTCATCAGATTAATGAAAGATTACGTATCGGTGCTAAGGTTAAAGCTTTGCTGGGTCTGGGTAATGCCAGCATTAAGATGACTGATATGAAAGTACAGATGGCAGAGAATCAGTGGATGGTACAGGCAAACGGAGAATTGAATGCTTCTGTAAAGGGCTTGACATTACCTACAAAAGGAGAGAGTGGAAAAACATTGAACAATCCGTCGGAAGCAACTTTGATTGATTGGGGTAATATGGATATTGATTCTCCGGGATTGAGTGGATATGGTATGGCCGTGGATTTGGGAGCTACTTATAAATTGCTTGATAATCTGACTTTGTCTGCTGCATTGCTCGACCTGGGATTCATCTCATGGAGCAATACCATTAAGGGTGCTACCAGTAACGAACCATGGTTGTTCGACGGTTTTCATAATATAGCAATGGGATCTGATGATCCTAATGGAGATAAACCGTTGGAGGATCAGTTGGAAGATTTGGGTAAGGATGTGGAAAACTATGCCAGCTTTCATCGCACAGAAACAGGGGGAAAGGCAACCAAAATGTTGGGAGCTACATTGAATATCGGTGCAGACTATGCGTTCCCGTTATATGATAAATTACATTTTGGATTCTTGTCTTCTACCCGTATCAATGGACCTTATTCCTGGAGTGAAGGCCGTTTGTCGGCTAATGTATCACCGGTGAAATGGTTTGATGCAGGAGTAAACTATGGCCTTTCTACTTTTGGCTCTTCTTTCGGATGGATTCTGAACTTCCATCCTTGTGGATTCAACTTCTTCGTAGGTATGGATCATACACTGACAAAAGTGACTCCGCAGTACATTCCGGTAGGAAATGCAAATACTAATGTGAGTCTGGGCTTCAACATTACGTTTGGAAAGCGTAAATAAAGATAGCTGAAACAGTCAGAAATAGAAGAAGCGGTATGAAGATGATGTTCGGCCATCATTTTTATACCGCTTCTTTATTTTACTTTAAAGTGTAAATACCATACGTTCTGGCGTACTTTCCTGTTCGTTGTAGGTGAATCCTTCCCATTCGAATCCTTTTAAGTCTTCAGGATTTTCAATACGGTTTTTCAGAATGTATCTTGTCATTTCTCCCCGGCACATCTTGGCGTATATGACTACAGTAGTCAGTTTGCCGTTTTTGTGTACAAGAAATTCGGGAGTGACAACCCGTACTTCCTGGCAGACTCGTTTCCAGTCGAAAAGGTCTTTCATCTCGGCACTTGCCAGATTGACTAATGTTCCCTGTTCTTTTTTTATTTCCTTGATAAAATGTTCGGTCAGTAATGGTTTCCAATAGTCGAACATCGAAAGGTTTCCATTTTCCGGCAGACGTACGTCACCTTCCAAACGGTAATTCTTGATTGTATCCAGAGGACGGAGCAGTCCGTAGAGAAACGAGGTAATGCGAAGATGCTCTTGTGCATAGGCTAATTCCTCAAGTGTGAAGTCCTTGGGATTAATACGCTTGAACACAATACCGGTATACGACAGCAATGCAGGCAGCGGCTTGTTGTCGGCAGAATGGAAATTCTGGTATCTCAGGTAGTTTTCTGAGGCAAGCTTGTGATTGATTTTCAACAAGCGCTCCAGTTCTTCTACCGTAAACTGTGACAAGTGCATGGCATTTTCGTTGGCATGGTTTTCGAAAGCAGGATGTGTAGTAAACGGAACCTGCTGTTTGCTTTTTCCGGTCATGGTCTTGGCACATGAAATAAAAGTCATCATATGTATTTGTATCTTTGGTATAAAACAAAGATAGTAAATAAGGTGTAATGTCAGTTTTTTCTTTGGATACTTTATATAAAAAGAGCCGGCTGCATCGGAAGTGTATCGATGCAGCCGGCTTTATTATGGAAGGCTGTAAGAATTATTTATATTCCTGCCAGCTCTTAATCTGGATATCTTCCTGTTTCATTTGGCAGAACGCTTCGATGAAGGCTTTTGCCAGACGGGCGTTGGTCATCAACGGAATATTATGGTCGATGGCACCACGGCGGATGCGGTAACCGTTGGTCAGCTCACGTTTGGTGTGGTTTTTCGGAATATTCACAATGAGGTCGAATTTATGTTCAGATATCATCTTCATTACGTTGTTTTCTGCATTCGGACGCTCATCGGGCCAGAACACTGGTGTAGTAGGTATACCGTGTGCATTGAGGAAGGTAGCAGTACCTGCTGTAGCGTAGATGTGATATCCTTTCTTGCTTAGCATGTGGCTGGCATCCAGCAAATCTACCTTCGACTTAGTAGCTCCGGAAGACAGAAGAACTGATTGGTTTGGAATCTTGTAGCCTGTCGCAATTAATGCATTCAGCAAGGCTTCGTTGAAGTCATCGCCCAAGCAACCTACTTCTCCGGTAGACGACATGTCTACGCCCAATACCGGGTCGGCATTCTGCAGACGGGCAAACGAGAATTGAGAAGCTTTTACACCAATACGGTCGATGTCGAAAGCCGATTTATCCGGCTGACTGTACGGAGCGTCCAGCATGATGCGGGTAGCAGTTTCAATGAAGTTGCGTTTCAGAACTTTCGATACGAACGGGAAGCTGCGTGAAGCGCGTAAATTACATTCTATTACTTTAACCTCATTCTTGCGGGCAAGGAACTGGATGTTGAACGGACCGGAGATGTTCAACTCTTTTGCAATCTGACGACTGATTCTCTTGATTTGGCGTGCAGTAGAGAAATAAATCTGCTGTGCCGGGAAGACCAGTGTAGCATCACCTGAATGAACACCTGCATATTCAATATGTTCTGAGATAGCATATTCTACCACTTCTCCGTTCTGGGCTACTGCGTCGAACTCTATTTCTTTGGTATTCTGCATGAATTGTGATACCACAACCGGATATTCCTTCGATACTTCGCTGGCCATTTGCAGGAAGCGTTGTAGTTCTTCTTCGTCGTAGCATACGTTCATGGCAGCACCACTCAGTACGTAAGACGGACGAACCAATACTGGATAACCCACTTTAGCCACAAATGCTTTTACATCGTCCAGACTGGTCAGTTCTTGCCAAGCAGGCTGGTCAATTCCAAGCTGGTCGAGCATTGCAGAGAACTTGTTGCGGTTTTCGGCACGGTCGATAGAGATTGGTGAAGTACCCAGAATAGGAACAGACTGGCGGTATAACTTCATGGCAAGATTATTCGGAATCTGTCCTCCCACAGAAACAATCACACCACGTGGTTGTTCAAGGTCGATGACATCGAGTACACGTTCGAATGAAAGTTCGTCAAAGTACAGGCGGTCGCACATGTCGTAGTCGGTAGATACAGTTTCAGGATTGTAGTTAATCATGATAGATTTGTATCCCAGCTTACGTGCTGTCTGTATTGCATTTACTGAACACCAGTCGAATTCAACAGAGGAACCGATACGATAAGCTCCTGAACCAAGTACGACAACCGATTTTTCATTCTTGTAATAATTTACATCGTAACCTTCTACTGCATAAGTCATGTACAGATAGTTGGTCAGTTCCGGATGCTCGGAAGCAACGGTGTTGATGCGTTTTACAGCCGGCAAGATACCCAGTTTTTTACGGTATTCACGAACGGCCAGATTTTCTTTTTCCATGTTGCCACTCTTTGGTTTCAGTACGAAACGGGCAATCTGGAAATCAGAGAATCCCAACACTTTGGCTTCACGCAATACTTCTGCAGGAAGTTCTTCCAAAGAATTGTACGACAATAATTTGCTCTTGTAATCAACAATGTTTTTCAGCTTACCGATAAACCATGGGTCAATCTTTGTCAGTTCGAAGATACGGTCAATGCTGTATCCTTCTTCCAAAGCCTGTGCAATGGCAAAGATACGGAGGTCGGTTGGGTTAGCCAGTTCATCGTCAAGGTTTTCGAAGCGAGTATGGTCGTTGCCTACAAAACCGTGCATGCCTTGACCAATCATACGTAAGCCTTTCTGGATGATTTCTTCGAACGAGCGTCCGATAGACATGATTTCACCTACCGATTTCATGCTTGAACCGATGCGGCGAGATACACCGGCAAATTTTGTCAAATCCCAACGAGGTATTTTACAGATGAGATAGTCCAGTGAAGGAGCTACATAAGCAGAGTTGGGTGTACCCATTTCACCGATTTCGTCAAGGGTATATCCTAAACCGATTTTAGCAGCAACGAAAGCCAATGGATAACCGGTTGCTTTCGATGCCAGTGCAGAAGAACGGCTCAGACGAGCGTTTACTTCAATTACACGGTAGTCGTTTGTGTCGGCATTGAATGCATACTGAATGTTACATTCGCCCACAATACCCAAATGGCGGATACATTTCTTTGACAATTCCTGCAACATTTCAACCTGAGCTTCGGTCAGCGAGCAGGTTGGAGCCACTACGATAGACTCACCTGTATGGATACCCAGCGGGTCGAAGTTTTCCATGCTGGCTACAGTAAAGCAATGGTCGTTGGCATCGCGAATCACTTCGAATTCGATTTCTTTCCAGCCTTTCAGCGATTCTTCTACCAGAATCTGTGGAGAGAAAGTAAAGGCACTTTCTGCCAGTTCAATGAATTTCTCTTCATTCGGACAGATACCACTTCCCAATCCTCCTAAGGCATAAGCCGAACGGATCATCACCGGATAACCTATCTTGCGTGCAGCCTGCAGTGCATCTTCCATGTTTTCTACTGCCTGGCTCACGGGAGTCTTCATTTCAATTTCATCGAGCTTTTTGACAAAAAGGTCACGGTCTTCGGTATACATAATAGCTTCTACCGAAGTTCCCAATACCTGTACACCATATTTGTCGAGTAATCCTTTTTGATAAAGTTCAGTACCGCAGTTCAATGCAGTTTGTCCTCCAAAGGCCAACAGAATGCCGTCCGGGCGTTCTTTTTTAATAATCTCTTCTACGAAGTAAGGAGTTACCGGAAGGAAGTATACTTGGTCTGCAATACCTTCCGAAGTCTGTATGGTAGCGATGTTTGGATTTACCAATACCGAACGTATGCCTTCTTCTCTTAAGGCTTTTAATGCTTGTGAACCGGAGTAGTCGAATTCTCCTGCTTGTCCGATTTTAAGTGCTCCAGATCCTAAGACGAGTACTTTTTTAAGTTCTTTCTTCATTGTGTTTATATAGATTTATGGGTTGTTTCGTTTCTGCTATTTATCTCGTCAGTATTTGCAAAGAAACAATTTATTTTGAAGAAAACAAAGTATTTACGTATCTTTGCGGTAATTAAAGAAAGATAGGATTGATAAATCAAACATTTAGCAGATAATGAAGAAAGAGAAAATTATATTGACAGGAGACCGTCCGACTGGAAAACTGCATATCGGACATTATGTAGGTTCGTTGCGTCGTCGTGTTGAGTTGCAGAACTCAGGTCTTTACGACAAGATATTTATATTCGAAGCCGACGGTCAGGCTTTGACAGATAACATTGATAACCCGGAGAAGGTGCGTCAGAATGTAATAGAAGTGGCGCTCGACTATCTGGCTGTAGGATTGGATCCTCAGAAGTCTACTATCTTTATCCAGTCTCAGATACCGGAGTTGTATGAATTGAGCTTTTATTTCATGGACTTGGTTACCGTGTCTCGTCTTCAGCGCAATCCGACAGTGAAGACTGAAATACAGATGCGTAACTTCGAAACCAGTATTCCGGTAGGTTTCTTTACTTATCCAATCAGTCAGGCAGCCGATATTGCAGCTTTCAAGGCTACTACCGTACCGGTAGGCGAAGACCAGGAACCGATGATTGAACAGACCCGTGAAATTGTACGCCGTTTCAATCATATTTATGGAGAAACACTCGTAGAACCGGAAATCTTATTGCCCGATAATGCAGCCTGCTTGCGTTTGCCGGGTACAGACGGTAAGGCAAAGATGAGTAAATCGCTTGGCAACTGTATTTATCTTTCGGATACTGCCGATGAAGTAGAAAAGAAAGTAAAGAGCATGTATACCGATCCTACACACATCAAGGTAAGCGATCCGGGTAAACTGGAAGGAAACTGTGTGTTTACTTATCTGGATGCATTCTGTCGTCCGGAACATTTCGGCCGTTACTTGCCGGAATATCCTGACTTGGATGAACTCAAGGCGCACTATACTCGTGGTGGTTTGGGTGACATGAAGGTGAAGAAATTCCTGGCTGCCATCATGCAGGAAGAGTTGACTCCGATACGCGAACGCCGTAAAGAGTTTGCAAAAGATATTCCTGCTGTGTACGATATGCTGAAGAAAGGTTGTGAAGTAGCGCGTGAAGCTGCAGCACAAACTATGAGTGAAGTACGTCAGGCTATGAAAATCAATTATTTTGATGATGCAGCTTTGATTGAAGAACAGGTAAAACGTTTTGCTCAGGAATAATTCTTATACCAGACAGATACAATTGTCTTTATATTAAAACGGAATCACCCTTACCGCAGAAAACTGTGATAAGGGTGATTCCGTTTTAGATGTATTTTAGAATAAGACCTTTATGTCAGTAGATGACCGTATTTTTTGCGTAACCATCGGTTGAAGAAGAAGAGCAATACCAATGCACCGGCTATGGGAAGGTAGAAGTCCAGTGAGATGTGTCCCCAAAGATGCGAGGTGGAAGTACGCAGTGCATTCAGCATGGTTTTTCCATAAAGCCATCCGATACAGCCGATTGCCGCTATCACCGTCAGTATTAATGCTATCCGCATTCGGAGTTCCATCCGTTTCTCTTTTAAGCGGGCCTCTTCCTCTATCCGTAGCATCATACGGTATGTAAAATTGCTGGACAGCCGGTAAGTAGGTTGTTGCTGCAAAGCTTTTTTTATTCCTTTGTCTTTTTCAGTCATATCTCTTAGTCTTTTGTTTTCATTAATACATATAGTTTTTTTCGCAAGCGATGTAGTTTGACTTTAATGTTTCCTTCGCTTTGATTCAGTATATGTGCAATCTCCGCAATGGTTTTTTCTTCTTCATAGAATAAAGTCAATAAAGCTCTTTCATCGGGAGGAAGCAGTTCCAGTATATTCCGTAATTTCTCCAGATTCTCTTCTGTCTCATCGTCCAAGGCCTCGTCTATTTCTGTTTCCGAAACGGTATTCCATAATTTATCGTCGAAAGTCAGTACCTCCGTCTGCTTTTTTCTTAAGGCAGACAGTGCTGTGTTGTAGGCTATGCGATAAATCCAGGTGGAGAAGCTGCTGTTTCCATTGAACGAAGACAGATGCTCGAAAGCCTTCATGAAAGTATCCTGAGTCAGCTCTTCTGCATCTTCCTCCGAACCTACCATGCGGACTATGAGGGAAAAGACCTGCGTGCCGTAGGTATCGAGGAAATAGGCAAACTCTCCTGTCTTTCCTGCCAGTATTTGGGTAATAATATGTAGTTCGTCTGTTTTCATTTGTCTTTTTAGACGCAGAAACAAAATAAAAGGTTACAAGCGGAAGAAAATATTTTTATCTTGTAACCTCTTTCTGTTTTTTGCGTCTAAAGGGGCAAAGAAACAAAAAAAATGTAGAACTAAAATATGATATTATGGAAGAATTGATGGTAGTAGCCAATGTGGCAATTGTATTTGGAGTAATTTATAAATTGTTTGAATTGTTTGCAGGACGTCGTGAACGCATTCTGATGATTGAAAAACTGGCAGATAAGTTGGACGCCGAATCGTTGAAAGAAGGAAAGTTGCCGGCTTTTCATTTGCCAGCTTCTAGTTCCGGATTACGTTTGGGATGTTTGCTGGCAGGACTTGGCTTAGGCTTATTGGCAGGTTATGCTTTGGTTGTCGGTACTCAGCCGGAGTATTTCTCCGATTCTTATTCTTCGCGTGTAGGTGAGACCGTATCGATTATTTACGGAGCTTGTGTCTTGTTGGGTGGAGGTGCCGGACTGATTGTGTCATTTCTGATTGAAGTGGCAAGGGCTAAGAAAAACAAATAAGGTTATATAGAGAATGAAGCAGTTGCTTCAAATCTTGATGTGATAGTATTATAACTCTCTTATTACTTACATTTTGTTTTACTCTGTAATCGGCGACGTCGTATATACAAACAGCGTCGTCGATTGTGTATTCGATGTCGTTGGTTGTGGGAACAACGTCGCCGGTTATCTTACTCTGCCTGTATGGATAACTTTTTATATGATTCGCTATGGTCTGATTATCTGGTATCCACCAAAAAATGTTATCTTTGCGGTGCAAATACAATAGGATGGATAAGAAATGGCGATATAATGATTTTTCCGGCTTCTTGGCTCGTATGTTTCCTTTCAAGGTACAGAAGATTTCTGTAAATGCCGGTTTTACCTGTCCCAATAGAGATGGCTCGAAAGGATATGGCGGGTGTTCCTATTGTAATAACCAGACTTTTAATCCGGCTTATTGCCGTACGGAGAAAAGCGTATCACAGCAGTTGGAGGAGGGGAAAGCATTCTTTGCACGCAAGTATCCGGAGATGAAATATCTTGCTTATTTTCAGGCGTACACCAATACTTATGCCGAACTGGAGGAGTTGAAACGTATGTACGAAGAGGCTTTGTCTGTAGAAGGAGTAGTGGGTATTGTGATTGGTACTCGTCCGGATTGTATGCCCGATTCTTTGCTTGATTATCTGGTTGAACTGAATAAGCGGACCTTTCTGTTGGTGGAATATGGCATCGAAAGTACGAATGATGAAACATTACGTCGCATCAATAGAGGACACGATTTTGCCTGTACAGCCGATGCGGTACGTCGTACGGCTTCGAGAGGGATATTGACAGGAGGGCATGTCATATTGGGACTTCCCGGAGAAGGTAAAGAAGAGCTGATGGCACAGGCTGAGGCTTTGTCGGAGCTTCCGCTTACTACCCTGAAGTTGCATCAGCTTCAATTAATACGGGGAACGCGGATGGCGCTGGAATATGCCAAAGAGCCTGATTCATTTCATCTGTATTCGGCAGACGAGTACATCGATTTGGTAATCGACTATATTGAGCATTTACGCTCCGATATAGTGCTGGAACGCTTTGTATCGCAGTCGCCCAAAGAGTTGCTTATCGCACCAGACTGGGGATTGAAGAATCATGAATTTACAAATAAAGTAAAGAAGCGTTTGGTGGAACGCGATGCATGGCAGGGAAAGTTTTGTAGTAAAAATAATATAACGTATTAATTTAGTAAGTAAAAAACAATGAAACTGAAAGGTAATGTACATTATGTTGGTGTAAACGACCGTAACAAACATTTGTTTGAAAATCTGTGGCCGTTGCCCTATGGCGTATCTTATAACTCTTATTTGATTGCAGACGAAGAAAAAGTGGTTCTGGTAGATACGGTAGACGTTTGTTATTTTGAACTGTATCTGAAGAAAATCCGCAATGTGATTGGAGACAGAAAGATTGATTACCTGATTATTAATCACATGGAACCGGATCATTCGGGTTCTTTGGCTTTGATCAAGCAGCATTATCCCGATATTATATTGGTAGGTAACAAGAAAACTTTCGATATGGTGGAAGGTTACTATGGGGTAACCGGTGAGCGTTTGGTGGTAGCCGACGGGGATTCTTTGAACGTAGGACATCATAAACTGAACTTCTATCTGATTCCGATGGTGCACTGGCCGGAAACAATGGTTACATTCGATTCTACTGAAGGAATCTTGTTTGCAGGTGATGCCTTTGGCTGCTTTGGAGCATTGAACGGCGGATGTATCGATAAGGATATCAATACAGATATTTATTGGAACGAAATGCGTCGTTACTACTCAAACATTGTGGGTAAATTCGGAAATCCGGTACAGAAGGCTTTGCAGAAATGTAGCGGTCTTGATATCAAGATGATTTGTTCTACTCACGGTCCGGTATGGGAAGAAAATATTGCCAAGGTAGTAGACATGTACGATAAGATGAGCCGCTATGAAGCAGAAGAAGGAGTAGTGATTGCTTACGGTACTATGTATGGTAATACAGAAGAAATGGCTGAGACCATTGCCGAAGAACTGAGCGCACAGGGCATCCGTAATATTGTGATGTATAATGTGTCACATACACATCATTCGTTTATTCTGTCGGATATCTTCAAGTATAAAGGATTGATTGTAGGCTGTACTACATACAATATGAATCTTTATCCTGAGATGGAAGCTTTGTTGAGTAAGGTAGCTGCACGTGAGATGAAGAACCGTTATATGGGATATTTCGGCTCGTTTACATGGGCTAGTGCTGCAGTGAAGAAGTTGTGTGAATGCAGTCAGAAATTGAATTTCGAATTGGTGGGTGAACCTGTAGAAATGAAGCAGAGTATGAAGGCGGATAGCTGCCAGAAGGCTAAAGAATTGGCTAGAGCAATGGCAGAGCGCTTGAAAGCCGACCGTTAAGATGATATATTAACCGGACAGAATGTACATTGTACATTCTGTCGGAAATGAATTCTCCCTTTATGCTATTGGCTGATGTAGCCAGAAGATAAAGGGAGAATTTGTATATAAACGAATCTAAAAGAGCAGCTTTATTTCGATAAACTGAAGCGCAATCCGAATTGCAGGTTGAAGTTGAACGGGTGTTGCTTGCGTATAGTTTCTACATCGCTTCCATCATCAAAGTAATAAGCCATACCAGGTTCAATGTAGATACCGAATCGTTTGACTATGTTTACCTGTGCTCCTACAGCAGCCATTACCGACCATTGCAGAGGAGATATATCCAGCGATCTCGTCTCTTTTTCTATGCTGTTGGTATCGTATGCATAAATAACTTCCTGTTTCCCCGATACGCATTTCTCCATCATTCCTCCTGCAGAAGCATAGAAGTAGAACAGCTTGTTTTGCCAGATGGTACGGTGTATTTTCAGAGGGATACCAATATAATGTAGTTTTTGTTCTTCTTCTACGTACGATTGGGATCCCGAATGAAGTTCGGAAGACAGTAAAGTATAATTCAATCCACTTTCAATGGCCCAGTCGTCATTCAGATTCCATTTTACAGAAGCTCCTATTGTGACAGGAGTGCGATGACGTATATCGGTTTGAGTGACTTGTTCTCTGTTATTCAATAAAACCTGACTATAAGCAGCTTCTACCCGGTTGGTTGGATTGAGTGTTTCGAGCGACATGGCCCGTGTATCCAAACGTCCAAAGCCTCCGAAAGAGGAAGAGGTAGAATAAGGAGTATTCCCTGCAGTTACACCCACAGACCATTTCTGTTTATTGGAAGCCTTGGATTGTGCGTATGCCAGATATTGATTTCTCTGCATTTGCCTTTTATCAGCTTCCATACGCTGCTGGCGAAGTTGCTTGGTGTCTTCTGTATTTTCCTTTTCTGCTTTCGTGATGTTATTTTCTTCTGTTTTTTCACTTTCTTCTTTTATGATAGCAGGTGCCGGAACTTTTTCTTCAACCGGCAAAGTAGCATAGGTTTGTGGTGATACTTCGTCTGTTGTTTTCTTTATTTGTCCTTGAGCAAGGTACTCATGCGCTTCGGAAGGTGTAACTTCTTTTACCGTGACCTGAGGAAGTGAACTTTCATTTACGGTATGAGGTTGTACTTCCTGTGATGCGACAGGTATCTGTTGTATATATTGTGCCGAAGGAGAAGACCAGAACCAAACTGTCAATGAAGAAACAGCCAGTACCAGTACTGCTGCTGCAGCTGTTGTTTGCCATCTGCGCCACATTGGAATAACCTTGGGAGCAGGCAATTCTTTTTCCAGCTCTTCCCATAGATGAGAGGGAAGCGGTTCGGAATAGTCTTCCAAGCTTTTACGTATATCCTGAATCCATTTGTCCTCTTTCTTCATTGTGCTATTTGTTTTCTATATTCGTTAATTCTTTTTTGCAATAAACTTTTGGCACGGTAGAACTGTGACGATGAGGTATGTTCTGCAATGCCTAATAAAGAAGCTATTTCTTTGTGACTCTTGTTCTCGAAAATATATAAGTTTAATACCATTCGGTATCCTTCCGGTAATTCTCTGATAAATTTCATGAGAACAGAGGGAGGAATTTCGTTTATTGAATTTTCGTTTTCATTGGTTTCCTGATCGGGTACTTCTTCCATCAATACCTCTTGCTGCATCTGGGTATTGCGTTTCCTGAGAAACCCCAGTGCTTCATTTACCATTACTTTGGATAGCCAGGCCTTTAAGGAGCCTTCGCCTTGATAGGTAAATTGTCCAATTGATTGAAAGATGCGTAAAAATCCGTCGTGCAGAATATCTTCTGCACTTTCTCTATCGCCGGAATAACGGAGACAAATAGCCATCAGCTGACCGCCGTAACGCTCATAAAGAAGCTTGCGGGCTTTGTTATCTGCTCGCTTACATTGTAACGCCAACTCTTCTTCTGTCATATCCGGTTTTATTCTCTGTTTTTATTTTTAAAATGAAGATGAGGTAAATTTACTGCATCTGATTCATTACTTTTTTTTATTAATGTATTTTAACAAACAGGCATGCAGTGAACTTTCTTTTCTTGTATTTAAGAGATGAAACTAAAAAAGAAAGTGTATAATGAAACTTCTAAAACAAATGCATTGCATGTCCCTTGTATTAGGGAGTATTTTCCTTTCATCTTGTTTGAATGATGATGAGCCGGAAGGATTTTATTCTACGTTGGGTACAGTTACGGAAGTGGGCACTAATCTGACTTTTGAATCGGACTCTTACGGCTTGTTAAAGCCTACTAATCCGAACTGGTTTATTGTTGAAAAAGCAGACTCAGTCGGGCAACGTGTATTGGCTGGAGTTCAGTTTTATGAAGGTGAGAAACGAAATAACGAAAGTACTCCTGCTTCTGTTCAGATAGTAGAACTCTATAAGGTTCTGACTAAAAACGTAGATGATATAAGAAATGGTGAAGAAGATATATATGGAGATGACCCTGTGCATATTGCTGTAGCTTCTGTGACTAAAGAGCATCTGAATATTCAGTTTACGCTCGCATCTTCTACATCGGGAAAGCCGCATCGCATCAGTCTGGTACTGACGGAAGAAAGTGTACCTGATGAAAATGGAATACTTCCGGTAGAGTTCCGTCATAATGCTGAAGGAGATTTGCCTGATTGGGATACCAGAGGCTGGGGAATTGCTTCGTATACTTTAGCGAGTATAGATGAAAAATACCCTGATACGGAAATTAAAGGATTTAAGATTCTATATTATGACGAATCTGGTTCGCATGCACAATGTATAGTGAAACGGCAAGCGATGGATAGAATGATTATAAAACCTTTGACCGTTTCTTCTG
Source organism: Phocaeicola acetigenes (assembly GCF_027529745.1). NCBI lineage: Bacteria > Pseudomonadati > Bacteroidota > Bacteroidia > Bacteroidales > Bacteroidaceae > Phocaeicola > Phocaeicola acetigenes. Next base: position 271,743 of record NZ_JAPZVM010000002.1, read on the forward strand.
TAATGCACTCTTTTTAAAATTATATATTAATGAAAATCCCGGTAGGACCGACATTGGTTGTCCGTCACTACCGGGTCTTTGTTTTTATAGAAGAGTGTTTATTTTACATAAGTAGAATCGTCGAAGCGATATCCTCGCAAGAAGTCGGTAACTTCCATTCGTTTTTTTCCTGCTAACTGTAAGGAACGTATATTCAGATATCCGTCTGTAGTAGCAATACGGAAGTAAGTTTTTTTATCTGTATCGATACTGCCCGGTTGATAGTTGTGTGAGCAATATTGTTTTTCTGTTTCGAATATCTTCAGCATTACCGGTGCTTGTTCTCCTTGGTGAAGCTCTGTCCATGCAGCAGGGTAGGGAGACAATCCTCGTACGAAATCGTATACCTTCTTTACTCCTTGCGTCCAGTCTATGCGACAGGTCTCTTTAAATATTTTAGGAGCCGGACGCAGTTCTTCTATTTGAGCCAGTTCTTCTTGCGGAGTTGTCTTTACGTTACCGTCCAGAATGGCATCTACAGTCTTTAGTACCAAATCTCCTCCTAACATCATCAGGCGGTTGTATACAATTTCTACGTTATCTGTATCTGCTATAGGTACCCGTACCTGATCGATGATTTCACCTGTATCAATTTCATGCTTCAGGAAAAATGTTGTAATTCCTGTTTCTGTATCTCCGTTGATGACCGCCCAGTTGATGGGAGCAGCTCCTCTGTATTGTGGTAATAGAGAAGCATGAAGATTGAAAGTTCCCATAGGAGGCATATTCCAGACTACTTCGGGCAGCATACGGAATGCCACCACAATCTGCAAGTCGGCTTTCAGTTCACGAAGCTCGGCTAAGAACTGTTCGTCTTTCAGCTTTTCCGGTTGAAGCACTTTCAAACCTTGTGATACGGCATACTGTTTTACCGGACTAGGCTGGAGCACACTGCCATGACGTCCCATTGGTTTGTCGGGCATGGTGATAACTCCTACTATATTATATCCTCCTTCTACCAGCCGCTTCAAACTCTCTACGGCAAATTCGGGAGTACCCATGTATACAATTCTTAAGTCTTTCTTATTCATATGTATGTCTTTTGTATTTATTCAGTTGAAAAATCTACCAAGACCTGACGGTATGTGTTCAGCATTTTCGATTTCGAAACGAAACCAATGTACTTGTCTTCTTCATCTACTACCGGTAAGTTCCATGCTTGAGTATCATCGAACTTTTTCATGATTACTTCCATGGAGTCTGTATTGATAATACGTGCCGGTGGAAGATTCATGAAACGTTCTACATAAAAGCGATGGTATAATTCTTGTCGGAACATGATGTTTCGGATATCATCCAATACTACAATACCAATCAAATGATCCTGAGTATCGACAACGGGGAATAGGTTACGATTTGATTTTGAAATCACTTTTACCATTTCTCCCAAGTCCATGTTAGGATGAACTTTCAGAAAGTCTGTTTCTACGATACTTTCTATATTCATCAAAGTCAGTACCGCTTTGTCTTTATGATGTGTAATCAGTTCTCCTTTTTTAGCCAGACGCATGGAGTAGATACTGTGAGGCTCAAAAACAATGATGGTAAGATAGGCACTGACTGATACAATCATCAGCGGGAGGAAGAGCTGATATCCTCCGGTGAGTTCGGCAATCAGGAAGATTCCGGTCAGTGGTGCATGCATGACTCCTGACATCAGTCCTGCCATTCCCATCAGTGCAAAGTTCTTTTCGGGAATGAACACATTGCCTATATGGAACTCATTACATACATGTGAAAAGACAAACCCGGCAATACAGCCTAAAAACAAACTTGGTGCAAAGATACCACCGCATCCGCCACCTCCATTGGTCGCACTGGAGGCAAATACTTTGAACAGGATGATAAGTATAAGGTATAAAACCAACAAACTGCTGCTGCCGTAGAACAGTGAGTTGTTCATTACGGTTTCCCATTCAGCATTTGTGGTTCCGTTCAGCAGGAGTGAAATGGTATCGTATCCTTCACCGTATAGTGGAGGAAACAGGAAAATCAATACACTCAGCATTGCACCACCTATCAAGAACTTGATATAAGGATTGCTGTAACGGCGGAAAATGTTTTCTATCCAGTTCATGGAGCGGGTGAAATACCAGGCTACCAATCCGCAGAATATACCTAAGGCAATAGCATAAGGAATACGTTCCAGTGCAAAAGGATAATCCAGATGAAACTGGAACATTGCTTCCGTACCGGTGAGCAGATAGGAAACCGATGCAGCTGTGACACTGGTAATCAGCAGTGGAAGCAGCGAGGCCATGGTAAGGTCAATCATCAGTACTTCGAGGGTGAAGACCAATCCTGCAATAGGAGCTTTGAAGATGCCCGATACAGCACCTGCCGCACCACATCCTACAAGTAGCATCAGTGTACGGTGATCCATACGGAAGATACTACCCAGATTGGAACCGATGGCTGAGCCTGTCAGTACAATCGGAGCTTCGGCACCGACCGAACCACCACATCCGATGGTGATGGCTGATGCGCATACAGACGACCAGATGTTATGGCGTTTGATACGACTCTGTTTTCGTGAGATGGCATAAAGAATTTTGGTCACCCCATGACTGATGTCATCGCGTACCACTTTACGGATAAAAAGACTCGTCAGAAAAATACCGACTACCGGATATACAAGATACAACCAGTTTACTCCTGTTGAGTCGAAATTTTCTGTCAGAAACTCTTTGATGTACTCTACCAGGAATTTCAAAACATAAGCAGCAAAAGCGGTGAAGATACCCACCAGAAAGCTCAGGATTAAAATGAACTGTTTATCTTTGATATGTTTGCTTCTCCAGACAATAAATCGCTGAAGTAATGTCTTTTTTTCTTGAATGGATTCCATACTCTTGTCTTTTATTCCCGGATAATTTTGATTTCTCCTCCCTTGCCCAGTTTGATGATGCTTGAAGGTTTGGGGTGTCCGGTTTCTTCACGTCGGAAGTCCACTACATAGTCTACGGCTTGTTTGATTTCTTCTGTAATTTCACTGAATACAGCCGGTGCCGGTTGTCCGCTGATGTTGGCAGATGTCGAGACGATTGCTTTTCGGAAACGGAAACAAAGCTGTTTGGAGAACTCTTCTTCGGTTACACGGATGCCTACACTGCCGTCTTCTGCTATTAAGTTGGGAGCCAGATTGCGTGCATTATCATAAATAATAGTCAGAGGTTTTGTAGTCAGTTCAATTAAGTCCCAAGCTACCGAAGGAACGTCACGTACATAAAAATCTACCTTCACCGGACTGTCTACCAATACGAGCATTGCCTTGCTGTCCGCACGGTGTTTGATTTCGTATACTCTTTTTACAGCTTCTTCGTTGGTTGCATCACAGCCTATTCCCCACACTGTATCGGTTGGATATAAAATAACTCCACCCTTCTGCATCACTTCGCAGGCTTTTTTTATTTCGTCTTTCATCATAAGTTTTCTATTTTAAACACTAACAAGCAAAAGTACAAATGATTTTACGAGGACGCAAAAAACTTTCGCTAAATTTGCGGGAAAGAGAGGAAATGTATGTCAGACGGACGTAAGATTATTCATATCGACATGGATGCCTTTTATGCTTCTATTGAGCAACGCGACCATCCGGAACTGAAGGGGAAACCGGTGGCAGTGGGGCATGCCGATTTGCGTGGTGTAGTGGCTGCGGCCAGTTACGAGGCACGCCGGTATGGGGTACGTTCGGCTATGTCGTCGGTAAAGGCAAAGAAACTCTGCCCCGAATTGATTTTCGTAGAAGGGCGGATGGAAGTCTACAAAGGCGTATCGGCTCGTATTCATGAAATCTTTCACGATTATACGGATATCGTTGAACCGATTTCACTGGATGAGGCTTTTCTTGATGTTTCAGAGAATAAGAAGCACATTGAACTGGCTGTGGATATTGCACGGGAAATCAAGCAACGTATCCGCTCGGAACTGAATCTGGTGGCTTCGGCCGGTGTTTCTTACAATAAGTTTCTGGCAAAAGTAGCCTCCGATTATCGTAAGCCAGACGGACTGTGCACCATTCATCCCGAGCGGGCTGAAGAGTTTATCAGTACCCTTCCCATCGAATCGTTCTGGGGAGTTGGGAGTGTGACGGCCAGGAAAATGCATCTGTTGGGAATACACACAGGGAAAGACTTGCGGGCCTGTTCGCTTGAGATGTTGATACGGCAGTTTGGTAAAACCGGTCAGTTGTATTACGATTTTGCCCGGGGAATAGATTTGCGTCCCGTAGAAGCTGAGCGTATACGTAAGTCGATAGGTTGCGAGCATACCTTGGAGAAAGATATTACACTGAAATCGTCAGTAATTATCGAACTTTACCATGTAGCCCGTGAACTGGTAGTACGCTTGGAACGGAAAGAGTTCAAGGGGATGACTTTGACACTGAAGGTGAAATTCCATGATTTTTCCCAGATTACCCGGAGTCGCACTTCTTCCCGCTTGTTGTATAAACTGGAGGATATACTCCCTATGGCCAAGCAGTTGTTGAGTGAAGTGGACTATGAGCAACATCCTATCCGTTTGTTAGGATTGTCTGTATCTAATCCAAAGGATGAACAGCAAGAGCGTGTTCCGGAGTGGGTACAACTGGAGTTGGAATTTGAAAAATAACAAATTGTCATTTCTGACAAAATGATAATTTACCCCTTTGTGGAATGGCGTATTTGGACTTCGGTAGGAAAGTGCCGGGGAAAAAGGGCATTTTTTGAAGGTTGATAAAGTGCAAAAAGATAGTATTTGCCGCGCTATTTATATAATAAGTTCTGTATTTACCGTATTTCTTCTGTTTATTTGTCTGGTAATGTTTTATAAATATGTAATTTGGTAATACGGAATTTGTCTTGCTTTGCTTGTGAAAAACAAAGAAAAGGAGATGAAAAGTTGCTGTAAAATCTATGTTTGGTTGCGTTGGCAGATGCGATTAGTCGCATTATCCGACGGTACTTGTATCGTTTCCTGTCAATACAAGTATCGTAAACTGTCGGTTCAATTGAAAAACCTTCTTGTTTAATGCAGTGCAATTCTGTTGTAAAACATGTATTTTACTCTGTTTTTGTCTCTTTTTCTTTTTGTAAATGAAGATTTTTCTTCAAATGCGTGTTATCGAAAAGTGCTGATTTCTTGAATTTGTATAGTGTAATTCCTTTTTTAATGTTATTTTGTTTTTCTTGTAAAATACCCTCAGAACCTTTTTGTGTGAGAAGTGTTTATAAAAAGAATCAGTTGAAAAGATAAGGAGTAAAGTTTGTGTAAGTAATATTGACAAAATTTAATACTTAATCTTTCTTAAAGAAAGACTTCATCTTTGATTATTTTTTAGTAACTTTGCCTACCAAATCGGTTTATAATAATGAGACAATTAAAGATTACCAAAAGTATCACTAACCGAGAGAGCGCTTCTTTGGACAAATACTTGCAGGAAATAGGTCGTGAAGACCTGATTACTGTAGAAGAAGAAGTAGAACTCGCTCAGCGCATTCGTAAAGGGGACCGTATAGCATTAGAGAAGCTTACGCGTGCGAACTTGCGATTTGTAGTGTCTGTAGCTAAGCAGTATCAGAATCAGGGATTAAGCTTGCCGGACTTGATTAATGAGGGAAACCTTGGTTTGATCAAGGCTGCCGAAAAGTTTGATGAAACCCGTGGTTTCAAATTCATCAGTTACGCTGTATGGTGGATTCGTCAGTCTATTTTGCAGGCTTTGGCAGAACAGTCTCGAATTGTACGTTTGCCCTTGAACCAGGTAGGTTCGCTGAATAAAATCAGCAAAGCCTTCTCTAAATTTGAGCAGGAAAACGAGCGTCGTCCTTCACCGGAAGAATTGGCTGACGAGTTGGAAATCCCGGTAGATAAGATTTCCGATACCTTGAAGGTTTCCGGACGTCATATCTCGGTGGATGCACCGTTTGTCGAAGGAGAAGATAATAGTTTGCTGGATGTATTGGTGAATGACGATTCGCCAATGGCAGACCGTTCGCTGGTTAATGAATCACTTTCGAAGGAAATCGACAGAGCACTTTCTACGCTGACCGAAAGAGAAAAGGATATTATCCAGATGTTTTTCGGTATTAATACGCAGGAAATGACGTTGGAAGAAATCGGGGACAAATTTGGGCTCACTCGTGAGCGTGTCCGCCAGATTAAGGAAAAAGCTATCAGAAGATTAAGACAAAATTCTCGTAGTAAGTTGCTCAAATCTTATTTGGGGTAATAAGATAAGGCTTGATTTTCGAATCTAAAAAGAGATTAAAGATGCGAAGTCCGGAAAGAACGGGCTTCGCATTTTTTATTGGTTTTTCTTATTAATTTATTATTTACCTTTTTTAGTTTGCCTATAAATGTTTACTTTTGTCACATTATATATAAAATGATTTATTATGCGGTATCTGAAATTTGTTTGTTTCTTGTTGATAGCTTCTCTTGCTTTTCCTATGTGGGGAAAGAAGTCTAAGGATAAAGAGTATGGTGTGTATATAGCTGGAGTATCTGCTTCGTTTACAGATTCTTTAGTCTATTTTACCAATGTGCAGTATGTAGATAGTGCTTCATTGGGAGAAAAAGGACTTCTGGATGGAAGAGCACAGTATAGTATCCAGTTGAAAGAGTATCTGGAAAGCAAGGAGAATGGAAAAAACCGTACTTGTTTTATCTATTTCAATAAAAGCAAGAAAAAACTGAATAAGGAAGTCAATAAGATTAGACAACGTTACCAGAAGGGAAAATCATTGATTATAAAGGATGTAAATCCGGAATTTAAGTTCGAAAAAGCCGAATTGTATTAATTTGACATGAAGAAACTTTTGTTATGCCTGTTTTCTATCCTGTTGTTGGTATCGTGTTCCAATGAATTGCCGGACTATCATCTTTCGGTAAAAAAGAATCGTACCATGCTGGCCTATTTGGTCGCCAATAATAATCTGGATGGAGATATTATGAAGAATGTGTTATGGATGTACGAAAATCTGGTTGCTTCTCCGGATAGTTGTACATTATTGGTTTATTATAAGCCAACTTCTTCGAATGATAATATTGATGTTCCTCAGATTCTGGAATTTCGGACTGACGGTTATGGCAATATAAACGGAATCCCGGTGATAGACTGGGGTGACATTACCATCAGCAAGATGTTGCAATATGCGAAAATTCATCAGGCGAGAGAGGGACTTGCTACCGATCCGTATGTGATGGAGGATATCTTGAAGACGATGCAAAGCATAGCTCCTTCTAAAAGCTACGGATTGATTTTCGGTTCACATGCAACAGGATGGTTGCCGGTTTCAACTACATATTCCGGCCGTTCTTTTGGGCAAGACGGAAGTAGTAAGAATGCTATTAATATTCCGGAATTGGCACAGACATTGGAAAGAAGTTTTCCTGATGACAATCTCGATTTCGTAATGTTTGATGCCTGCATGATGGGCACTGCAGAGGTGGCATACGAACTTCGTAATGCTACACGGTATTGTTTTGCGTCGGTAATGGAAACACCGAGAATCGGAATGCCTTATGATCGTATATTCGATTTGCTGTATGAAGATGAGGTAAATTGGCAAAGCGTTTGCGATATTATCGTCAGTTTTAATGCAGAAGATGCCGAACGTGCATGGGGAACCTATGCAGCCTTCGACTGTACAAAAATGGAAGAATTGGCAGAAGTGGTGAAGGCGGAACTGACTCGAAACAAGGAAACAGTGAAGAATTTTGATTATACGAAGGTACAACAGTACGGTGTGTTTTCGTATAAATACTTCTCTTTCGATTTGGTGGATTATCTCACAAAAGTAAACGGAGGAACGACTCCCGATGCCATACGGGATGCCATGTCGCAGGTAGTGGTTGCTAAGAATTGTTTATCGGGTGCCAGATATAATTTTAATGGACTTGTAATAGATGATAGCCGTTTTTGTGGTATGGGAATGTACGATCCTTGTAATGTAAATAATGGAACATGGAATACATATTATACTTCATCTATTGCCTGGTATAAAGCTGTTGGATGGGAAGAAGTAATGAATTGATTCTGATTTAATATGGCAAGAAAATCTTTTTTTTATCTATGGAGCGTATTGGGGGTATGCTGTTTGTGCGGGTGTTCGGATAAATCGCAAACAGCAGACGAGGTAACAGTAGTTGTTGCCGGTGATTTACATTTTGATTTACCTCCCGAAACGGATCAGTACTATCATGTACGTGCAATTAATAATATAGAAGGTAAATTCTGCTTTCCACAAGATGCCCCTCAGGGAATAGCAGGAACTACAGTCGGCAAACTGGATGGAGTTATTGTAGCAGGAGATATGTTTGATAAACCTCATCCCGATATACTGGATTTATATCGTCAGCGTTATGAAAGAAAAGAAGGGGATAAAAGTGTGAATTATCCTGTATATCCCGGATTCGGGAACCATGATATCGACCCTATATCCGGAGACTCTATGGCTAATCTGACGGGAAGGGCTTTCAATCTGTATTATTTGGATTCTTTGCTGTTGGAGAAATTGCAGCATAAAGAGATCTTGAACGTACATCCGTCAAGCCGCAGTTATTCATGGAATATCGGTCATGTGCATTTTGTGCAGGCTCAACGCTTCTCGGGAGATACCGTATTGGGCGAAGCGAATTGGAAATGGCTGGAAGATGACTTGGAAAAATATGCCTCAAAAGGTAATCCGGTGGTATATATACAGCACTATGGCGTGGATGATTGGGCGATTAAATGGTGGCCTGAAAGTGCCAGAGAACGTTTGTTCGACATTCTGGACCGTTATAACGTAGCTGCATTCCTGGTTGGACATACTCATGAACCTTCCGTACAGCATTATCGGGGGTATCCTATTTATCAAGTGAACAATGCGTGGCCCGATGAGGATGGAAACGGATCGTTTGCTGTACTTAAAATAAAAGGAAATAAGGTGGGCATAGCACATTGTCGTTGGACGGACGATAAAGGTAATTATGAAGTGGCTCCTCCTTTCCAGTATGAAACGTTACCCAGAAAAATTGATAAAACTAAATAGACTGTATTGATATGGCAAATGAATTGAAGATATCTCCATCGCTGCTGTCGGCAGACTTTGGAAATTTGAAAGCAGACTTGGATAAGATTAACCAAAGTGAGGCCGACTGGCTGCATATCGACATTATGGATGGGGTATTTGTTCCTAATATCTCTTTCGGATTTCCGGTATTGAAATACGTGGCAGAACTGTGTCAGAAACCGCTTGATGTGCATCTGATGATTGTACAGCCCGAAAAGTTCATCAAGGAAGTGAAAGATTTGGGCACGATGATGATGAATGTGCATTTTGAAACTTGTCCGCATCTGCATCGCGTTGTACAGCAAATCAAGGAGGCAGGAATGAAGGCAGGAGTTACATTGAATCCGTCTACACCTGTGTCTATGCTGGCTGATATTATTACCGAAGTAGATATGGTATTGCTGATGAGTGTAAACCCTGGATTTGGTGGTCAGAAGTTCATTCCACATACACTGAATAAAGTAAAAGAATTGCGTGAACTGATTGCGCGTACAGGCTCACATGCATTGATTGAAGTCGATGGTGGAGTAAATCTGGAAACTGGTGCTTTATTGGCCGATGCCGGAGCTGATGTTCTGGTGGCAGGTAATGCTGTATTTAAGGCTCCCGATATGATTGATATGATTCATCAGTTGAAACAGTTGAAGAAGTAAAGTGTGGCAGCTGTATCCACATTGACAGCTTATCCTATATTCCGGTTGACCCTTGCGCTGGCAACCGGAATCTTTTTATCGGAACGATTGTTTTCCGGATATCTTTCTGTGTCTTTTCTTTGGGGATGTTTGCTTGCCGGTGCTGCGTTGGCAGCAGGAGTGTTTTTTATAGGAAAGTATCGTTTCCGTTTTTTCTTTGGTGGAATAATTTCCCTTTGTTTTATTATACTTGGTATGTTGCTTTCTACCCTTCGGGTGGAACAGGTGCGCTATGACTGGCTGGAAGAAGAGGGTGTCTATACAGCAATTGTAGAAGATATACCACAGCCTAAAAAGAAAACCCTGCAGGCCAAGGTACGGGTAATGGCACGGCAAGATACGCTGCAGAACTGCTGGATACCGGTAGACCGGTCTGTATTGTTGTATTGGATGCCCGATTCCTTGCAGGATACTCCTGCCATAGGAGACCGTATTTGTTTTCAGGCATGTATTCGTCGTCCTGCTTCGGCCGCTTTGCTTACCGGCTTTGACTATGGCAGATATTTGGAGGTACAGGGCGTGAGTGGAACTGCGGTAGCTTTTCGGGGAGACTGGAAGTTGTTGAAACGGGAAGCGGAGCTCACATTCAGACAGCGGGCACTTCTGCTGAGAGAGTCTATTGTGCAGAAGTACAGTGAGTGGGGGCTGACTGGTGAAGTACTGGCTGTGGTATCGGCTCTTACTGTGGGAGACAAGAGCGATTTGACACCGGAGCTGAAAGCGACTTATAGTGCAGCAGGGGTAAGTCATATTTTGGCATTGTCGGGACTTCATATAGGTATTTTGGCGATGATTCTTGGTGGTATTCTGTATCCGTTACGCTATTTGAGAGGCGGAAAGACAGGGATTGCTCTGTTGATAGTCAGTCTGTTGTGGGGATTTGCTTTTATGACAGGACTGAGTCCTTCTGTAGTTCGTGCTGTGACTATGTTCTCCTTATATATAATAGCTTCACTTTTTGTGGAAGATCGTTTCTCGGGTGGACATGCGTTGGTATTAGCTGCTTTTCTGATGTTGTTGTATCAACCTCTTTATTTGTTTGACGTCAGTTTCCAATTGTCGTTTATTGCTGTCTTGTCAATAATTCTGTTTTATCCGATATTTTCGTCTAAGCCAGTTCGCAATAAACCTTTAAAATATGTATGGAACACGATGGCTGTATCACTGGCAGCTCAGCTGGGTACCTTACCTTTGATATTGTATTATTTTGGAGCTTTTCCCACTTATTTTCTGTTGTCCAATTTGGTAGTAACTCCGCTTGCGGTTTGTATATTAGGTACTGCTCTATTGGCATTGTGTTTAGACATCTCGGCTGGGGTAGGGGTAAGCAGTCTGATTGTCGCTTGTTTGAAGGGAGGAGTAATTGCTCTTAATGAAACCATGGCATGGGTACAAGGTCTGTCTTCCTCACAGTTTACATCCATTTATTATTCGGAAACTCAGGTTGTGCTTTCTTTTTTACTGATAGCTTTCTTTTATTCTTGCTACAGAAAGTGGACTTTTCGTCGTTTATTGCCTTTTTTGATTGTACTGAATGTCTGGTTGGGGACGTTCCTTTCCGATAAGTTATTTCCGGAGCAGCATTATCTCTGTGTAGCCCGTTCTTCTGTATATATTAAGCATGGGAGAGAACTTACGCTATTGGATAATTCTTCCGGTATCTATCAAGTCGGTTCATTGTCTGTGGGACTGATAGATGATGGCCGGTGGAGAGAAAAACAATCGGCTTTTCCATTGGAGTTGGATTATATATATGTATGTAGGGGATTCAAAGGTAGTCTGTCCGATCTGACCAGCGTCTTTTCTCCTCGTCAGATTTTGTTCGATTCATCACTCAATGTTCGTTACAAGGAACGTTTGAAAGACGAATGCCGTGAAAGAGGTCTTTCTTATGCAGAGGTGGCGGAAGAAGGAATGCTGATTGCACTGGAATCCTAACAGTGGAATATAACTCGCATTGTGCAAAATCGGCCAATGAGTAATTGTCATTCCTGGAAAGAATAAAAACTTCAAACTTTACCTGTATGTAATCGGCTGATTTTGTAGATAACTCCAGGTAGAATCAGAATAAAATTTGTATTTTTGCTGCTTCAAAAATTTATACATATATGTTATCAAAAGTAATACTTCAGGCCAATATTGATAAAGTAGAGAAATACTTTGACCGAGCAGACAAAATAGTAATTGTTACACATGTGTCTCCCGATGGAGATGCTTTGGGATCTTCACTGGGACTATACCACTTTTTGGAAGGACAGGAAAAGAATGTTCACGTTATAGTACCTAATGCTTTTCCCGACTTTCTTCGTTGGATGCCTGGAGCAAAAGATATTATCCGATATGATAAATATGCTGAATTTGCCGATCAGTTGATTGCAGAAGCTGATGTAATCTGCTGTTTGGATTTCAATGCTCTCTCGCGCATTGACGCTGTAGCAGCATCAGTTGCAAAAGCAGAAGGACGTAAAGTGATGATTGACCATCATCTGAATCCGGAACCATTCTGTAAAGTAACGATTTCTCATCCGGAAATATCATCAACTTCTGAGTTGATTTTTCGTTTGATTTGCCGTTTGGGATATTTTAGTGATATTACCCGCGAAGGAGCTGAGTGTATTTATACCGGAATGATGACCGATACAGGAGGTTTCAGCTACAACTCCAATAATCGTGAAATCTACTTTATTATCAGCGAGCTTCTGTCGAAAGGAATCGATAAGGATGCGATTTACCGAAAAGTCTTCAATACTTATTCCGAAGGCCGTTTGCGTTTGATGGGTTATGTGCTGTACGATAAAATGGAAGTATTCCCTCAATTCCGCTCTTCACTGATTTGGCTTACCCGTGAAGAACAAGGTAAGTTCCAGTATGTGAAAGGAGATACAGAGGGTTTTGTCAATATTCCCTTGCAGATGAAAGGAATTTGTTTCTCTGTATTCCTGCGTGAAGATACAGAGAAGAATATGATTAAAGTTTCACTTCGTTCTGTAGGTAATTTCCCTTGCAACAAGGTTGCGGCAGAGTTCTTCAATGGAGGCGGACATCTGAATGCCTCGGGTGGAGAGTTTTATGGCACGATGGAAGAAGCTATAGGACTGTTTAAGCAGGCTTTGGTAAAATATGAGGACTTGTTGTTGAAAAACGAATGAAAGAAATCTCCCTTGAACGTTAAATAATTCATAATACGATAAAAAAGGAAGGTGTATATTAACCATTTTATTACTTTTGTCGTGATAAAACGAATAAAAATGAAAAAGATAAATTTTGTATTTACCATAGTATGTGCGTTGGCTTTTTGTTTACAGAGTTGTAACAATGGCAAAACGTATGCGGAGATGAAAGAAGAAGAAGCAGATGCTATTAATGCATGGATTAGCCGTAACAACATTAATGTAATCAGCGAAAAAGACTTCTATGCGCAGGATACAATGACAACAGAAAACCAGTATGTTCTGTTTGAAGAAAGCGGTGTATACATGAATATTATTCAGAAAGGTCCGAAATATACCGAAGGAGAACATGCAGGCGAATATAAAGGAAAGGTACTGGGAGATGGCTCACAGGAAATACTTTCTCGCTTTGTGGAGGTTGCTATGCAGGAACGTTCTGATTTGGGCATGGCTGTGGGTGATACTTTACTGGCTAATATGGGAGTTCTTAACCCCGACTATTATATCTATGATGAGGAATTTAAGGTTACAATAGACGGTACTTCTTATTCGGCTACTTTTCAGGGACGCTCGCTGATGTATAATCAGTATGGCAGTACTGCGGTTCCTACCGGATGGTTGATTCCGTTGAAGTATGTGAAGCCTTTCCGAACTACCTCAAGTGAACAGGTTACACGAGTACGTTTGATTGTTCCTCATGGTCAGGGTTCCTCTACGGCTTCCAAGTATGTATATCCTTGTTTCTATGAACTTACTTATAATTTAGGAAAATAATTGTCATGACACTGATTAAATCTATTTCCGGTATTCGCGGAACCATCGGGGGAAAAGCCGGAGAAGGACTGAATCCGCTTGATATTGTAAAGTTTACTTCGGCTTATGCTACGCTGATTCGTAAAACAACTACTGTAAAAAGTAATAAGATTGTAGTTGGACGTGATGCACGTATCTCTGGAGAGATGGTGAAGAACGTAGTATGTGGAACTTTGATGGGGATGGGATTTGATGTGGTAAACATCGGTCTGGCTTCTACACCGACCACAGAGCTCGCTGTAACAATGGAAGGTGCTTGCGGTGGTATCATTCTTACTGCCAGCCATAATCCGAAACAATGGAATGCATTGAAACTGCTGAATGAGCATGGAGAATTCCTGAATGCTGAAGAAGGAAATGAAGTGTTGCGCATTGCAGAAGCCGAAGCATTTGATTTTGCGGATATTGATCATATTGGCAAGTATACTGAAGATAATACATATAATCAGAAACATATTGATAGTGTATTGGCTTTGAAGTTAGTGGATGTGGAAGCTATCCGCAAGGCTGATTTCCGTGTCGCTATCGATTGTGTGAATTCGGTGGGAGGAATTATTCTTCCTCAGTTGTTGGAGCGCCTGGGAGTACAGCATGTAGAAAAATTGTATTGTGAACCGACCGGTGATTTTCAGCATAATCCGGAACCTCTTGAAAAGAACTTGGGTGATATCATGAACCTGATGAAGGGAGGAAAGGCTGATGTGGCTTTTGTGGTAGACCCGGATGTTGACCGTCTGGCTATGATTTGCGAAGACGGAACAATGTATGGCGAGGAATATACATTGGTTACTGTGGCTGATTATGTATTGAAACATACTCCAGGTAATACTGTATCTAACTTGAGTTCTACTCGTGCTTTACGCGATGTGACCCGTAAATACGGTGCTGAATATAATGCGTCGGCAGTAGGTGAGGTAAATGTAGTGACCAAGATGAAAGATACTCATGCTGTAATTGGAGGTGAAGGAAATGGTGGTGTAATTTATCCTGAATCTCACTACGGACGTGATGCTTTGGTAGGTATTGCTCTTTTCCTTAGTCATCTGGCACATGAAGGCAAGAAGGTGAGTGAATTGCGTGCCGGATATCCTAACTATTTTATTGCTAAGAACCGTATCGATCTGACACCGGAAACAGATGTAGATGCTATCCTTGCAAAAGTGAAAGAACTCTACAAAAATGAAGAGATAAACGATATTGATGGTGTGAAGATTGATTTTCCGGATAAATGGGTACATTTGCGTAAGAGTAATACAGAGCCTATTATCCGTGTCTATTCGGAAGCTGCTACTATGGAGGCGGCCGATGAGTTGGGTAAACAGATTATGGATATTGTGTACAGCCTGGCTAAGTAAGAATAATTTTTTTGAGTGATATAGCCCCATCAGACAGAAATCTTTGTTTGTTGGGGTATTTCTTTTTGTTACATTTGCCATCATTTTATCAAGAAACAAATACTATATGAGAAAGACACTTTTATCGGTAGCTGCTTTACTTTGCATGCTTACTGCTTGTACGAAAAACACGAATGAATGGGAGTTGGTATGGTCGGATGAGTTTGACGGAGAGGTAATTGATACAATGTGCTGGAGCAAAATACCTCGGGGAACATCCGACTGGGATAATTATATGTCTGATTTTGATTCATGCTATGCTTTGCGTGACGGTAATCTGGTCTTGAGGGGTATTGTGAATTATACTCAAAAGAATGATACGGCTCAATATCTCACCGGAGGACTTTATACACAAGGAAAACAAATGTTTACAGGTGGAAGAATGGAAATAAGAGCCAAGTTACAGGCGGGACGTGGAGTCTGGCCGGCGATATGGATGCTTCCTGAAAATATCAAATGGCCTGATGGAGGAGAAATTGATATCATGGAACGTTTGAATTATGATACAATTGCTTACCAGACCGTACATTCTTCTTATACGCTGAAAGGAAATGGTAACGATACCATTCCACCTCATTTTGGAACACATGCCATCAATCCTCAGGATTATAATATTTATTCTGTAGATATTTATCCAGATAGTTTGGTCTTTGCAGTCAACGGTAGTCATACTTTTACTTATCCTCGTATTGAAACTGATGAACCTGGACAGTTTCCCTTCTATTGTCCTTACTATCTGTTGATTGATATGCAACTTGGAGGCTCATGGGTAGGACAGGTCGACCCGAAAGATCTTCCGGTAGAGATGTGGGTGGATTGGGTGAAATATTACCGAAAACGCTAGTCTTCTACCCAAAGCATATCACTCATGATTCCGTCGGATACAAAGATACCCGATTCGGTCAGGCGCAGGACATGATTGGTTATCTCTAACTTCCCTTGTTTTAAGTGAGGCTGAGCCATCCGCAAGCAGTATTGGTAGAGAGAATCACCGAAATCGGACTTTAACTTGGATAGGGGCATTCCCCAAGAGGTGCGGATGGTAGTAATCACAAAATCATTATACCGGGTGTACAGATCGAGTTCTTCTATCTCGTACTCCGGTTTTTTTTGTTCAATACCTTGAATGTATTTCTCAATAGAAGCTACGTTCCATTGGCGGGAATGGCCATTATAGGAATGGGCAGAGGCGCCACATCCTAAATATTTTTTTCCCGTCCAGTAACTGGAGTTGTGACGTGAATGGAAGCCGGGAAGGCTAAAATTGGAGATTTCATAATGCTGGTATCCATGTTCTTTCAGTCGGTGTATGAGTGTGGTAAAGAGAGAAACGCTGAGATCTTCTTCTACCTCTTCTACTTGATGTTGTTGTCGCAGTTTCCACAAAGGGGTACCTTCTTCGTAAATCAGATGATAGGCTGAAATATGTTCGGGTTTCATTTCAAGAGCCTGTTGCAGGTCTTTCTCCCAACTTTCCATGGTTTCTCCTGGAAGGCCATACATCAGGTCAATACTGATATTGTGGAAACCGGCTTCCCGGCACCGAATGAAGGCCTCAATGGCCTGCTGAGCCGTATGACGTCGTTGAAGCAGTTTCAGTGTATTTTCGTTGAATGTCTGTATCCCTATGCTAAGCCGGTTGAAAGGCAAGGTACGCAACATGTGTATGTATTCCGGACTTAAATCATCAGGATTAGCTTCCAATGTAATTTCTGCTTCTGGACTGATAGGATATATTTTATATAAGGATGAAAAAATACGTTCAAAATCCTCTTTGGCAAGTTGTGATGGAGTTCCTCCTCCGAAATAAATGGTTTCTATTCTTTCTTCGTCGAGATAATCACGTCGTAATTCCAATTCCTGACACAGTGCATCAATATAAGCAGCTTTCTTTTCACTTCTTGTTGAAGAAAAGAAATCACAATAGATGCATCGTTTCTTACAAAACGGAATGTGAAGATAAATACCTGCCATAGTTGTGGATTTTTATTTCTTCGGCAAAGATAGCGAAAGGTGAGAGTAGAGGCAAACGAAAATATGGTTTTCAAGTTTGAACTATACCAAGCGCCTCTTATCCTATTCAAGGATAAGCAAAGGTGAGGCAGTACCAAGTCAAAAGCAAGCTTTTGAGTGAAAGTGATGTAGAACGATATTTTATACTTATGAAAAGATGGTGAAATGTAAGAGGAAAAGTATTATAAATGTATATGTGTGTCTAATAACATAGTTTAGTAACATGAATTGAATTGTTGCTTTTCTGATTCTATTTTTCTAATTTGCGCATCACTTTAAGAGATATGAAAAGCATATCCTTTTGTTTACTAATTAAATCTTGAAATACCATGAAAGTATATCAGACCAACGAAATTAAAAACATTGCCCTCCTTGGCAATGATGGCTCAGGTAAAACCACCCTCACAGAAGCTTTGCTCTATGAGAGTGGTATTATAAAACGTCGTGGCAGAATTACTGCCAAAAACACAGTGAGCGATTATTTTCCGGTAGAACAAGAGTATGGCTACTCGGTGTTTTCTACTGTCTATCATGTAGAGTGGAATGGTAAAAAGCTGAATATCATCGACTGTCCGGGAAGTGACGACTTTGTAGGAGCTGCTATTACGGCATTGAATGTAACTGATACTGCAATTCTTTTGTTGAATGGTCAGTATGGTCCCGAAGTTGGAACGCAGAATCACTTCCGCTATACGGAAAAACTGGGTAAACCGGTAATCTTCCTGGTAAACCAGCTTGATAATGAAAAATGTGATTTTGACCGTGTATTGGAACAGTTGAAAGAGAATTATGGCTCTAAAGTAGTTCCGGTTCAGTATCCGTTAAGTACAGGACCCGACTTCAATTCGTTGATTGATGTACTTTTAATGAAAAAATATTCTTGGGGTCCTGAAGGAGGAGCTCCAACCATCGAACCGGTTCCCGAAGAGGAAATGGAAAAGGCGATGGAATGGCATAAAGCATTGGTAGAAGCTGCTGCCGAACACGATGAAACATTAATGGAAAAATTCTTCGAATCAGAGTCTTTGACCGAAGATGAAATGCGTGAAGGTATCCGCAAAGGATTGGCGGCAAGAGGTATGTTCCCTGTATTCTGCGTATGTGCCGGTAAAGATATGGGTGTACGCCGACTGATGGAATTCCTTGGTAATGTGGTGCCGTTTGTAGATGAAATGCCTACAGTACACAATACCCGTGGAGTACCAGTAGAACCTAAGGCTGATGCTCCAACTTCTTTGTATTTCTTTAAGACTGCAGTAGAACCTCATATTGGTGATGTGCAGTACTTTAAAGTAATGAGTGGTGTTGTGCATGAGGGTGATGATTTGAGTAATGCGGATAGAGGCTCGAAAGAACGTATGGCTCAGTTGTATGTATGTGCAGGTGCTAACCGTGAAAAGGTAGACGAATTACGGGCTGGAGACATTGGATGTACTGTGAAACTGAAAGATGTGAAAACAGGAAATACCCTAAACGGAAAGGATTGTGAGAATCGCTTTAACTTTATTAAATATCCGAATCCTAAATATACACGTGCTATCAAACCGGTAAATGAAGCTGATACAGAAAAGATGATGGCTGTTTTGAATCGTATGCGTGAAGAAGATCCGACATGGGTAGTAGAGCAATCTAAAGAGTTGAAGCAGATTTTAGTGCATGGTCAGGGTGAGTTCCATTTACGTACTTTGAAATGGCGTTTGGAAAATAATGAAAAACTTCAGGTACAATTCTTTGAACCTAAGATTCCATATCGTGAAACAATTACTAAAGCTGCACGTGCAGATTATCGTCATAAGAAGCAATCGGGTGGTGCAGGACAGTTTGGTGAAGTGCATCTGATTGTAGAACCATATTATGAAGGTATGCCTGCCCCCGAACTCTATAAGTTCAATGGACAAGAATTCAAAATGAATGTGAAAGGCACTGAAACCATCGATTTGGAATGGGGTGGTAAACTGGTGTTTGTAAATAGTGTAGTAGGTGGAGCAATTGATGCTCGTTTTATGCCTGCTATTTTGAAAGGTATTATGAGTCGTATGGAACAAGGTCCGTTGACTGGTTCTTATGCACGCGATGTACGTGTCATTGTTTATGACGGAAAGATGCATCCGGTAGATTCAAATGAAATTTCATTTATGCTTGCCGGACGTCAGGCCTTTAGTGAAGCCTTTAAAAATGCAGGTCCGAAGATTCTTGAGCCTATTTATGATGTAGAAGTCTTTGTTCCAAGCGATAAATTAGGTGATGTAATGAGCGATATGCAAGGACGTAGAGGTATGATTATGGGTATGAGCAGTGAAAAAGGATATGAAAAACTGGCTGCAAAAGTACCTTTGAAAGAAATGTCTAATTATTCTACAGCGTTGAGTTCACTGACAGGTGGTCGTGCTTCGTTTATTATGAAGTTTGCAAGTTACGAATTGGTACCAACTGATGTACAGAATAAGTTGATGAAAGAATTCGAAGAACAGGAAAAAGAGGACGCGTAATTCTCAAGTTGTTGTTTTTATAGGTAAAAAGGTCGTATTTCTTAAAAATACGGCCTTTTTTATTTAACTAAACTTAAACAATTAGGTAGTTTTATTTGTTGTTAATTTAAAGTTTTATTATTTTTGCATTAATAGGAGTCGAAAACCAGTTTGTAGTGTAGAAAAAGATAACTTGAATGATGAATTCTGTTAATATAAAAGAAATTCTGGTTTAAAACATGTTAAGCTGAATATTTTGTAATAGTTAGGCTGTTAAATTTGCCCCTATGAAAAAGTCAACTATTTGGATATTAGGTATTGTGATGGGCCTTTCTTTTCTTAGTTTGCTTTATTTGCAGGTAAGCTATATCGAAGAGATGGTCAAGATGCGCAAGGAACAGTTCGAAGAGAATGTAGGACGAAGTCTTGCTCAGGCTGTTCATAATTTAGAGTTGGTAGAAACAAAGAAGTATCTTGAAAAAGATATTGCAGCTACCGGACGTGCCGGACAGTTATCGCCTGTAGGACGAGTGTTGGATCAGACAGATAATTTAGTAGAGCAGCATCGTTATAAGATTACAGCTCCTGATGGTACGACTATGTATTCTACTTTTGAATTGAAAGCGATTACCAATCGTCCTTCCAGTGTTCCTAAAGTGGTAATTTCAACAGGAAAGAATATTCCTCAAACTTCTCGTGCATTGCAGGAAATCTTAAAGGAGCGTTATATTTATCAGCGTGCTTTGCTTGATGAGGTAGTTTATAACATTCTTTATACAGCAAGTGATAAGCCTTTAAGAGAACGTGTGAATTTTAATCAGTTGAATCATTTTCTGAAAGCAGAGCTGTTAAACAATGGAATAGATATTCCTTATCATTTTTCTGTGACTGACCGTAATGGTAAAGAGGTGTACCGTTGTTCTGACTATGTGTACGATAATGAGAAAATCTATTCGCGTCTGCTCTTTGAGAAAGATCCTCCAGCAAAAATGGGATTTGTAAATGTGTTCTTCCCTACTATCAATAGCTATATCTTCAGTTCGGTAAGATTTATGATTCCCTCCCTTATCTTTACATTGGTATTGCTGGTGACCTTTATCTTTACCATTTATATCATTTTCCGGCAGAAGAAACTGACAGAGATAAAGAATGATTTCATTAATAACATGACGCATGAGTTTAAGACTCCGATATCTACCATATCACTGGCTGCGCAGATGTTGAACGATCCTGCTGTAGGTAAGTCACCTGCTATGTTTAAGCATATATCAGGTGTTATTAATGATGAAACAAAGCGCTTGCGTTTCCAGGTTGAAAAGGTATTGCAGATGTCTATGTTTGAACGCCAGAAGGCAACCTTGAAAAAGAAGGAAGTAGACGCCAATGAACTGATTTACGGTGTTACTAATACCTTCCGACTGAAAGTAGAGAATTGTAATGGAACCTTAGATGTGGCGCTGGATGCAGATGATCCATTTATCTTTGTAGATGAAATGCATTTTACAAATGTGATATTCAATTTGTTGGATAATGCTTTGAAATATAAGAAAGCAGATGTGAATATACATCTCAAGGTTCGGACATGGAATGAATCTGGTAAATTGCATATCTCTATAGAGGATAATGGTATTGGTATTAAGAAAGAAAACTTAAAGAAGATATTTGAAAAGTTCTATCGGGTTCATACCGGCAACTTACATGATGTGAAAGGTTTTGGTTTAGGACTGGCCTATGTGAAGAAAATCATAACCGATCACAAGGGAACAATACGTGCTGAGAGTGAACTGAATGTAGGAACTAAATTTATTATTGTATTACCTTTATTTAAAGACGAATAATATGGACGAAAAATTGCGTATTTTGCTGTGCGAAGATGATGAGAATCTTGGCATGCTTTTAAGAGAATATTTGCAGGCAAAGGGCTATTCTGCAGAACTTTGTCCGGATGGTGAAGCTGGCTACAAAGCTTTTTTGAAAAATAAGTATGACTTATGTGTGTTGGATGTAATGATGCCTAAGAAGGATGGATTTACTTTGGCACAGGAAATTCGTCAGGCAAATGCTGAAATTCCTATTATTTTCCTGACTGCAAAGACACTGAAAGAAGATATATTGGAAGGATTTAAGATTGGAGCAGATGATTATATTACCAAACCTTTCAGTATGGAAGAATTGACTTTCCGTATTGAAGCAATTTTGCGTCGTGTACGTGGTAAACGTAATAAGGAAAGTAATATTTATAAGATTGGTCGTTTTACTTTCGATACACAGAAGCAGATTTTGGCAATTGATGGAAAACAGACTAAATTGACTACAAAAGAATCAGAACTGTTAGGCTTGTTATGTGCCCATGCCAATGAAATTCTGCAGCGTGATTTTGCATTGAAAACAATTTGGATTGATGACAACTACTTCAACGCAAGAAGTATGGATGTATACATTACTAAATTGCGTAAGCATTTGAAGGAAGATGATTCAATTGAAATCATCAATATTCATGGAAAGGGATATAAACTGATTACTCCGGAACAGGAATAAGAGATGAGTGATGAAATATAAAAAAGCCTGAATCAAATTGTTTGATTCAGGCTTTTTTATTTCTTTTGATTTTGAAGAAATATCAGTCAACAATACGTTTGTTGCAAATGATATAAGTAATAAGTCCGATAATAGTGAGTGCCAAAGAGCCTCCCAAAATAGTGTTGTTGTTCACATTACCGGTTGCATAAGAAGCAATCAGAATCACAGCACCAATGATGACCAATATCACTCCTAAGTTCTTTAATAAGCTTTTCATGTGTGTCTTCTGTTTTAATGGTTTATTATTCTTGGTTACAAAGAAAAGCATAATTCTTGTATCAAGAAAATTATTTTAAAGAAAAAATGAGGTCAAAATCAAATATCTTTCGCAGGTTACAGATAATTGTAACTTAATCTTTTGTATTTGTAAATATTTTCCTTAAAACATCCTGACTTATACGCAATTCTTCCAGTGTCAGACCGTGTAATGCTTCTTTCAGGGTTTTGTTTGCAATGAAGCGTGCCATGTCTTCCAGTTCTTTTCCCGTCTTGGTAAGATGTATCAAGTTGGTACGGCGATCCTTTTTATCCGAGATACGTACTACCAGATGTTGTTTTTCCATGTTGTCTATCAGTCGAGTCATACTAGGCTTATCTTTAAACGTTGCATTGCATAACTCCTGTTGTGTTACTCCATCCTTTTCCCATAAGAAAAGCAATACTGTCCATTGTTCGGGAGTGATGTCCATTCCGTTCTGCCGAAAATTTCGGCTTAGCTTTCTATTGATTGCTGCGGATACTTTTCCGTTTAGGATGGCAAAAATAAGTTGAATATCAAAATTAAATTGTTCTATCATCTAATTATTGTTTAAGCAACTATGCAAAGATACGACAGTTTTATGAAATATAGAAGAGTAAAATGAAAATTTAAGCTCTCTTATATATAGCTTCTTAGCCCTCTTTTGAACTTTTTATTGGAGGATTTTACTTGATATGATATAGTTGTGAATAAAAAATATGAAAAAAGATGCTTGTAGACAGATATTAATTTTGGATAAAAAGCAATAAGGTGTTGTATATAAGAGAAAAAAGTTCTACCTTTGCACCGCAATTGAAAAATTTATTTATTAATAATTTAATTAACGAATAGTATGAATCAATACGAAACCGTTTTCATTTTAACTCCCGTTTTGTCTGATGTTCAGATGAAGGAAGCGGTAGAGAAGTTCAAAGCTATCCTGACTCAGGAAGGTGCGGAGATCATCAACGAAGAAAACTGGGGATTGAAGAAATTGGCTTACCCAATTCAGAAAAAATCTACTGGTTTTTATCAGCTGATTGAATTTAAAGCAGAACCGTCGGTAATCGAAAAATTGGAAGTAAACTACCGTCGTGACGAACGTGTTATCCGTTTCTTGACATTCAAGATGGATAAATACGCTGCAGAATATGCTGCTAAGAGAAGAAATGTTAAATCAACTAAAAAGGAGGAAAACTAATCATGGCACAGCAACAATCAGAAATCAGATATTTAACTCCGCCTTCAGTAGACGTTAAGAAGAAAAAATACTGCCGTTTCAAAAAGAGTGGTATTAAGTATATCGACTACAAAGATCCTGAATTCTTGAAGAAATTCTTGAACGAACAGGGTAAAATCCTTCCACGCCGTATCACAGGTACTTCATTGAAGTTCCAGCGCCGTATTGCACAGGCTGTGAAGAGAGCTCGTCATTTGGCTTTGCTGCCTTTCGTAACTGATATGATGAAATAATAAAGGAGGAGTAAGAATATGGAATTGATTTTGAAAGAAGACGTAGTTAACTTGGGCTACAAGAATGATATTGTAACCGTTAAATCAGGTTATGGTCGTAACTATCTTATTCCGACTGGCAAAGCTGTAATCGCTTCTCCAGCTGCAAAGAAAATGTTGGCTGAAGAATTGAAACAGCGTGCTCACAAACTGGAAAAGATTAAGAAAGATGCTGAAGCTGTAGCAGAATCATTGAAAGATGTTTCTTTGAAAATTGCTACTAAAGTTAGCGCTACTGGTGCTATCTACGGTTCTGTAGGTAACATTCAGATTGCTGAAGAATTGGCTAAATTGGGTCACAACATCGATCGTAAGATTATCGTTGTAAAAGAAGCTGTGAAAGAAGTTGGCCACTACAAAGCAGTTGTTAAACTTCACAAGGAAGTTTCTGTAGAAATTCCTTTCGAAGTTGTTGCAGAAGAAGCTTAATTTTGCTATCTGTAAATACTTGATAAAAGCCCCGAATAGAGTAATCTGTTCGGGGTTCTTTTTTATATATAGTTGTGTCTTGAAAATTTTAAAAGCTGTATATTCAAAGATAAAAGTGAAAAAAGTAGATAATCCTGAATTCTTTGGAGTATATAGAATTTTCGCATGACCATTTTATGGCTGTATACGAAATGATGAAAATATCAGTCTGGTAGAAAAAGAAATTCTTGAAAACAGTTTTTCAAGTAAAGTAAAATTAATGAATATTGGAGAAAGAAAAATAAAGAGAAAGTTGTTAGAAGCTTACGTATGGACATAAAAAAAGTCTGTGTGCTAAGCACTCAGACTTTCAATTCTCTCTACTGTTCGTAAATTATTCAGCAACTACTGAGTCAGTAGCAACAGTGTCAGCAACAGCAGCAACAGTGTCAGCTACTACAGTTTCTTCTACTACAACTGCTGAAGAATCAGCTGCTTCAGAGTTTGCTTTCTGGTTACCACCGCAAGATGCGAAAGATACAGCAACGAATGCTACGAACAAGAATACTAATTTTTTCATTTTCTTTGCTTTTTTAATCTGTAATACTTAGTTGTTTTCTTAAAACGATGCAAAGATATAGACTTTTCTGATACGTTGTTCTCCAACATGCAACTTTTTTTCAAAAAAATATGTTTTAAAATATGTTTTTATGTTGTAACCCCACTTTGGGGGCTTCTGTTCAAAGAATAATGAGTAACTTTGTATACTCAATGTATATCTATAACGGAGTTTAAAAAAATGATTGATACAACTATATTTCAGGATAAAAAAGCAGTCTATTATACTTTAGGCTGCAAATTGAATTTTGCTGAAACATCTTCTATCGGAAAAGCTTTAAAAGAAGCCGGAGTACGTACCGTACGTAAAGGAGAGAAAGCAGATATTTGCGTAATCAATACTTGTTCGGTGACAGAGATGGCTGATAAGAAATGTCGCCAGGCTATTCACCGCCTGACAAAGGAACACCCTAATGCTTTTGTGGTGGTAACTGGTTGCTATGCACAATTGAAACCAGGACAAGTAGCCGATATAGAAGGTGTGGATCTGGTGTTGGGAGCAGAACAGAAAGGTAATTTAATGGATTATCTTGGCGATTTGACTAAACATGAACATGGAACAGCTGTGACTACAGCTACCAAAGATATTCGTACTTTTGCACCTTCCTGTTCAAGAGGAGACCGTACACGTTATTTCCTGAAAGTACAAGATGGTTGTGATTACTTCTGTTCGTATTGTACAATTCCTTTTGCGCGTGGAAGAAGCCGCAATGGTAAAATTGCAGATTTGGTAGAACAGGCTCGTCAGGTAGCAGCCGAAGGAGGGAAGGAAATTGTATTGACTGGTGTCAATATTGGTGATTTTGGAAAATCTACGGGAGAGACTTTCTTCGATTTGGTGAAAGCATTGGATGAGGTAGAAGGAATTGAACGTTATCGTATTTCGTCCATTGAGCCTAACTTGCTGACGGATGAAATTATTGAATATGTATCGCGTTCCCGTCGTTTTATGCCACATTTCCATATTCCTTTGCAGTCGGGGTCGGACGAAGTCTTGAAATTGATGCGCCGTCGTTACGATACAGCTTTGTTTGCGTCGAAGATAGCAAAAATCAAGTCGCTGATGCCGGATGCTTTTATTGGAGTAGATGTCATCGTAGGAACAAGAGGTGAACTTCCTGAATATTTTGAACAGGCCTATGAATTTATAAAAGGATTGGATGTCACTCAGTTGCATGTGTTTAGCTATTCGGAGCGTCCTGGAACACAGGCTTTGAAGATAGACTATGTGGTATCTCCGGAAGATAAGCATGCACGTAGCCAGCGTCTTTTGTCCTTGTCGGAAGAAAAGACTCATGCTTTTTATGCCCGTCATATTGGTCGTGAAGCTACAGTGTTGATGGAAAAGTCGAAAGCCGGGGCTCCAATGCATGGCTTTACAGATAATTATATCAGAGTAGAGTTGGAACACGATGATGCGTTGGACAATCATCTCGTTCGTGTTCGTTTGGGCGAATTCAATGAAGATGGAACATCTTTGAAGGGAACAATCCTATGACAAAAGTTGCAGTAGTCATATTAAATTGGAATGGAGCCGAAATGCTCCGTCGTTTTTTGCCTTCTGTGATAAGTGGTTCTCAAGCAGAAGGAGTGGAGATTTATGTGGCTGATAATGCTTCCACCGATGATTCATGTCGTGTGATAGAAGAAGAATTCTCTAGTGTACATCTTATTCGTCTGGATCGCAATTATGGTTTTGCCGATGGATATAATAAAGCTTTGTCGCAGATAGAAGCCTGCTATGCAGTACTTTTAAACAGCGATGTGGAAGTAACTCCAGATTGGCTATCTCCTCTTGTAAACTATCTTGATGCACATCCCGATGTAGCAGCCTGCCAACCTAAAATTTTGAGTTTCAGAGAAAAGAAAAAGTTTGAATATGCAGGTGCCTCGGGAGGATTTCTCGATAAATATGGATACCCGTTTTGTCGTGGCCGTATTTTCGATGAAGTAGAAGAGGATAGAGGACAGTATGATTCGGTTTCTCCTGTTTTCTGGGCTACTGGTGCAGCTTTGTTTATCCGTTTATCTGTTTATCGTGAAGTAGGAGGGCTTGACGGACGTTTCTTTGCCCATATGGAAGAAATAGATTTATGTTGGCGTTTACGTAGTCGGGGGTATCAGATTTTCTGTATTCCATCCAGTACGGTATACCATGTAGGTGGAGCTACCTTAAAGAAAGAAAATCCGCGTAAAACTTATCTTAATTTCCGCAATAATCTGCTGATGCTCTATAAGAATCTTCCTGTATCCGAACTGGATTCGGTGATGCGCGTTCGTATGTGCTTGGATTATTTGGCAATGATATTTTTCCTGTTGAAAAGAGACTGGAAAAATGCAAAAGCAGTGATGCAGGCCAGAAAAGATTTCATGAAGATGCGTCCTCAGTTTGAAGCAGATCGTTGTGAAAACTTGAATAAGACTGTCGTAAAGAATATCCCAGAGCGCCGTATATTCAGTATTTTATGGCAGTCGAAGCTAAAGGGGAAGAAATTTTTCTCTGAATTGTAATATTTTTATTGTTAAATAGATCTGCTATTAAGTTTATAAAGACAAAGAATGCTGTTGTAGGCATAAGAAAAACAACTGGTTGTAATTTCTCCTGTTGAGAACAACCAGTTGTTTTTTATTTCATACAGAGAAAGTTATTAAACTCTTTCACGTTGCATAATCTGCTTGATGCGTCGGATACGGGGAAGCCTTCCTACGATATTCCTGTTCAAGAACTTCTCGCATAAAATCAGACATAGAAAAACAATACCGATAATACATACCCATCCGTACATTTCTTTCAGACTTACAAGAATAGCTTGTTTGGCTGCTTCTGCATATATTCCGGTAAATACGTGTTCGTTAATAGCCGTGTTCACCACATCTAGTTCCATGGAAATAGTCTGGAAATTCTCGGGTATAAGGTATTGCATTATCCGGCTGTATATTGCACTTCCTAATACAGAGCCAAATCCTGTCCGCACAAATCCTAAAATAGCTAATACCTGGAAAAAGTGCTGGAAGGGTACAATCGATGTTACATATACTGTAAGGGATATATAAAGCATGATATAACCGGTGCCACGCATCATTGTAGGCAGATACAGGCATTCTATATTCAGATTAGGATCTATCAGAAAATACATATAGCATTGATAGCCGATTATCAGAGCAAATCCCAAGAATACCGGAACCTTATATCCTCCATGGTAACGCGCATGCCATAGGTAAGTGACTGCTCCTCCAATAATTGTTCCTGCCAGATTCCACCAGTTCAGAGAAACCGCGTTCAGTACATCGTATTTTAAAATACTTCCGGTAAATATATTCTGCAGTACATTGGGAGAAGCCAGAAAGAAACAAAGCATCAGAAACAGAAATAATAATGAGGTCAGATTCTTGTATCTGAAAGCTTCCAGCGAGATGTAAGGATGTCTTCTTACCATCATTCGATGAACACTCAGGGCAAGTGCGATGATAGCAATGACAGTTCCTGTAACAATTTGTATTGAGTCGTACCAATCATAAAATTTTCCATATTCAAATACAAATATCGTAGCTAACAGGAATATAGCCCATAAAACACCTCCCAGCCAGTCTATCCCGAATAGGGGCATGGGTTTCATGAAGCGGAAATGGCGTGTAAACCCTGCTGTAAGTCCCCATACCACAAATAATAAACCAATGATGAACCAATGCATGTAGTGCCAGTTTGCCCAATATCCCAAGTACACCGTGGTCAATCCCGAAAGTTGTATGTTTCCCAAGACAATGAGATATACTACAGGAAAAAAGACGGCAAAGTTACGTGTTGGAGTAATACTTAGCTGGACATTAGATAGGGCTTCGAATGTACCCCACATTCGGAGAATACCGACGATGAAACAGAAAAAGACCATTATAGGAAGATTGTCTGTATGCATCGTCACCACGTTGCACAATATCAAAGCCGGACATATTACCAACAGGATACTGCGTGTAGTAAACCGGAACTTCAGTCGGAACAAAATGGGAAATACGACAGTCATACCCACAAACGAGGCGTATCCGGCCATCATAATATCTTCTTGCATCAAAGCCAGCGAACCTACCATGTGCGATACGGAAGATAAATAAATCCCTCCACTGAACTGGAATACAACAGCAAAGAACAGGCATAGAAATACGCGTAGTTTATCCGGGACAAAGTCCCGGAACATCATTACACGTGTAGGAAATTGAGGCCCAGACATATTATCAGTATTTTATTTTACATTCTACATTCATTCCGGCGCGCAGACGTTCCATATCCTCTTTTTTGTTATCGGAAGTAAACTCTATGCGTACAGGAATTCGTTGTTCTACTTTTACAAAGTTTCCGGCTGAATTGTCTTGTGGCATGAGAGACATGGAAGACCCTGTAGCGTCCGATATAGAAGATACTACTCCCTTGAATTTTACACCAGATACAGCATCTACCTTTATTTCTACCGGCTGTCCGTTTTTCATTACAGAAGTTTGAGTTTCCTTATAGTTGGCGATAACCCATTTTTCAGCATTATCTATTAAAGTCACCATTGTCTGTCCGGGTTGCACCAGCTGTCCTTCGTGTATGTTTTTTCTGCCAGTCATTCCATCGGCTGTTGCTACAATTACGGTATACGAAAGATTGAGTTTGGCAAGGTTCAGTTCGGCTTCAGCCAATTTAATAGCTGCTTCGTTTTGCTGTAGACGTTGTGTTTGCTCATGTTTTACCAGCGAAGTAGACTGCTTTTGCCGTGTCACTTGTTCATATCTTGCCTTTGCTGCTTCAAACTCGGTTTTTACTCTGTCGTATTGTTGTGCTGTGACTGCATTTTTCTTTATCATTTCAGAATATCTTTTGAAATCGGCTTCAGCATTTTTCAGTCGTACAGCTGCCTCCTTTATGCTGGCATCGGTTACGAGAATATTGTTTTGAGTGGTGCTGATAGTAGTGTGCATTGCATCCTTTCCTACCAGAGAGTTCAGATAGTTGGCTTCCGCCTGAGCCAGTCTGAGCCGGAATTCGGAATCTTCTATCACCAGCAGTGTATCTCCTTTTTTTACTTTCTGGTATTCTTCGAAATAAATTTTCTTGATAAAACCAGGTACACGGGTATTGATAGGAGTGATATGTTGCTTTACCTGTGCATTGTCTGTATATTCTACATTTCCAAGATGGAAAAAATGACTACATACCCAGCATATACCTGCCAGAATTACAATTGTCAGAACTATGTTTGATATCTGTTTGTTTCGTTTAATATTAGCCATACTGATAATAAGTTTGATAAGATTATTTTCTGTTTGTTATAGTTTTCCCACTGTCTTTTTCAGCATAAAGTACTGGTATAAAATGCCGATTTGTGCATTGGCAAGTTCCAGTTCGCTGCTCAGCTGTATGTTGCTGGCGTCGAGCATATCAGTAACAAGTGAAAGCCCGTTCAAGTATCTGCTATGTACAATGTCGTAGTTTTCATGTGCCAGCTGGACACTTTTTTCTTTCGAACGAAGGCGTGTATTGGCTTTTTCCAGTTGTATGTAAGCAGTATTGATTCCGTTAGATAGTTGTTCGTCTGCCAGTCTTCTCTGCTCCTGTGCTTTCAGTGAGGTAAGCTTAGCCTGTTTCAGTTTTTTATTCTTTTTGAATAAAGCATCAAACTTGTAGGTTACGTTTACTCCAACGAACCAATAAGCAAAGTTCTTGTCTATAGGTGGAACTTCTATTAGTATCGGGCCGTCGAAGTTGGCTGCTGCCATTAGTCCGATGGTTGGTCTTCTTTCGGCACGAATCAAGTCTTGCTGTTTTTTACTCAGTTTTACTCCCAGATTGGCCATTTGCATAACTGGGGCATTCTCTCTTTCGTCTTGCCAGTAGAGTTCATTTCTTTTGTCTATACCTACAGACAACAAGGTAGTATCAGGAAGAATTTCGATATCTGTATCCAGTCCTATGGTTGTTACAAGTTGTCGGTTACTTATTTTGATTCGATTGGATACATTGGTTAAAGCCAGTTCCAGATTTTCCAATTGAAGTTCGTATCGGGTGATGTCACTTTTCAAAGCCGTACCTTGTTCGAACGCCGATTTGATTTCCTCAATAAGCATTTTGGTCTGCTCAATGTTTTTCTGGTAAACCCTTTTCTGATTATGCAACTGAAACAAATCCAGGTAATGTCCGGCCAGCATAAAGCGAATATTCTGTTTGTCATTTTCCAGTTCAGCTTCTGCCACTTTTTTCTGGAGTTCGCTCATCTTGATGCCGGTAGAAATTGCTCCACCTGTATAAATAGCCTGAGTAGCCTTGAGGGCAAAATTATTACCAAAGTGCGGCATAGGAGCTTTTATTCCATTTGAAAAATCACGGTCGCACATCCATCCGTTTCCTATGTAACTGAGTGAAAGATTGGCTTCGATAGAAGGCAACTTGTCACTTTGAGCTACTTTTACAGCTTGTGTTGCTTCTGCTACTGCCAGATCGTGTACTTTCAGGCTTTTGCTGTTGGCATCTGCCAGATTGAATATTTCATCAATAGTAAGCATTTGCTGTTGCTGGGCTATGATGGGAATCAGATTTATGCACCCTATCACCCCGGTAAATAATAGTTTTCTTATCATAAAATTGCGGTCTTGATTATCGCTGCAAAGTTCACTCTTTTTACTCATTGGAAGCATGTCTGAAATAAGCAGATATTTGTCTGAAATGAAAATATCTCTTTTTGTTTTCCGATAGAGAACCGAAGTTTTTTATCTTTGTAATAGAATAAAAAAGAACTGTAATGGAACATTATCAAATAGTTAATATACAAGAAATCCTTCTCCGAAAAGAAGGAACCGTATATAAAGGCGAGATTGGTGTATTTGTTTCAAAAGATGCAAAAAACTTTTCTCTATCTAATGATTCTCCTGTTTACGTCAATGCTTTTTCGTATGCATTGGTGAGTAAGGGGAACGCTTGTGTGTCGATAGATGAAACGATATATCGTTTATCGTCTGATACACTCTGTGTACTGTCTCCGTTACATCTGACTTCATTCTTTGATATATCAGACGATTTTGAATGCATATTTTTGTGTTCGCACAAGGATTTTATAGATAAAATCGGGATGCTCAATTTAGAACAGCGTATTGTAAAAGGTATCAGTATGCACACAAATCCGGTGTTGTTTCTCCAGTCTTGCGATGCCATTATTTTGAGAGAATGTATGATGAATGTAGGGGCTCAGATACAGAGAGAGGGGCATCTCTATCATCTGGAACTGATTCAGAACTCATTGGTCCGGTTTTATCTGGAGCTGGACAATATACTCGACAGGACAAAAGCTCCTGATACAGACGGAATGAATATTTCTATTACACAAAACCAACTGAAGTTGCAGGAATTCATTGTACTGCTGATGAGTTATTTTAAAACTCAACACAATGTGGCATTTTATGCAGATGCATTGCATATTACTCCACAGTATCTGACCAAAATTGTAAAAAGCAAAACTGGAAAAACGGTACGTGCTTTTATTTTCGAACTGATATACAGCGAAGCAAGAAACTTACTCAGTTCTACAGATTTCAGTATTCAACAAATTGCCGGTTTGCTTAATTTTGCTGATCAGGCTTCATTCAGTAAGTTTTTCAAGCGCAATTCCGCTATGTCTCCACTGGAATTTAGAGAAACTGTACTTTCACGTTCGAAAAAATGAAACAGTTGAGGCTCAGTAATTTTCACTAAGTTTAAAGGAGTTTAAAAAGGAAAGACCGTAAAGGTCAAATAGAAAAAATAATGTAATTTTGTGCGAGAAAATTTATATAGCGATATGGAGAAAGAAAGTCTTTTGAAAAGATATTTAATTTTTATTGTAGGTTTATATTTTCTGGCATTGGGAATCACACTAATTGTTCACTCTACTCTTGGAACGACCCCTATCTCGAGTATGAATTATGTATTAAGTATTAATACTTCCTTTTCGTTGGGAACTTGGACTTTTGTTGTGAATCTGATAATGATTCTTATTCAGCTATGGCTTACTCAAGGGCGGTATGGTACACGAAAAGATACAATAGAAATCTTGTTGCAGATTCCTTTTTCATTTATATTCTCTGCTTTTATTGATTTGAACATGTGGTTCATTCAGGATTTGGTTCCTGTCAATTATGGAATGGCAATGGGAATATTGCTTGTTGGTTGTTTGATTCAATCGGTAGGAGTTGTATTGGAAATCAAGCCAAGAGTGGCCATGATGAGTGCAGAAGGACTTGTGAAATACATAGCCCGTCGTTGTCATAAAGATTTTGGGAATATAAAAGTTTATGTAGATGTGTCGTTGGTGTGCATGGCCGTTCTTATTTCTTTAGCATTTACAATGCGCATAGAAGGGGTTCGTGAGGGTTCTGTTATTGCTGCCTGTATCACAGGCTATATTGTTAAGTTCTTGAATTATCATGTAATGACACGTAAGATGTTATATCGTCTTATTCCAGTCAGACATTGATAAATATAAATTGTCGTCGTTGATTGTATAGCCGTCATTGTCGGCTGTGCGGCCAACGTTGACGAACGTGCAGCCGACGTCGTCGGTTTGAATGAACGAATAGAATCGTAAATTTATATCTTTGGTAGCAGGAATGTTATTTTATCGTGAGTGGAGTGAGAATAAACTCTGGTTATTTAAGCTGAAATAAAAACGGAAGACCGCCTCAAAAAGAATTTGAGACGGTCTTATTGTTATAATATGCAATCTTTTGAGCTTGTGTTAATCTTCGGCATATTCGTCCAGTCTATTATTCCACAGGTATTTTCTGGTTTCCTTTACAGCAATTCCCGAAAGAAGTAACAATGAAATCAGGTTAGGTAGAGCCATTAAGGCATTGACGATATCGGCAAAGTTCCATACCAAAGAGAGATTCAATACACTTCCTGCATAAATCATAATAATCCATACCAGCCTATATGCAATCATTGTTTTTCTACCTCCAAGATATTCTATGGCCTTTTGTGAATAGTATGACCAACCTAATATTGTACTGAAAGCAAAAGTGACGATACCAAAAGATAAAATTGGGGTGCCGATATATGGAATCTTGGAGAAAGCCATTTTTGTAAGAGCCGCATCACAAGAACTGTCTATATCTGGGTGTGCCAATATACTGCTTACAAGTACTATACCCGTCAGTGCACAGATTACAACTGTATCCCAAAAGGTACCGGTCGATGAAACTAAGGCCTGCCGTACCGGATTTCTGGTTTGGGCAGCGGCAGCTACAATAGGTGCAGAGCCTAATCCTGATTCATTGGAAAACAGGCCACGTGCTATGCCGTAGCGTGCTGCTATCATGATGGTACTTCCTACAAAGCCGCTCCCTGCCGCTTGAGTAGAAAAAGCTGAGTTGAATATCAGACTGACGGCATCGGCTACATAAGCTCTGTTGATGAATAATATGTAGAAGCATCCTAATACGTATAGTACAGCCATAAAAGGAACCAAAGCTGTACATACTCTGGCTATACTTTTCACTCCTCCGATTACAACCAGAGCCGTGAGGAGGCTCATTACTATTCCGCTTAGATGGGGAGAGATACCGTACGATTCGTTTAGTAGCAGGGATATGGAATTAGCCTGTACCGTATTGCCAATACCAAAGGCTGCAAGAGATGTAAAAATACAAAAGATAATTCCCATCCATTTCAGTCCTAATCCTTTTTCAAGTGCATACATAGGTCCTCCAATCATTTCTCCTGAAGCATTCTTCGTTCTGTATTTTACGGCAATCAAAGCTTCGGCATATTTGGTCGATATACCCAGTATTCCCGTAAGCCAGCACCAGAATACGGCACCCGGACCGCCTAAAGCTACAGCTGTGGCTACACCAATGATATTGCCGGTTCCTATGGTGGCCGCCAGCGATGTGGCCAGTGCACCAAACTGGCTGACGTCTCCGCTTGCATTTTTATCACTGTTGAAGGATAGTTTTATTGCCTTCAATAAATACAGTTGCGGAAATCTTAATTTTATCGTTAAAAATAAATGTGTACCCAGCAGCATGATAATCATTGGCCATCCCCATACCAATGAACTGATCTCTTTAAACAACTCTACCATATTGAAAAGATATTATGTGTATTCTTGGGTTGTAAAAATAACAAATAATTATATTAAACCAATATTTTATGTATGATTTGATGTTTTATATGATAAATTTGTGTTGATATGTATTTTATATGCTGTAAAATGTTTCTTTATGTTATTTATATTCTCCGTGTGCTGGCATAAGGGCTTACTGTATAAAGAGCTGCCCGATTATTGTTTTCACAATAACCGGGCAGCCTTTTTTGTGATGGTTATCAAGGTGGGTTTTATTCTTTTTTCAAACACTCTGAAATATATTTTAGAATTTCTTCTTGCTGATTGGGATGGAACCAGGTTATTTCTTCGTCTCTTTTAAACCACGTTACCTGTTTGCGCGAGTAAATACGCGAATTCTGTTTTATTTTTTCGATAGCAAAGGGCAATTCCCATTGTCCGTCCAGATAGTTGAATAATTCTTTGTATCCTACGGTGTTAAGCGAATTTAATTGTCGGTAGGGGTATACGCTACGCGCTTCTTCCAGTAACCCTTCTTCCATCATTATGTCTACGCGCTTATTGATTCGCTCGTACAGTTCTTCTCTGTCTCGTTTCAATCCTATTTTTATGATGCGGAATGGACGTTCTTTTGTGGTACGTGTACGGAAGGAGGTATATGTCTTTCCGGTCATATAACATATTTCGAGGGCATGGATCACTCGCTTGGGATTCTTTAAATCTACGATGTTGTAGTATTCCGGATCCAGCAGCTTCAATTCTGCACAAAGCCTTTCCAGTCCTTCGGTTTCGTACCGCTGAATCATTAGTTCACGTGTCTCTTTGTCTACGGTCGGAATGTCGTCTATTCCTTTGCATACGGCATCTACGTACATCATAGAACCTCCGGTCATTACCACTACCGGATTGGTTTGGAAAAGGTGTTCCAGTGTTTTCAGCACTTCTGTTTCATATTGTGCTGCACTGTAATAGTCGGTCAGTTTCAGTGTTCCGACGAAATAGTGGGGAACACGCTTCAATTGTTCCGGAGTAGGGGCGGCAGTACCAATCTTTAAATCAGCATAAAGTTGACGGGAGTCTGCCGAAATGATGGAGGTATGATATGCTTCGGCAATAGAAAGGCTGAGTTCTGTCTTTCCAATTCCTGTAGGGCCGATAATTACAATGAGAGTAGGTTTATTCATCTGAAAAAGGGTATTGGAATTGATTCAAATAAAGCGAATAATCTTGTAATAAATCCTCTAAAGGTGTTTACAAGACTATTCGCTTGATTAAGCCGGAATGTATTAGATGAATATATCCGACTTTATAGGTAAGACGGTTGTTTCTTAATATCTGTCTTCGTCGTAAGGATTTCCTCCTCCTCCCATATCAAAACCTTCCGGGTCGAAATCTTCCATATCAAATTCCTGATCGCCGTAGAAGTTTTCATCCAAATCGAGTGCAGCATTGGTGTTCATCTGCTGGTCGAAGTCGATTGTCTGTGCAGGAGGCATTCCTTCTTTTCTGGAGCAAACAGCCTTATCCAAGTCCTTTCCTGTGATAATTTCGGACAATTCGATAAAGAATACACGTTCGGACAGCGGATCGAATACATACAGCATTTTCTGCTTTTCTTCTTCCAGGAGTTCGCTCAAACGAGTTTCACGCATGATATAAGTGTCTTCTTCCGAACTTCCTCCTCCCATGTCTTCCAGTGTAATTTCTGTTTGTTTTTCCCAGTCATCATCACAGACAAAGAAAGAAGTCATCTGGTCGTCTTTGTAACCAGTACATTTCAGAATAGCTTCATGCAGTTCGTAAAATGAAGCATCAGAGTCGATTTTGATTTCTCTTAAGAAATCATCAACTTCATCGGATATGATTCTAAATTTATATACCATCTTTTTTACTTTGTTTGATGTAGTAAAGATATAAAAATCTTTTTATCGGATAATTCCTCTTTCCGAATTTTCAATGAATGAAATGATATATTCTATTTCGGGAGTAGAAGGTATTTCTTCCCGTATCTGTACCAATGCATCACTCACATTCTTTCCACTGTTGTAAATAATGCGGTATGCATTGTGGATATTTTCAATCACTTCATTTGAAAATCCTCTGCGGCGTAATCCGATTATATTGATTCCACTGTAAGCAATGGGTTCTCTTCCCGCAATGATATATGGGGGAATGTCTTTGCTGAAGCGGCATCCGCCTTGGATCATGACATATCCTCCTACCCGGCAAAATTGGTGCATTAAGACATTGGCGCTTACAATGGCATTGTCGTCGATAATGACTTCACCTGCCATTTTTGTAGAGTTTCCAATGATACAGTTGCTGCCTACGATGGTGTCATGAGCTACATGAACTCCTTCCATCAGAAGATTATTGCTTCCTACTACAGTTTTGCCTTTCGCTGCTGTTCCACGGTTGATGGTGACATTTTCGCGAAT
Source organism: Phocaeicola acetigenes (assembly GCF_027529745.1). NCBI lineage: Bacteria > Pseudomonadati > Bacteroidota > Bacteroidia > Bacteroidales > Bacteroidaceae > Phocaeicola > Phocaeicola acetigenes. The sequence continues at coordinate 309,231 of NZ_JAPZVM010000002.1, forward strand.
TGTATTGTTGTCTCCTATTTCTGCAGTTGTTTCTTCTCCACGGAATTTTAAATCCTGAGGAACAGCTCCTATGACAGCTCCCGGGAAAATGCGGTTATTGTTTCCTATGCGTGAACCATACATAATGTTGGCATTGGGCATGATGATATTATTATCGCCAATGACTACATTTTTATCGATAAAAACAAAAGGACCAATCTCTACGTTTTCTCCGATTTGAGCTTCAGGGTGTATGTATGCTAACGGGCTTATCATATATCTGAGTGAATCGTTTATTATTTATTTTTTACTATTTGTGCCATGAACTCAGCTTCGCAGACAATTTTTTCGCCTACGAATATATAACCTTTCATGGTAGAAACTCCACGACGGATTGGAGCCATCAGTTCTACACGGAAAATCAGTGTATCTCCAGGAACAACCTTCTGACGGAATTTTACATTGTCTATTTTCAGGAAGTATGTAGAGTATTTTTCCGGGTCATCCAGTGAGTTTAAAACCAACAGACCACCGACCTGTGCCATTGCTTCTATCTGCAGTACTCCCGGCATGACTGGTTCCTGAGGGAAGTGTCCCTGGAAGAATGGCTCGTTTGAAGTTACATTCTTTACTCCCACAATGTGATTTGCTCCAATAGCAATTACCTTGTCTACCAGCTGGAACGGGTAGCGGTGAGGCAACAGTTCGCGGATGCGGTTTACATCCATGATTGGTGCTTCATTGCAGTTGTATACCGGAGCTTGTATTTCGTGCAGACGAATTTCTTTGCGGATCTGACGTGCAAACTTGTTGTTGATGGTGTGTCCTGGGCGGGTAGCGATGATGCGTCCCTTGATAGGTTTACCGATCAAAGCCAAATCGCCGATAATGTCCAGTAATTTGTGGCGTGCAGGTTCGTTAGGCCATACTAAAGGTATATGGTTGATATATCCTAATTGAGCAGCATCCATGTGAGGAACTCCCATGACATCAGCCAGTTTGTCGAAGTTTTCCTGAGTCATTTGCTTCTCGTAAATAACGATTGCATTGTCTAGATCACCTCCTTTGATCAGACCGGCGTTCAACAATGGCTCGATTTCGCGTACGAATACAAATGTACGTGCTGAAGCAATTTCAGTAGGGAAGTCTGCCATATTTTCCAAAGTGGCGTACTGATTGGTTAAAATCTTCGAGTCGTATGAAATCAGTGTGTTTACACTGAACTTATCATCGGGAAGAACGATGATGGAAGAACCGGTAGCTTCGTCTCTGAATTCAATTTTTGATTTGATAATATAAAAATCTTTAGGAGCAGCTTGTTCTTCTATTCCTACACGCTTGATGCATTCTACATATGCTTTGGCACTACCGTCCAAAATTGGAAATTCCGGACCGTTTACCTGAATCAGACAGTTATCTATACCGGCTGCATAAAGAGCTGCCAGTGCATGTTCTACGGTACTGACTTTTACTCCGTTCTTTTCCAGAACAGTACCGCGAGTGGTGTCAACTACATTTTCAGCTACAGCATCGATGATAGGCTGGTCGTCTAAATCAATTCGCTGAATTTTATACCCGTGATGTTCTGGGGCAGGATTAAATGTGACAGTCAGTTTAACTCCAGTATGGAGTCCTTTACCATTCAGTGAAAAACTGCCTTTTAATGTTTGTTGTTTCAACATGGGCTTATTTATTAAGTTGTTTTTTTAGTTCTTCTATTTCTCTTTGCAGGCGTCCCAGTTCGCTATACATATCCGGTAATTTCTTGAATACAGCCGATGAACGTGCAAACTGTTTGGGCTCGATAGCAGGATATCCCATCAAACTGCTGCCTGACTTGGTGTTTCCTGGAATACCGGATTGGGCTCCTACATTCACATGGTCGCCTATTTGTATATGTCCGGCTACTCCTACTTGTCCGCCAAACATGCACCATTCGCCTATCTTGGTAGAACCGGCAATACCTACTTGCGAAGCCATTACTGTATGGCTGCCTACTTCTACATTGTGGGCTACTTGAATTAAATTGTCTAGTTTTACTCCTTTGTGTACGATGGTAGCTCCCATAGTAGAACGGTCAATACAAGTATTGGCGCCTATTTCCACGTTATCTTCTATGATTGCAATACCGATTTGAGGGATCTTTTCATAACCTTCAGCACTGGGAGCAAAGCCGAAACCATCGGCTCCGATAACCGCTCCTGCATGAATTATACATTGGTTTCCTACACGGCAGTCGTGATAAATAGTTACCTGAGGATATAAAATTGTATTTTCTCCTACTTTTGCATTACAGCCTACAGTTACATGTGGGTGAATGTAAGCATTATCTCCAATTTCAGCCCCTTCCTCTATGCATGCAAAGGCTCCGATATATACATTTTTACCTATTTTAGCTGAGGCTGCAACGGAAGCCAAAGGATCAATACCGCTTTTTTTCGGTTTACTCATTTCGTATAGAGTCATCAGTTTGGCAAGGCTTTCGTAAGCATTGTCAACTTTAATCAGAGTTGCCTGTATATCGCGTTCGGGTTGGAAATCTTTGTTAACTAATACAATAGACGATTTTGTGTCGTATATGTAATGTGTATATTTGGGATTCGAAAGAAATGACAGTGCTCCTGGAATACCTTCTTCAATTTTTGCGAAAGTATGCACAGTTGCTTCTTCATCTCCGATTATAACTCCTTGGATATATTCTGCAATCTGTTTGGCTGAGAACTCCATAACTTAATTTTTTTGTTCTTTATATACGTGTAAAATAGTTTCTTTGTACAGTCTTGGTAAGGACATATACATTGTTAATTATGCAAATTACGTATTTTTTTTTTATATATCCGTACAAAATGCTAATTATTTCTCTTTCCTATACTTAATTCTTGCTCATATTAGATAGAAAAAAGGAATGAAATAGCTTTTAAAAACTATTTCATCCCTTTTTATGATGTAAAATCAGATGATTGAATTAGATCTGATGAATCTTCAATTGTTCTGCCATTTGCTGCTGTACCTTATGTGCTTCTTCTCCGGCTACTTGAGCAAAGTTCTCACTCTTGTCAGCGTAGATGATTGCACGGCTGGAGTTAACAATCAGGCCGCATTCTTTGGTCATACCGTATTTACAAACTTCTTCCAAAGAACCACCTTGAGCTCCGATGCCGGGAACCAACAGGAAGTGGTTTGGAGCGATTTTGCGGATGTCTTCAAACATACGTCCCTGAGTTGCGCCTACTACATACATCATGTTTTGGTCGTTTGCCCACTCCTGAGATTTGCGTAAAACTTTTTCAAACAGGCGTTCTCCTTCTGTATCTGCAGTCAACTGGAAGTCGTGTGAGCCCTTGTTTGATGTCAACGCCAGCAGAATCACCCATTTTCCCTCATAAGTAAGGAATGGAGTCACGCTGTCTTCGCCCATGTAAGGTGCTACAGTTACAGAGTCGATATTCAGTTCTTCGAAGAATGTGCGGGCATACATGGCCGAAGTATTACCGATATCTCCACGTTTGGCATCTGCAATGATAAACTGATCCGGATAGTTTGTTTTGATGTATTCTACTGTTTTTTCAAAAGCAATCCATCCTTTTACACCCATACTCTCGTAGAAAGCCAAATTGGGTTTGTAAGCGATACAGTAAGGTGCTGTAGCGTCAATAATGGCTTTGTTGAAAGCAAAGATAGGGTCTTCTTCTTTCAGTAAATGTTCTGGGATTTTCTTTATATCGGTATCCAATCCTACACACAGGAAAGACTGTTTACGTTTGATGTTCTCAAATAATTCTTGCTTATTCATATTCTGGTTGTTTTTATTTGTTTACAATTCACTTTCTTTCAGACGTTCTGCATTTTCTGCTACAATCAGATGGTCGATACAGTCTTGAATGTCTCCATCCATGAATGCAGCCAGATTATAAATGGTATAGTTGATACGATGATCGGTGATACGTCCTTGTGGATAATTGTATGTACGGATCTTGGCCGAACGGTCGCCGGTGCTTACCATTGTTTTACGCTTGGAAGCAATATCATCGATGTATTTCTGATGTTCCTTATCGTAGATAAAGGTACGCAGACGTGAGAGTGCACGTTCCTTGTTCTTCGGCTGGTCTCGAGTTTCGGTACACTCGATAAGGATTTCCTCTACCACTCCGGTATTCGGGTTCTTCCAGTTATAACGCAAACGAACTCCAGATTCTACCTTGTTTACGTTCTGTCCTCCTGCACCACCGCTTCGGAATGTATCCCATTTGATTTCTCCTTCGTTGATTTCTACATCAAAAGGTTCGGCTTCGGGAAGTACGGCAACCGATGCAGCTGAGGTATGCACACGTCCTTGTGTTTCAGTAGCGGGTACACGCTGTACACGGTGTACACCCGATTCGTATTTTAAAGTTCCATATACCTTGTCTCCGGTTACAGAACAGATGATTTCCTTGAAACCGCCGGCTGCTCCTTCGTTGGCACTTGATACTTCCAGTTTCCAACCTTTTGATTCGCAATATTTAGAATACATACGGAACAAGTCGCCGGCAAAGATTGCAGCTTCGTCTCCTCCTGTACCACCACGGATTTCAAGAATTGCATTACGGTCGTCTTGTGGGTCGGCAGGAACCAATAATAATTTGATTTCCTCTTCCAATTCCGGAATACGGGCTTCGCAGGCAGCAGCTTCTTCACGAGCCATTTCTTTCATTTCCGGATCATTTTCAGACATCATCATTTTGGCTTCTTCCAGTCCGTTCAGGCATTGCAGGTACTCTTTGCGGGCTGCCATGATGTCTCCCAGTTCCTTGTATTCTTTGGTCAGTTTTACGTATCGTTTCTGATCGCCAATTACGTTCGGGTCTGTAATCAAAGTTGATACTTCCTCGAAGCGGGCTACCAAGCCTTCCAGCTTTTCTAAAATGGTATTGTTTTCTGCCATATCACTTTATTTCCACAGTTTCTTTGCTAGTGTATTTTTCAATGTAATACTTCTATATAATATAGTGATCCATCCTGCGCTGACGAGGATTTTTATTACAACTCGCCAATTAAACCCATGCTCGCTCCAATAAAGAATCAATTCACTTATCAAAAAATATGCGGCAGCAATATAACTTATCCACATAAGTATAGCTATGCATCTTCGATAAGGTCTGCTTAGATTATCTATAATACTTTTTTGGTAAACGCGATTTTGCCAAATAGCGAACGCAAGGGCAAGTGCTGTAAATATGAGTAAGGAATATTTCATATTTCTTATTGGCTGCTGTTTTGATAAAATGGTACAGGATGCATTGCCTCATCCTGTATCATTTTTTATTAGTATTTGAATTCTCCGAATTCGCTCTTTATAATCAGTTCTTTTGTACCGTTACTTTCTTCGATACGTCCTATAATTTGTGCATCGATATTGAACGATTTACTGATTTCGATAACCTGTTCTGCATGTTCCGGTGACAGGTAAACTTCCAGACGATGTCCCATGTTGAACACTTTGTACATTTCGTCCCAGTCAGTACCACTCTGTTCTTTGATTGTGCGGAACAAAGGAGGAACAGGGAAGAGGTTGTCTTTGATCACACGGCAGTTATCGCCTACGAAATGCAATACTTTAGTCTGTGCACCACCTGAGCAATGTACCATACCGTGAATCTGCGGGCGAAGTGCATCCAGTAACTTCTTCACAACCGGTGCATAAGTACGTGTTGGTGAAAGTACCAGTTTACCGGCGTCCAGCGGAGAACCTTCTACACTGTCTGTCAGTTTCAAATTACCACTGTAAACCAAATCTTCAGGTACTGCCTTGTCGTAGCTTTCCGGATATTTCTCTGCCAAATACTTGCTGAATACATCGTGACGGGCACTGGTCAGACCATTGCTTCCCATACCACCGTTGTATTCTTTTTCGTAAGTAGCCTGTCCGTAAGAAGCCAGACCTACAATTACATCACCCGGACGGATGTTGGCATTGTCGATTACATCACTGCGTTTCATACGGCAAGTCACGGTACTGTCTACAATGATAGTACGAACCAAGTCGCCTACATCGGCAGTTTCACCACCAGTAGCATATACACCTACACCCATTTCGCGGAGTTCTGCCAACAACTCATCAGTACCATTGATAATGGCAGAAATTACTTCTCCCGGTACAAGCAGTTTGTTTCGTCCGATAGTAGAAGAAACCAGAATGTTGTCTACTGCTCCTACGCACAACAAGTCATCGATGTTCATAATCAAAGCATCCTGTGCGATACCTTTCCATACAGACAAGTCACCGGTTTCTTTCCAGTACAGGTAAGCCAGTGATGATTTGGTGCCGGCTCCGTCGGCATGCATGATATTGCAATATTCCGGGTCGCCTCCCAAGATATCTGGGATGATTTTGCAGAATGCTTTCGGGAAAATACCTTTGTCAATGTTCTTGATGGCGTTGTGTACATCTTCTTTCGATGCGGATACGCCGCGCTGCATGTATCGTTGATTGCTCATGAGATATAGTAATAAGTTTATTTTATTTCTTCAATTGAATATGCAAAAGTACGGATTATTTTGCTTATATCCATACGATTTATACATAAAACCTTATCTTACGATGCTTCCTGTTGCTATGCTTTGCCCGTTGTCGGTTAAAATCGTGATTCTGTAAAATCCCGGAGCCAGATTTTGTATCTGTTGGGAGTGAATATCCGAGGTACGGAAAAGTTCAGTTCCCGTGGCATCGTATATTATCAGGATACCGCCTGCAGGAAGGTCGGGTAAATGGTTCCATATCGGAAGGCTTTCTTCTGATATTGTCTTAAAGTAGAGCGGTTGACTTTCGTTGCCATATCGGTCTACTGCTGTCACAGCCCAATATAGTTGGGAAGACGAAGTGGTATAACAAGTTGTGTCTATCCGTGTTTCTACGATATGTTCAGCTTGTGTGATATCAACTGGATAAAAATTGGATGCATAAACACGATAGTGTACCGGTAACGTACTGTTATCAGTTGAAGGAGACCATGAAAGGTGTATTCCTTCTTTTGTTTCGTGCAAAACCGGAGTATCGGGAACCGATGGAGCAATGCTGTCTGCCCACGTCATGGGAGGAACGAAGGAAGGTGTTTGATAAAACCTGTTTTTTAAGGTACTTAATATCCCTTTTGTATTTTCCAGCAGAAAACGATTTCGGAAATAAGCTTCTCCGTCCAGTCCGCTTTTTCGTATGAAATGAATCTGACGGATTATTTCGGCTGCATCCCAATTCTTTTCTTTGGGATGAAGAAAATAAATACCCAGTCCCGGAACTACCCATCGGTTGCTTTTGTTCTCTTTCCAGTCTAAAGCAAAAGGATAGAAATGATTGTTGGGGAAATACATCATGGGAAAGAGTGCATCGTGTATACCTTCTTTCAGCCATGCCTGAGCATCTTGATATACTGTTTCGTAAGCATTCCACCCGTGCGAACTGTATCGTTGCGTGTCGGCATATTTCCCTACAGGCGAACTGCTGACCTTTACCCAAGGCTTGAGTGTCTTTACTTCCGTATAGATTCTGCGTACGATGCGGGTGATGTTATCCCGTCTCCATTGTTCCAAGTTTTGTCCTTTTCCATATTTGCGGAAAGTGGCATTGTCCGGAAACTGTTGGGCACGTTCCGGATAGCGGATATAATCGAGATGGATGCCGTCAATGTCGTATCGGGATACAATTTCCCGTACCAGGCGAGCAAGGTAATCGGCAGTGCCCGGTTGTCCGGGATCCAGATACCAGCTTCCTTTGTATTGTTTACAGAGCTGAGGATACTTCTTTACGACTGAGTTCTTACCCAACAGTTTCACTTGTCGGTTGTTACCTACCGGTATGGTCACAATCCATGCATGAAGTTCCATGCCTCTTTTATGACATTCAGCTGTTGCAAATTCCAGCAGGTCATAGCCCGGATTCCGTCCTTCATGTCCGGTAAGCGATTCTGCAAAAGTTTCGATGGCAGAAGGATAAATCACATCGCCTCTCAGACGGGTCTGAAAGAGTACTGTATTGATATGAGCCTGTTTCAGTTCATCTAATATTTTGCATAATTCCTGTTTTTGTCGCTGGATACCGGCCGCATAACTGGCTTTGGAAGAAGGGAAATCCAGCCCTCCCAAAGTAGTAAGCCACGTAGCACGTATTTCGTTTTTGGGTTGTGCGCAGAGAGGCAGGTAGCTCAACAACCCCATCAAGAATAATAAAATGGATAAGCGCATAGACATCTGTTGTTTTTGCAAAGATAGTGTGACTTTTTTATTTAAAGCCATCTCCTTCTTTTTTTTGTGAAATTGATATGGCTTTGTAGTACTACAATATAAGTTGCTGTTCTTGTTTTTATCGATTACGGTTGGAAGACCGGATTAATATTACAGAAGGATAGAAAAGTATTGTAGACATGAAATTTTGTACTTCAACAGGGGAATTGTTATTTTTGTGCACGAACAGCAGATATATGGTTTGCTGTCTTTTTTTGATTGAAATAGAATAACAATTTAATTCTGAATGTATTTATGTGGAAGAAAATCACTATTGTGTGTGTACTGTTAATGGCGTGCGTACAAGCTAAAGCACAGTTTGAAGAAGGGACGTTTTTTGTCAATACTTCTCTTACCGGATTAAACCTGTCACACAGTAAATATGAAGGAACGAACTTCGGACTGAATGTAGAGGGAGGAGCTTTTGTGGTAGATAATCTATCTGTGCTGATCAACTTCAAAGGCGAATATGTAGAAAATGGAATGGATGAAACTGCATTGGGGGTAGGAGCACGTTATTATTTGTCGAATTGTGGAGTATATGGCGGTTTGGGATTTGCTTATAAACATTTGTCGAATTCTGTCAACCGGAAAAATATTGTTTGTATGACTCCTGAGCTGGGATATGCCTTCTTTCTGAATGGAACGGTTACCATAGAACCTGCTGTATATTACGATTTGAGTTTCATGAACTGTTCGGAGTATAGTAAGTTAGGTTTTAAGATTGGCTTTGGCTTTTATTTCTGATGTGCATGGGTATGATAAAAATCAGTATCTTTGCAGCCGTGTTTTTTTAATATCATGTTAAGAATGAAGAAGAGATGTCTTTTTATGGCGGCAGTGCTCGGAGTGTCTGCCACTGCTTTTGCCCAGAAAAAAGGATTTGACTATAAATTCTATGGTCAGGTACGTACGGATTTGTTTTATAACAGCCGTGCCAATTCTGAAACGGTAGATGGTTTGTTTTACATGTATCCGCAAGATGAAGTACTGGATCCGGATGGAAATGATTTGAACAGTGCTGCAAATGGTAATTTTTATACTTTATATACTCGTTTAGGAGTGGATGTAAAGGGACCGATGTGGGGAAAGGTCAAGACTTCGGCTAAAGTAGAAGTCGATTTTCGCGGATCGGGTACTTCCTATTCCATGTTCCGCCTGCGTCATGTGTATTTCAACTTGGACTGGGGAAAATCGGCCTTGCTCGTCGGACAGACCTGGCATCCATTGTACGGAGATGTAGCTCCTGAAATTCTGAACTTGAATATGGGAGCACCTTATCAGCCGTTTAGCCGTGCTCCTCAAATCCGTTACCGTTATACAGCCAAACACTTTATGCTTACGGCAGCAGCTATCTGGCAGTCGCAATATTTGTCTGTCGGACCTTCTACCAATGTGGCTGGAAGCACTGCTACACAGAAAAGCCAGAACTTCTTGAAAAACAGTTGTGTCCCGGAATTCTATGCCGGTGTAGACTATAAACAGACCGGTCTGTTGGCTGGAGCCGGTGTACACGTGTCTTCCATCGTTCCACGTGTCAACTCTGTGATAGACGGTGAAACTTACAAGGTGAGTGAGCGTATTACAGGAGTATCGGCTGAGGCTCATGTGAAATATACATACGACCAGCTGTTGGTATCGGCTAAGACTGTATTAGGCTCCAACTTGACACAGACCAGTACGGTAGGAGGATATGGCATTACTTCGATAGACACTCATAATGGCAAGCAGGAGTATACTCCGCTGCGTACTTCCTCTACCTGGTTGAATATTGCATATGGGAAGACCTGGCGTCCGGCTTTGTTCTTCGGTTATCTGAAGAATTTGGGTGCGGGAGAAGATGTACAAGGAGTATTGGGCACCGGTACAACACTCGACCAGCTTGTTACAGGAAGTGCAGAACTCACTTACAACCGCAATCATTGGAAACTGGGTGCAGAGTATTCGTTGTGTAGTGCGTGGTATGGAGACGAATTTGATAACCAGGCAAAGGTAATCAGTTCACACTCTATCTTAAATCATCGTCTGGTTGTGACGGCTATTTTCCAGTTCTGATAAAATCAATCTCTATTATAAAGTAGATATATAAAACGTTCGGCAAGAACAATTACCAATACGGATGCTGATACATCCATCAGGTGATTTCTTGCCGAACGTTGTTTTTATCTTGCAGGGCAGTCTTACCACAAGATACCTTTTCCTGTATCTTCAAAGTTCTTGAAGTGACCGTTTATCTGGTTCTCATTTTCAGGATTCAGTTCGATGGCTTTTTTCAAGTCGGCCATCGAGCCTTCCTTATCTCCTTTCAGCAGGCGTGCCCGTCCGCGTTCCTGATACAGTTTGGCATTGTCGGGCATCAGTTCGATAGCCTCTTCATAAGTTTCGATAGCCTGGTCGAAGTTTTTCAGCTCTATCTGCAAAGTTCCTTTCAGAAGATAAGAGTTTTCGTTGAAAGGATTCAGTTCTGCTACCTGATTAAAGCATTCGAAAGCTTGTTCTGTATGTCCCAGTGCCGCTTCAATTTCTCCCTTTATCAATAATGCTTTTTCTTCGTTTGCATCGAGCGATAAAACCTTCTCGATATCCTCCAAGGCATCTTTAGCCTGTCTCATGCTCCAAAGTACCTCCGCACGGAGCAGATAAGCTTCTGTAAAGGTTTCGTTTTGTGTAATAGCTTTGGTCAGCATTACTATAGCCTGTAAATCGTTGTGGCGGGAGTGTTCTGCTTTTCCAGCCAGATAAAGGGCTGTAGTATTTTCGGGAGCAATCTGTATTGCTTTTTCACATGCAGAAGCCATACTGTCGTAATCTTGTTGCATGTGGCATACGTTGGCCAATGAAAGTAAAGCATTTACATTTTCCGGTTCTTTTTCGCAAAGCCGGTTCAGTATATTGCGTGCATCCTCTGTGCGGTCTGCCTGTATGTAGGTGGTAGCCAGCAATTGCATGGTTTCTGTTTCTTCATTCAGTGCAATGGCTTCTTCAAAACATTTAATGGCATAAGGCAGCTGGCGCATGTTGCGGGCGCGGATACCGTCGTATTTCAATATTTCAAAATTTTTCTTTTTCTGCTTGTCTTCCTGACATTCGTTCGACTTGTTTCCGCCGAACAAAGATGTAAATAAGCCCATGATATATTTGGTTTTAATCGTTAAGTGTTGCAAATATAGTTAAAGGTGAGCGCAGTACCAAGTCAAAAGCTTGCTTTTGAACGAAGGTAATGCCGAGCCGCATCCTATATTCTTTAAATATAGTTAGAAAATGATAACTGACACTGCTGTTTTCTTTGAAAAAGAACGAAAAAGCATTTTTGATGGAAATAAATTTGTAAGTTTGCCCCATCTTAACAGATGACAAATTAATTAAACAAATAGAACAATGAGAAAATTAATGTTTACTGTGCTTGGATTGCTGATGGTACATAGTATGCAGGCACAATATTTTTGTACGAAGCAAGGTACTGAACTTCATTATGTAAGCTACGATGAGGCTGGACAAAGTATTTCGAACGGAACAGTAACTGTAACCAAGGCTGAGGAGAATGGCAATGCGGCAAAAGCTACTTATTATATGAAACTTGTGGCCAATAAGGCGAAAAATAATACCAGCTATACATTGTACGACTGGAGTTATGACGGACAGAATACCGTTTGCAAGCAGGATTTGATGTATGGTCCTTATGTTGAAGCCGATCTTGACCCGGAAAAATACGACGAAAAGGCGCATGCTCTTTTCGAGGAGAAACTGAAATTTAAAGGAGATAACTCATTTGTCATAAAAGATGGAGCTGAGGGAGGAGAATCTATTCCTGAACGTTCTTATTCTTTAATTTCCAATATGCTGAAGAACGAGGTTACAATCTCGGGAGCTGCTTATATGGGAAAAGATTCCATCGGTACTACTGCCGGAAGATTTGAATGTATCAAGATTTCCTATCTGAAACGGACTAAGATTCTGGTAAAATCGGAAACCGAACGCATTACCGAATGGTATGCGAAAGGAGTCGGATTGGTGAAATCAGAATCGCATGACATGAAGGGAAAACCCAATGGAAAGACATTGCTGGTGAAGATTGTCAGAAAAGACTGATGTAAGTGCTCGTAGGCATTGGTTTGCATCGGCAAATGCATAGTAGAAAGGAGATGAAAGACGAGTTGATACCGCTTTTCATCCCCTTTCCTTTTGAGGTATATGGCCTATTGGCCAGTCTGCCTGTAGAAGATAAGATTGTAAAATTGAAGTGATGAAAAATAATTCTATGAAAAACTTTTCGCAAATATTACGCTATACAGCATTGACAACCTTTTCTTTAGGATGTGGAACCTGGCTTTCGGCAGCCCCTTTACGGATGGAGCTGAATGAAGGATGGCAATTTCGTCAGGCCAGACTGTCTAACTGGTATCCGGCTACAGTTCCTGGAGTCGTGCATACCGACTTGATGAATAACGGAATAATAGAAGACCCTTACTACCGTTTGAATGAACGGGGAGTACAGTGGATTGATAAAGAAGACTGGGTATATGAGTCGTCTTTTTCACTTTCCGATGAATTTATGAACAGACAGAATATTGATTTGCTTTTTAAGGGATTGGATACGTATGCCGATGTGTATCTGAATGATTCTTTGATTCTAAAGGCCGACAATATGTTTCGGGAATGGAGAGTGGAAGTCAAGTCGCTGGTCAAGTCATCCGGAAATATCCTGCGTATTTATTTTCATTCTCCTCTGAAAGTGGATATCCCAAAATGGGATGCATTGCCATATCATTATTCTGCAGGAAACGACCAGTCGGAGAATGGAGGTGTATTTAATAAGAAAGTAAGTGTATTTGCCCGGAAGGCCGGTTATCATTATGGATGGGATTGGGGACCTCGTCTGGTGACTTCGGGAATCTGGCGTCCGGTGTATGTGGAGGCATGGAACGATGCACGTATCAGCAATGTGTTCATCCGTCAGCATGAAGTCAATGAAAAGAAGGCTGTACTGACCGGACAGGTTGAGGTGGTGGCCGACAAGGAGATGACCGATGCTTCTGTGGTACTGACCGATACCGATAACGGAAAGGTGCTGGCACGTGTAAAGACTTCCTTGAAGCAGGGAGTAAATAAAGTGGAATTGCCTTTTGTCATGAAAAATCCTGAACTGTGGTGGAGCAACGGGTTAGGCAATCCACATCTGTATACGTTTGAAACAACGCTTGTTGTGGGTAAACAGACTGCCGATGCACATCAGGATAGGGTAGGGATTCGTTCGTTGAAGGTGATACGAAAACCCGATGCGCATGGAACTTCGTTTTTCTTCGAACTCAACGGACGTCCTGTTTTTATGAAAGGAGCAAACTATATACCACAAGATAATTTCCTTCCGAGGGTAACGGAAGAGAGTTACCGGAAAACCATTCAGGATGCAGCAGATGTACATATGAATATGCTTCGTGTGTGGGGAGGAGGAATTTATGAAAACGATATTTTCTACGACCTTTGCGATGAATACGGTATCCTGGTATGGCAGGACTTTATGTTTGCATGTAGTCTCTATCCGGCAGAAGGCGAATGGCTGGAGAATGTACGTCGGGAAGCAATCGATAATGTACGCCGTTTGCGTAATCATCCTTGTATTGCCATCTGGTGTGGAAACAACGAGTGCAATGAAGCCTGGTACGGATGGGGCTGGGCAAAAAAATACAACGAACAGAATCCGGAATATGCCCGGCTGATTAAGGCGCAGATGGATAAACAGTATCTGGAAACATTGCCTTTGGTGGTAAGCGAAGAAGATCCCGACCGTTTTTATCTGCCGTCTTCACCTTTCGGACTCGAAGGACAGGTAAACGACGACTGTAACGGGGACCGCCATTATTGGAGAGTATGGGGTGGAAGGGAACCAATTTCGCAGTATAATAAGGAAAGAAGCCGTTTTTTTAGTGAGTATGGCTTTCAGTCGTTCCCCGATTTTGAAACGGTGAAACGCTATACGTCGGGTTCCGAAGACTGGAATATTACTTCCGAAGTGATGATGGCCCATCAGCGTGGGGGAGAGCATGCCAACAAGTTGATAGAAACTTATATGCTTGCAGAACATCGCGAACCTAAAGATTTCCGTTCGTTCCTTTATCTCACTCAGGTCTTGCAGGGCGATGCCATTAAGATAGCCATGGAAGCACATCGCAGGGATATGCCGTATTGTATGGGTTCTTTATTCTGGCAGCATAACGATTGCTGGCCGGTGGCATCGTGGTCGAGCCGGGATTATTACGGCCGGTGGAAAGCACAGCATTATTTTGCACGGAAGGCTTATTCCGATATACTTTTGTCTCCTCTTGTAGTAGAGGGCAATCTGCGTGTATATGCAGTGTCCGACCGCCGGGAGCCTTTGCAGACGGTGTTATCGGTAGAGGTTTGGAAATTGGAAGGTGGAAAAGTCAGTGCATTGGAAAAGCAAATTCAAATAAATCCGAATACGTCTTCTTGTGTATTCGAAGAGCAGTTGGACAGACTGTTGGATGGAGCTTCTCCTCAGGATGTGGTGGTACATGTATATCTGAAAGAAGACGACAGGAAATGTTATGCCAACAATTGTTTTCTGGCTGCACAGAAGGAGATGGCTTATGCTCCGGCAACTATCCGGAAGGATATCCGTCCGGTAGAAGGAGGCTTTGAAGTGACCTTGCAGAGCAACCGCTTTGCCCGTGCGGTATATTTGTGCAGTGATAATTTTGAAACTACTTTTTCCGATAATTATATCGATTTGCTTCCCGGGGAACCGGTTACTCTGATGGTTCGTACTGCTTTGTCGCAGGGGGATTTTGAAAAGAGTTTGTCTGTTTATGATTTATATGAGGCTTGTCGGAAGAATTGAGAAAAGATCTTGTTTCGTAACCGTCTGGTGATGGATGTTGCGTGTATTCAGCGACGTCGGCTCTATGGACAGCGTCGTTGATTTCATAGCCGACGCCGCCGGTTGTACGGACGGCGACGTCGGATACAGCATGAAACTGCTGTCATACAACAATGGCGACATAATCAGTGCAGATTGTGTCGCCATCGTTGTATTTATGTCTTAAATAATTTCGATACCTTGCTGCTTGCAGAGTTCCAGACCGATGTCCTTTAATTTGAATTTCTGTATTTTACCACTTCCTGTCATCGGAAACTCCTTCACAAAGAAGATGTATTTCGGAATCTTGTAGCGGGCAATTTTTCCCTGACAGAAGTCGCGTACGTCAAACTCATTCATGTTGTAGCCTTCGTGCAGAATGATGAAAGCTCCTACTGCTTCTCCGTATTTCTTCGACGGAATACCGGCTACCTGCACATCCTTGATACCGGGCATCTGATAAAGGAATTCTTCTATTTCTCTGGGGTAGATATTTTCTCCTCCCCGGATAATCATGTCCTTGATGCGTCCGGTGATGCGGTAGTTTCCGTTTTCATCTTTTACACCCAGGTCTCCCGAATGCAGGAAACCGTTTTTATCGATGACTTCTGCCGTAGCCTGCGGATTCTTGTAATATCCTTTCATGGTATTGTATCCGCGGTTGCACATTTCACCTTGTACACCTACCGGACATTCTTCGCCGGTTTCCGGATCGATTACCCGTACTTCTGTAAACTCAAAGTCGTGTCCTACGGTATTGAATCTTACTTCCTGCGGGTCGTCTATACGGCTGTGAGTCATACCGGGTGAGGCTTCAGTGAGACCGTATACACTGGTGACGCGCATAAACATTTTTTCTTCTACCTGCTTCATCAGTTCTACCGGACAGAGTGAGCCGGCCATGATACCGGTACGCAGACTGGAGAGGTCGAACATATCGAACATCGGATGATGCAGTTCGGCAATGAACATGGTCGGAACCCCGTAGAGTGCAGTACATCGCTCCTTATGTATGGAGGCCAGTACCAGCAGCGGGTCAAAGCGCTCTACCATGACTTGTGTACATCCGTGAGTCAGACAGTTCATGGTAGCCAGAACCACGCCGAAGCAGTGGAAAAGAGGAACGCAGACACACAGTTTATCGTCTGATGTAAATTTCATGTGTTCGCCTGTCAGGAAACCATTGTTGGCTATGTTGTAATGGGTAAGCATGACACCTTTTGGAAAACCGGTTGTTCCCGAAGTGTATTGCATGTTCACCGTATCGTGGCAGTTGACTTTCTTTTTGGCTTCTGCCAGAACCTCATCGTCTATGTTGTTGCCCAACAGCAGGATTTCCGATGTATTGTACATTCCCCGGTATTTTTCCTGCCCGATGTAAATGACGTTTCTCATGCAGGGAAACCGTTTGCTTTTCATGTGTCCTCGCTCGAATGTTTTCAGTTCGGGCAGCATGGCATAGGTCATCTCTACAAAGTTGCTGTCTTTTTCTCCGTTGACAATACAGAGGGTATGCATATCCGAATTCTCGCAGAGATATTCCAGTTCGGCCTGCTTGTAGTTGGTATTGACCGTAACAGCTACAGCACCGATTTTTGCGCATGCATAAAGAAAGGTAAGCCAGTCGGGTACATTTCCTGCCCAGATACCTACATGTGTACCGTGGGTGATACCGATGGCAAGCAATCCCTTGGCCATGTTGTCTACCCGCTGATTGAATGTTTTCCAGGTAAAACGCAGGTTACGGTCGGAGTATACAATATATTCTTTGTTGGGAGTGTGACTTGCCCAATGCTCCAGCCAGTCTCCCAGTGTCTTTTCCGATAACTGTTTCATGGTATTGCCGGTTTTTTAGATAGGAGTATAAATTACTGCCAGGATTTTTGCTTCCTGTCCTTCGAAAGCATGTACATGATGCGGCACAATCGAGTCGTAATAAATGGTATCTCCTTCTTCCAGAAGATAGGTAAACTTTCCGTAATTGATTTCGACCATTCCTTGTAAAACCATGATAAACTCTTCGCCTTCGTGTGCCGACAGACTGAACTGAGCTGTTTCATTGGCTTCTATGTCGATGATGAAAGGCTCCATGTGGCGGTCTGTCTTGTTGCGCGACAAAGAATGATAGCGCATATGCAGGCGGGAATCTGTGGCATTATTCGAAAAACTGATGGTATCATCTGCGTCACCTTTGCGGCAGATAATTGCTCCGGCTTCTTCCGGTTGGTCGTCCAGGAAGGTTCCCAGCCGTACTCCCAATGCTCTGGCTATTTTGATGAGGGGAGCCAAAGAAGGGATATCGATATTTTCTTCTATACGTGCAATCTGTTCGATTGAGAGTCCGGTACGGTCAGCAAGTTCTTCTCTGCTGATTTCTTTTATTGTTCGTAGCGATTGAATCTTTTCGCCTATTTTATTTGTGCGATCCATAGTAGATAATTAGTTTTTACAAATTGCAAATATATAAATAATGTGTAACCTTTTGGTCTTTATAGGTAGATTTCATCTTTTGGATGTA
Source organism: Phocaeicola acetigenes (assembly GCF_027529745.1). Classification (NCBI taxonomy): domain Bacteria; kingdom Pseudomonadati; phylum Bacteroidota; class Bacteroidia; order Bacteroidales; family Bacteroidaceae; genus Phocaeicola; species Phocaeicola acetigenes. The sequence continues at coordinate 326,861 of NZ_JAPZVM010000002.1, forward strand.
TGATTTGCTGCATGTTGTTATTCTCCACTCCTGAGTCGGCTGAGTGTGGGCAACGTAATGCCAAGGTAAGAAGCGATGAATCCTAAGTTCACCCGCTGACACACTTCGGGAAACTGTTTCTTGAACTCTTCATACCGCTCTTTAGCCGGCAGCGTAAGCCGTTCCTTGTGGCTGCGGTGCAGACGGCGATATTCGTTCTGATGGATGATTCTGCCCCAGTTGCATAATTCAAGATTGGTTTCGAACAGATGACGCAGGTCGGTCAATGAAATGCGATAGGCTTCCACTTCTTCCAGTGCTTCTACATATTCCTCGCTTTTCTTCTGATAGTACAGTTCGTCCATACTGAATACAATGCTTCCTTCCCAGGCAAAGGAGGTTGTAATTTCTTCTCCGTCTACCAGCCAGAAAGAGCGTGTCATTCCTTTTTCTATGAAATAGGCATATTTGCAGAACATATCGGCTTTAATCATCTGATACCTTTTGGGAAACCGGCATGGGGTAACATAAGCCTTCAGCTCTTCAATGGTAGCATCTGAGAGAGGATATAACGACTGTATTTTATGGAGTATGTTTTTCATTTGTCTTCTACTTTGTACCGACAAAAATATGGAAAATATTATACTCTTCAAAACCGGAAGGAATATAGAATATGAAGCGGGATATTGAAGGGGTGCGTGTAAATAAATTGTATCTTTGCACCCTCGTAAAAAGAAACTAAAAGAATGAAAGAGGCATTTATCAAACTTCATGTGTCGGTGTTGATTGCAGGAGCTACCGGTATCTTTGGGCGTTTAATATCCTTGAATGAAGGATTGTTGGTGTGGTATCGGATGCTGTTTGCTACCGTGATGTTTTTTCTTTTGCTGTGGATGTTGGGCAAGCTGAAGAGAGTATCTTTCCGTGATGTGTGTAAAATAGGTTCTGTAGGAATGTTGCTTGCCATTCACTGGCTGTTTTTCTATGGAAGTATCAAGGCTTCGAATGTATCCATCGGAGTGGTTTGTTTGTCTTTGATGAGTTTTTTTACAGCTTTGTTCGAACCGCTTATCAACCGTCATCGTATATCGCTGGGAGAGATAGCATGCAGTCTGATAGGAGTGTTGGGGATTATTCTTATTTTCCATTTTGATACCCGTTACCGTCTGGGAATAGGTATGGGAATCCTTTCGTCGGCACTGGCTTCCCTTTTCACTATCTGCAATAAGAAAGTATCTGTGGGATATACTTCGAGTACTATGCTGATGTATGAGATGGGAGGAGGCTTTTTAGGGTTATCCTGTCTGCTTCCGCTTTATCTGTCTTTCTTTCCCGTTGCGTCGATACTTCCTTCACTGACCGATTTGGTTTACTTGCTTCTGTTTGCTTCGGTCTGCACCGTATTGCTTTACATTTTACAGATTCAGGTGTTGAAGAAAATATCGGCCTTTACTTTTAATCTGACTTACAATCTTGAGCCTATTTATAGTATTATAGCAGCGATGTTTCTTTTTCACGAGGCTAAAGAACTGAATGCCAGTTTTTATGTAGGCTTGGGACTGATTTTGTTTTCAGTGCTTCTGCATTCTGCTGGTGTTTTTCTTCAGTCGAAAAGCAAACCTTTCTTTTCTCTGTTTGTGAAGTGGAAACATTAAGGAGATTATGACTTGGTGAGGATGAGCTTTCCGTCGCTTTCCTGAATGATTTCTTCTGCCATCAGATACCGGAGTACGCAAGAAACCTTTTCTTTATCGTAAGTCAATTTTCCCATCAGTTCATGAGCTGACAAGGGATGTGCTTTCAGTTCGGCGTTTATCGCTTCGGTAATGTCGTCGAATTCTCCCTGCTTCAATCCGCTTTGATGTTTCTTCAGGCATACATCACATTGTCCGCAATTGTGTTCATTCTTTTCTCCGAAATACCGGAGCAGCATACGGCTTCTGCATTGTTCCTTGGCATCTGCATATTCCAGCATAGCTTGTATGCGCCGTTCGAAACTTTCTTTGCGGTCTTCGTATACTTCTTTACTGAGATGAATACGCGAAGTATCGCGGCGTTCGCAGGTATAGATAATGTAAGGGGTTTTCTTTCCCGGAATGTAATGCAGAATATGCTGTCTGGTGAGCAGGACCAATGTCTCGTAGATTTGTTGTCTTGACAAACCGGTTCGCAATGCCAATGTATCTTCGCTGATATAAGCATAATCGCTGAATATACCTGTATACGAACGGAGAATGGTATGAATCAGCTTTTCTGTGTCGGCATTGTATTCCTGCAAACGGTATAAGTCGTCTCTCCGGAGTGTAAAGATGATGCGGGAAGCATTGTCCTGTTCGTCGGTATACTCCAGGTATCCGGCACGGGTCAGTATCTTCAAGGCACTGTCTACCTGAATGGGGAAGTGCTTGAAGTTGTGACAGAATTCATCGATGTTGAATGCATAGGTACATCCCAATCCGTCACCAAGAGCCATCTGGTAATAGAAGTTGATATCTTCGTATACTTTGCGTATGTATTCTTTTTCAGGAAAAGTATCGGAGATGCGTTTGCGAAGAATGGCTTTGTCGCTTTGTGCATAGAGCAATACGGCATATGCTTTGTTTCCGTCTCGTCCGGCACGTCCTGCTTCCTGAAAATACGCCTCGGGAGAATCCGGGAAGTCGGCATGTACTACCAGTCGGACATCCGGCTTGTCTATGCCCATACCGAAGGCATTGGTAGCTACCATCACGCGATGTTCTCCTGTCAGCCAACTCTTTTGCCGCTGGTCTTTGATGTCGTTCTGAAGTCCGGCATGGTAAAATGTGGCAGTAATTCCCTGTTGGTTGAGAAACTGGCAGATTTCCTTTGTCTTTTTTCTGTTTCGTGTGTATACAATAGCCGAACCCGGTACATGATTCAGAATGTGGAGCAATTCTTCTGCTTTGTTTTCCGTGTTCCGTACAATGTAAACCAGGTTCTTCCGCTCGAAACTCATGCGGAATACATTTTCTTCCTTAAAGGCAAGACGTGCCTGAATGTCTTTTACGACTTCAGGGGTAGCAGTTGCTGTCAGAGCCAGTACCGGAACACCGGGCAACAGCTTTCGTATTTCGGATATTTTGAGGTAAGCAGGGCGAAAATCGTATCCCCATTGAGAAATACAGTGCGATTCGTCTACCGTAATCATGCTTACCTTCATGCTGCGGAGCTTTTGCTGGAATATTTCTGTATCCAGTCGTTCCGGAGAGATATAGAGAAACTTATAGTTGCCAAAGATACAGTTTTCAAGCGCGACTACAATTTCTTCTCTTGTCATACCCGAGTAGACAGCTATAGCCTTGATACCCCGGTCGCGCAGGTTGCGTACCTGGTCTTTCATCAATGCGATAAGTGGCGTGATGACCAGGCAAAGCCCTTCTTGAGCAAGAGCCGGCACTTGAAACGTGATGGACTTACCTCCTCCGGTCGGCATTAGTCCCAGCGTATCCCGCTGTTGGCCGATACTGGTGATGATGTCTTCCTGTATTCCGCGGAAGTCATCGTATCCCCAGTATTGTTTCAAAATGCTTTTGTAGTCCATCTGTGTCTTGTCTTTCTCCGTAGCCTGTTATAAGGCTTTGTTTCTGCTTGGTTTTATGTCTTCTATCTGAAGTTGGATTTCTCCTCTCCGATGTGTATTTTCTTCGATGGTGTAACAGATGTTGAACGACTGCTTGGTTTTGATGTAACGGGCTTGCGAGCTTTGCCCGAAAGCAATACCGTTCATTACATTGTTCGATTTGTTGTCCACCAGTTCCAGTTTGATATGTTCCTGATCTCTTCCTACTACCTTGCTTGTACCATAATCGTATACATTGAGGGTAGCGAATATCGGTTTATGATTGTCCGGCCCGAAAGGATTGAACTTCTTCAAGTCGAAGAAGAATTTAGGTGTAATATCCCTGAAGTCGAGATGAGCATCAATCTGAATGGTAGCACTGGTCTGTTCCGGAAGAATATTTTGAGTGACATATTCCTCGAATCTGCGTGAGAACTCTTCTACGTTTTCTATTTTCATAGAAAGTCCTGCTGCATACGTATGTCCTCCAAAATTCTCCAAGAGGTCGCGGCAATATTCAATGGCTTTGTACACATCGAATCCCGATACGGAGCGTGCCGAACCAGTTGCCAGGTTGTCGGTACGCGTGAGTACTACAGCCGGCCGATAATATATTTCCGTGAGTCGTGAAGCCACAATACCAATTACTCCCTTGTGCCAGTCTTCATTATAGATTACAATAGAGCGGCGTTCGTCTAGATGCTCCAGATTGTCTACAATCTTATTGGCCTCTTCGGTCATATTCTTGTCGAGGTCTTTTCGGGTTTCATTGTATTGGTTTATCAGGTTACTCTTTTCTTTTGCTGCCTGATAATCCTTTTCGATAAGAAGATCCACAGCCTCTTTTCCGTTTTGAATACGTCCGGAAGCATTGATTCGCGGTCCGATTTTAAACACAATATCACTCATGTTGATTTCCCGTTCAGACAGTCCGCACACATCAATGATAGACTTCAGTCCCACGCTAGGATTGGAGTTGAGTTGGCGTAATCCGTGATAAGCCAGAATACGGTTCTCTCCCATAATCGGTACAATATCGGATGCAATACTTACTGCAACCAAATCCAGCAGCGGAGTCAGCTGGTGAAATTCGATGCCGTTGTTGATTGTGAAAGCCTGCATGAATTTGAATCCTACGCCACATCCAGACAGATGGTCGTACGGATAAGTAGAATCTTCCCGTTTCGGATTAAGAATAGCCACGGCAGGAGGAAGTACTTCATCGGGTACATGATGGTCGCAGATGATGAAATCGATACCTTTTTCTTTGGCATACGAAATCTCTTCTACGGCTTTTATGCCGCAGTCTAATACGATAATCAGCGTGACACCAGTTTCGTAAGCATAGTCTACTCCTTTTCTCGAAACCCCATATCCTTCGTTGTATCGGTCGGGAATGTAGTAGTCGATATTCGAGTAGAATTGCTGGAGAAACTTATATACTAATGCGACGGCAGTTGTGCCATCTACATCATAATCTCCATACACAAGGATACGTTCTTTGCGTCCCATTGCTTTGTTCAGACGATCTACAGCTATATCCATATCCTTCATCAGGAAAGGATCGTGCAGTTCGCTAAGCTGCGGGCGGAAGAAACGCTTGGCCTCTGCAGCAGAGGTTATTCCTCTTTCCTGCAGCAGGCGGCACAATATAGGACTGATTCCTATTTCTTTAGCCAAAGCCCTTGCCGCTTCCCTTTGTTCCGGTGTAGGAGGTTGATAGTTCCATTTGTAATTCATTTATATATGTTTTTTCTTTTTCTCTTACTTAGTGATGCAGACTGTTTACTTCATTGGGCGTTCGGTTGACAATACCTTTTTGCCTGTTTCATGTTAGTTGAAGATAGAGAGGGCGTAGTCTTATTTTCTTTACGCGTTTTTACTGGCCAATAAAAAAGGAGCAGTAAGAGCAATCTCACGATCATCTTTTCTTTTGTGTATCATACAAGCAATCTGTACACTTATTCAACTTGTAAAGTTAGAAAAAAAGAAAGAAAAAACGGTTGATTCTGTCAAATAATTGCAGAATCAACCGTTTATTTATTTAAAATCAGTCTATTTAACAAATCTTATAGGCCCAATTTTTTTGCGATTTCAGCAGGGATAGCATCCTTGTGTACAAGGATATTGATTGTTTTATAAGCTACGAATGCTTTTGAAGCATACCAGATACCTTTGTATTTGCCTTCTTCACCCCATGAGTTCTTTACCATGAAGTATTCTTTTCCGTTCTGGTCTTTTGCTATACCATAGATAACCATACCGTGGTCGTCTGTAGTTTCCCAGTTGTCGAAACCTTCCTGACGCATTTCCTGAGTGACTGTGATTTCCGGCAACGGTTTAGCTGTAAGTTCCTTGCGTTTGTCCTGCTGGCTCATTCCTAACCAACGAGCCATATCCGAACCGGTCAGTTCTGCTCCTTTTTCTGCATCCGGGCATACTGCGATACCATCGCGTGTAAATCCTTGTTCGCTGACATCCGATCCCCATGCAAATGTGTAACCGTTGTTGATTGCATTGTCCATTACAGCCATCAGTTCATCGATAGGAAGGTTGTAAGACATAGCGTTACGCCAGTTGTCCTGTACTTCTACGTTGAACTGAGTGTAGAACGGATGATGAGTAAATGAAGTCAGAGAGATGTAATCGTCCATGTTCAATCCCAATGCTTCATCAGCAAAAGTTCTCGGAGTATAAGTCTTGCCTTTGTAAGTAAATTCCTTCGGGCATACTCCCAAGTATGTATCGTAGATAGCTGACAAACCGTTTTTCCATACAGAAGTCAGTTTTTTCAGATTACCTTTAGCAATTGCGTTTACATATCCTGCTGCTACTGCATCCAGCTCGTTGTGTACAGGCAGAGAGTCGCCATACATGATACCCGGCATTGCTTCCTGTGGTACCATACCGTATTTTTCGTAGCAGGTTACGATGTCTTCGAAACTACCGCCCGGAGAGAATGAAGCATCTCCATGATAACGTACGTAGTTTACAGCACGGTCTTCCATGGTTTTGTGTACCACGAACATTTCAGACAAGTCGAATTCTCCCTTGCCCAGACGAAGCAATTCTGCTTCGAAGAAGCCCAGTGAAGAGAATGACCAGCAAGTACTAGACTGATTCTGGTCTTTGATAGAGGTAATAGGATTTTCTTTTACAGTAGTGAATACGAAACCTTCTTCTGTTTTGTTCTTTTTCGGGCTTTTTGCAGATACATTGCTGAAGCAAACACCCAAAGCTAAAAGAGCAATAAGTTTGTTCATTGTTTTCTAAGTTATTAAATGGTTATTGAATTATTTTTGATTATTCGTTCATGATTTGTTCTACCTCGCTGATGGTAATAGGTATATGCTTTTCTCCTGTAAAGCGTGAACCGCCCGGTATAATCAGGATATCGTCTTCCAGACGGATGCCTCCAAAGTCTTTGAACTTCTCTATTGCCTCGTAGTTGAGGAAGTCTTTGTGCATGTTGTCAGCTTTCCATTTGTCTATCAGGGCAGGGATGAAATAACATCCGGGTTCGTCGGTAATGACAAAACCTTCCTGCAGACGGCGGCCCATACGCAGAGAAGCCAGACCGAACTGGTCTGAAGGACGTATCTCGTCGTCATAACCCACATAGCACTGACCCAAGTCTTCCATATCGTGTACGTCGATACCCATCATGTGTCCCAGTCCGTGCGGCATGAACAAAGCATGTGCTCCAGCTGCTACCGCTTCGTTTACATCCCCTTTCATGAGTCCCAGATCTTTCAGCCCTTGTGCCAACACTTTACATACCTCGAGGTGAACCGATTTGTAGGTTACTCCCGGATGTGCCAGTTCCAGAGCCTTGTCGTGGCAGTCCAGCACGATGCTGTATACGTCACGCTGTCTGGAAGTGAATTTTCCTCCTACCGGGATGGTACGTGTATGGTCAGAGCAGTAGTTGGTTACACTTTCCGCACCGGCATCTGTCAGCATCAGTCTGCCAGCTTCCAACAGATGGCTGTGGTCGTGGTTGTGAAGCGTCTGTCCGTTTTGTGTAAGGATAGTAGCAAACGAAACCATGTTGCCATACGAAGAAGCAATACCGTCCAGGATACCTGCGATATATTGTTCGGAAACACCCGGCTTACAGAGACGCATGGCAGCTGTATGCATTTCATAGCCAATGTTGCAGGCCTTGTCGATTTCTGCTATTTCGCAAGCCTCTTTAACAGAACGCAGTGCAACCACCGCTTTGATGAGTTCTACGGAAGCATGCTGTTTAGTCATTGAAGCGCGTATACCTGTCAGATCTTCCAGCAGCAACATGTTGTCGTAGCGATAAGGAGGAAGGAAGTGGATAGGGCGGCGCTGTGAAATAGCCTTTCCGATAAACTCCTTGAGTTTGTCGAACGGGAAACTCTTTTCTACACCAACCTGCGCAGCCAGATCTTTCACACTGGGCTGAGGTCCCATCCAGATGATATCGTCCATCGTTACATCATTTCCGAAGAAGTAGTCTTCTCCAGCTTCAATGTCCATTACACCCGCATAGCCCGGATGAGAATGGCCGAAGAAATAAAGAAACGAACTGTCTTGGCGGAATTTATAAGTATTGTCAGGATAATTGGCCGGAGCTTCGTTGTTTCCCAAGATAAGGATAAGCCCATGACCGACCTTTTCTCTTAAAGCCTGACGACGTTGTTTATACACAGATGAATCGAACATATTGTTAAGTATTAAGTTCAATATTTGTTTTAATTGTTGCAAAAGTAGCAAATTAAATTGAATATTGTTCTATGCCTTATTTTAAAAAACATATCTTTGCAATTGGAGTCTTATTATTTTGAAAGCGGAGGTCAATATGGCAATAGATGTACAGAATATGGGCTTAGTACTCGAAGGAGGAGGCATGCGAGGTGTGTTTACTTGTGGCGTACTCGACTATTTCATGGATAAGGGAATAGAGTTTCCGTATGGAGTAGGGGTGTCTGCCGGTGCCTGCAACGGTTTGTCGTACATGTCGCATCAGCGTGGAAGAGCACGGTACAGTAATATAGAATTGTTGGACAAGTATCATTACATCGGGTTGAAACATCTGTGGTATCAGCATAGCATTCTTGATCAGAAATTGTTGTACGAATTGTTTCCGGAAGAAATTTTACCCTACGATTATGAGGCCTATCGGAACAATCCGGCTCGTTTTGAAATGGTCACCACCAATTGTGTGACGGGTAGAGCCTGCTATCTGGAAGAGAAAAAAGATAAAATCCGTTTGCTGGCTATAGCTAAGGCTTCCAGTAGTCTGCCCTATGTCTGTCCGATTACTTATGTCGACGGAAGGCCGATGCTGGATGGTGGTATTGTAGATTCTATTCCGGTAGAGCGGGCCATATCACAGGGATATGAGCGGAATGTAGTAGTACTTACCCGTAATCGTGGTTATCGGAAAGATGAGAAAGACATCCGTGTTCCCCGTTTTGTCTACAAGCGGTATCCCCGTTTGCGTGTGGTGCTGAGTAACCGATGCAAGGCGTATAATCAACAGTTGGAAATGGTGGAGCGTATGGAAGATGAAGGACGTATCGTAGTAATTCGTCCGGAACGTCCTGTGGTGGTCAATCGTATTGAACGGGATATCAAAAAACTTACAGCACTTTACGAAGAAGGATATGCTTGTGCCGAGAAGGTTTTTTCGTCTTTTGAATAGAAATTGATGACTTTTCAAAATGAAAGGAATAATTACATTCTTCTGACTTAAACAAGGGAAAAATGGATTTCCGCTAACGCGTATTTGAAGCAAAATCCTTGTTCACGCTTTGTAAAACAGAGTTTTTTAGTTGAAAAATATCTTTAAAACCTGCTGTATGGCAGGTTTTTTAAATTTATATAGAGGGAAAATAGAACCTGTTGTAGGGGGAAATGTGACTTGTAATGTGGGCTTTCGTGACTAATCACGTTGGTTTACGTGACTCGTCGCGTAAGCTGATGCGACTAATGACGTATTTTCTCTTTCTGTTTTCTTGATTTTCTTCTTTTTTGCAGGTGTTTTTACTGTGAATTTTATTATGATAAATCGGAATGTAACTCAATGGGGAATAAACTTTGTGTAGAGTGTTCCGAAATAATATAAGCTATTGTGGTTCTTGTTTTGTACTTTAGCTTTCTTTCTGAATTTTTCTGATGGCAGAAAATAAGTGATTTTGGAACAACGTCTGCATACAGATGTAAATAACGCAATATAGAAGAGGTTGATTTGACGTTTTGTCAGAAGGCAGATAGGGGAGAAATAAAGATGGGAGAAATTTACATTTTGTCAGCAGAAAGAGAGGCAGGAGATGAAGTGCAAAAAAAATCTGCAAGTCATCCTGATGGATGAGGCTTGCAGATTTGAAATATATCTGTACTCTACCTATTTTGCAAAGCTTACTGCACGTGTTTCGCGGATAACAGTAATCTTTACCTGTCCCGGGTAAGTCATTTCGTCTTGAATCTTCTTTGCGATTTCAGTAGACAGACTTTCAGTCTGTTTGTCGTCAATCTTGTCGGCGCCTACAATTACGCGCAATTCACGACCGGCCTGAATAGCGTATGTCTTGGTTACACCCGGATAAGACATTGCCAATTGTTCCAGATCGTTCAAACGCTTGATGTAAGCTTCTACAATTTCCCGGCGTGCTCCCGGACGAGCGCCAGAGATGGCATCACAAACCTGTACGATAGGAGCAAGCAAGCTGGTCATTTCCACTTCGTCGTGGTGTGCACCGATGGCGTTGCAGATATCCGGTTTTTCCTTGTATTTTTCTGCCAGTTTCATACCCAGCAATGCGTGTGGCAATTCCGGTTCTTCATCGGGTACTTTACCGATATCGTGTAACAATCCGGCACGTTTTGCCTTTTTCGGGTTCAAGCCCAGTTCAGATGCCATTACTGCACAAAGGTTGGCTGTTTCACGAGCGTGCTGCAACAGATTCTGTCCGTATGAAGAACGGTATTTCATCTTACCGATGATACGAATCAGTTCAGGATGCAAACCGTGGATACCCAAGTCGATGGTAGTACGTTTACCGGTTTCGATGATTTCATCTTCTACCTGTTTGCGGACTTTGGCAACTACTTCTTCGATACGAGCCGGATGAATACGTCCGTCGGTTACTAACTGGTGCAAAGCCAGACGGGCAATTTCTCGGCGTACAGGGTCGAATGCAGAAAGTACAATTGCTTCCGGAGTATCGTCTACTACGATTTCCACTCCTGTAGCAGCTTCAAGTGCGCGGATATTACGTCCTTCACGACCGATGATACGTCCTTTGATTTCGTCTGATTCGATATGGAATACAGTTACTGAGTTTTCAATAGCTGTTTCAGTGGCTACACGCTGGATAGACTGAATCACAATACGTTTTGCTTCGCGGTTGGCAGTCAGCTTTGCATCGTCCATGATATCGTTGATGTAAGACTGAGCCTGTGTCTTGGCTTCTTCCTTGAGTGATTCTATCAGGCGTTCCTTTGCTTCTTCTGCAGAAAGGCCAGACAATGCTTCCAGTTTTTCACGTTCTTGTGATTGCAGATGATCGAGTTCTTCCTTTTTCTTTTCGATGATAACGAGTTGCGCATCGAGGTTTTCCTTAATAGCTTCGTTTTCATTGCGTTTACGCTGCAACTCTTCGTTTTTCTGATTCAGCACCATTTCGCGCTGTTTCAGTTTGTTTTCGGCCTGCTGTATCTTCTGATTGCGGATAGCAACTTCCTTTTCCAAATCTGCTTTCTTGTTCAGGAATTTCTCCTTTACTTCCAGCAATTTGTTTTTCTTGATAACTTCGGCCTCTGTTTCAGCCTCTTTTATAATTTTCTCATACCGTGTTTTCAAGCCGTACTTGAAAAAGCCGTATGAAAGTGCCCCTCCTACCAGAAAGGCTACTACCGTCAATATTGCTAATGATAACATTATAATTTTAAATTAAAATATAAACAAAAAACGCACGACTTTCGACTCGGATCTTTCTTCCGTCGTCTCCAGTTGTGCGTGGATAATCTCTTTTATACGTTCCGTACTATAAACCTTATTAGCTATGGCTGTGGCGTGTCTTTTAAGTTCAGACATTGGTCCACTTCTTCTTCCAGTTCTTTTATTTTTTCCATATAAGGCTGTGTATCATTTCTGTCTTTCAGATACATATTCTCAAAAGCCAGTTCCAAAGCTACCATAGCCCAATGCTTTGTGGGACCGAAGTCTCTGAAAGCATTCCGATATTTGTTTAGTTTATAGTCAATCTGTTTGGCAGCGTCACGATACAGTTGCTCGTCTTCCCGGCGTATGTTCAACGGGTATCGTTCGTTGTCAATCAGTAGATGTATTTTCATTTTGTCGTCCATCATGATTCGGTTTACCGGTTTTTATTCATTCAGCAAAGCGATACACTTGTCGACTTCACGCACCAGCTTGGATAATCTTTGTTTGGTATCTCTGAGTTCATTGTCATTAATACTGATCATCCGGGCCATTTTCAGGTTGGTATATCTGGCTTCTAATTCTTTTTGGCTATCAGCCATACAGGCTATTTCTTCTTCTTTTTCAGAAAGAAGTTGTTTAAGGGTGGCATTTTCTTTCTTTAATTCTTTGTATAAATACATGAAATGCCTCAATTTCCCTTCGAAAGTACTTAATAGCTTTTTGTCTTCTTCCGTCATTTTATACCAAAACTCTATACAAATATAGTGGATTGGAAATAAACTCAAAAATATTTGGGGGATATTTTCGGAAAAATGTCTGAAATATCCGGAGCGATAAATGGATTTGTTTGTTTTTTCCTGTTTTTTGAAATTATTTTTACCTTTGCCGGACACCGAGGTGACATTAGGTGTAAATGTAAATTTATTAAATATTAATTCAGAGTATAATATGTTTACTGTGGTAAAAAGAATGGAGGTTTCGGCTTCGCACAGTCTGAAACTTTCGTATCAAAGCAAGTGCGAGAACTTGCATGGTCACAATTGGATCGTTACGGTGTATTGCCGTTCGGAAGTGTTGAATGAAGATGGAATGGTGGTAGATTTTACCCACATTAAGGAAACGGTGATGGGAAAGCTGGATCACCGTAATCTGAATGATGTGATTCCTGCGAATCCGACTGCCGAAAATATTGCCTGTTGGATTTGTAATCAGATACCCTGTTGTTTCAAGGTAGAAGTTCAAGAGTCGGAAGGTAATACTGTTATCTATGAGAAAGATTAACGAGATTTTTTACAGCCTGCAGGGAGAAGGTTTTCATGCGGGTACTCCTGCTGTATTTGTCCGTTTTTCCGGTTGTAACCTGAAATGCGACTTTTGTGATACACGGCACGAAGAGGGAAAAGACATGACCGATGAGGAGATTGTGGAAGAGGTGCTTCGTTATCCTTCCCGTATGGTGATTCTGACTGGTGGAGAACCCGGACTTTGGGTGGATGATGCATTGATTGAGGCTTTGCACAAAGCGGGTAAATATATATGTATTGAAACAAACGGTACATGTGTACTTCCTGAACAGATTGACTGGGTGACTTGTTCTCCCAAACAGGGTACTGTCTTGAAAGTGAAGCGTATGGATGAGGTGAAAGTGGTTTATTTGGGACAGGATGTATCTTCGTATCTGCAGTTACCTGCTACTCATTTTTTCTTGCAGCCTTGTTCTTGCAGGAATACAGAAGAGGTGGTCGGGTATATCTTGCAACATCCTCAATGGAGACTTAGTCTGCAAACGCATAAACTGATCAATATTCCTTAGTAGTAGAAATAAAGTGTCCCGATTTTGTCCCGGGTATAAAATAAAAAAGCTGCAACTCTCAGAGTTACAGCTTTTTCGTTTTGCACGGGAAGAGAGGCTCGAACTCTAAAGACAACTTTACTCATAATTTTATTTCTGATTATCTGCTTATTACGCTTGTTTGTTAAATTCATTTTTTAGGTCTAAAGTCCCAAATCGGTCCCTTAGGTTCGTTGCGTGAGTAGCTGATTTACACTTTCTAACAACTTGATACGTTCATCTTTTTCTTTGATGATTTTTTCAAGAAGTTCTATTTTTTCAAGATAGTAGGCCGTATCGTCACTCTTAGAAGTGCATATCTGCCTGAAGGGCTTTTCTCTTTCAAAGAAAGTATCCATTGAAACTCCAAAGAAATCTGCAACTTTCTCCAGACGCTTTACTGTGGGATTGCCATTGACAATTTGTGCAAGTGAAGCATTGGCTTCGGTACCGATGTATCTTAAAAGTTCTTTGTTTGGAACTTTCTTATCTAACAATAATTGTTTGATAACATTGCCATTATACATTGTATTATCATTTTTATTTCTTTCAAAGAAGATATCTATAGATACGTTGAAAAAGTCTGCAATCTTTTCTAAAGTATTGCAATTAGGTATGTTAGTTCCTTTTATGATATTGTCAAGAGTTGCTTTTTGAATGTTGGCAAAACGATAAACATCAGCTTTCTTGACTTTTTTATCTTGAATTAATTGTTCTATGATATGTCCTTTGAACATATTTTGTTTAATTCTTCTTTAAGAGAATTTGTATTGTACGTTCCTTTTCAGACAATAATTCTTTTAGGTGTTCAATTTCTCTTTGACATTCGTTTAATCTTATGTCTCCTGATATATTATTCCCATTCCCATTTATACTATGACCTATATTGGGATGTGTGGATATTTCATTTTCGAAAAAATAATCCATTGATACTCCGAATAATATGGCTATTCGTTCTAATTTCTTAGAACCTATATCTGATCCTCTTAAAACATTTGCTAAGGTTTGTTCAGAAATTTCGACCTTATCACAAAATGCTTTCTTAGTCAGCTTGTTATTTTCTATTAATTCAAGTATTCTTTGGGGTTTAAACATAATTTATTTGTTTTAATTCAATCTAAATTACAAGAATTATTGTGTTTTATGTCAAAGAAATCTTTGATATAATCAAATAAATCTTTAGGTTTGCACTATAAAATTAATAATTATATCAATAGTAAATAATACAATCATCTAAAAAGTAGCAAAAATGGTAATATCTAACTATTATTCAAATCTACCTTATAAGGAGAAGAGTCGTTTTATAAGTGATGTTATCGAATTGTGTGATATCTCTTATCCGTCTTTCTTTACCAAGATGAAGAAAGACTCCTGGACGAAACTTGAGCGCGAAGCGATAGAAAGGTATATCAAGAAGAAAAATGAGAAATCCAGTTGAGTTTTATAATACTCCGTCAGGTTATGTGATGGTGGATGATGGCAATCAGATATCACGTCTGTCAGAGTCCAGCCGTGATATGATTGATGATATCCTTGATACGATACGGGAGTGTTATTCGGATGCCTACCATGCGCTTGAGCAATGTTATGCTTCATCGAGTAAGAATCCGCGGTATAAGACTTATAAAATGGTGAATAGGTTCATACGATGTAATTGCGGAGAGTTTGATACACAGAAGACAGATTTTATAGATGGTAATCTTAATCTTGAACAAGTACATTGTCCTCTGAGAGGCACAAAAGATTGTGAATATGAAAACATAATATGTAATCCGAAACGAACTTCAGTTCTTGGTGTTAGACAAATGCAGATAGCTGCAGCACTGGCTGAAGGACTTACACCACAGGAAATTTCAGATAAACTATTTATTTCGATTCATACCGTTCACAATACCTTACAAGCCATTAAAATAAAGTTAGGCTTAAAAAATACAAGCCAGATTATAACCTGGTATAACAATTTGAATTTATGAATGAAACTCAGATTCCCATAAAACGTAAAATATTAGATGCACTGCAGCGGAGAATATCCGATATGTATAATTCAGATGATTTATATATAGCAGATACTGAGGATTGTGACGATAGAAACTATGTTTTTATAACAGTCTTTTATAGAGATCCGTTTCAACTCGTTCTGTTAGGTGAAGATATTTCGTTTGTGGATTTATTCGGATATAAGTAATTATGAGTACAATGAAACTACGTACAATGCAGGCCTGGGAGAGAATTTTCCCGACCAAACAGATAGAACATGTATATTATACTTCAGATATGCTGGTTCGTAAAGTGACCGGTTATATTATAATTACCAAACGTACACTAGTGAATGGCATAGTGACTAACACTGCCAGACAAAAACGTGTCCGATGGGATGGCTTTGGCCGATGTTATAACATCAATAACAATACCAGACTGCGTGATCACGATATACGCTTCATAGACTGAAGTGTCATTTTTAATACTTGGCAAATACCTGATATTTGCCGGTACTCTAAACACTCTAAAACATGATATCTAATTCAGACATAGAAAAGATTCTCGACCGTGCGGACATTGTCGATGTAGTCGGGCATTTTGTTCAGCTGCAGCGGGCTGGTGTCAGATATAAGGCTTGTTGTCCATTCCATTCAGAAGATACTCCATCATTCATGGTGGACCAGGCACGGGGGTTGTGGTACTGCTTTGGTGCTTGCAAGGAAGGCGGTAATGTAATCAGGTTCGTGCAGAAGATAAACAATATGAGCTTTCCCGAAGCTTGCAAATGGTTGGCCGATAAGTATGGTATTGATATAGAGGATAAGGATGAGAAGAAAAGTCCTGATGAAATCATGGCTCTTCGTAAACGTGAATCGATGTTTGCAATAAATACTTTTGCATCTGAATTCTTTATATCTAATCTTGAAAAACCGGAAGCAGAGGCGGCACGTGCTAAAATTAAGCAAAGGTGGGGAGAGCAGTATCCTCAGGAACAGGGGATAGGATATGCACTTCCTTCCTGGTCATCGTTGGCCGATGCAGCTGTCAAGGCAGGGTATTCGGCAGAGCTTATGGTGGAGTGTGGATTGATCCGCCAGCGGAAAGAGGGCGGTTACTATGACTTCTATCGAGACCGTATTATGATTCCGATTCGCGACAGGTTTCGTCATATTATAGGGTGGACGGCTCGGGATATGAGTGAGGTGGATGGTACACCTAAATATCTGAATTCATGCCAAAGTGAGATATACGATAAATCGGATAGTATTTTCGGTATTGATAATGCTATTAAACAAGCGACCAAGGAAGAAAAGTTTTATTGTGTGGAGGGAGCACCGGATGTGATGAGACTTCAAAGCCTTGGTATCAATAATACAATTGCCTCACTGGGCGCTGCTTGGACAAAGAAGCAGTTTTATCAACTCAAGAGATATGCCACATCGATATGTTTTCTTCCGGATGCAGACGTAATCAAACCGGGCGAGCAATATGGTACCGGCATAGCGGCAGTAATTAAGTCTGGTGTGCTGGCCATGGAGTGCGGATTTTCTGTTTCGGTCAAGGAGATCCCGCTTGGAGAAGGCAATACCAAGAATGATCCGGATTCATATTGTACCAACCGTTCCAGATTCAAGGATCTGGAAGAAGTTGACTTTATCACCTGGTATGCCGGTTATGCGTTTAAAGCCGACGGTACCACCGAAGACAAGAGTGCAGCTGTGGCTAAAATCTCCCAGATGGTAGCTATGGTGGGCGATGAAGTCAAGGAGCAGATGTATCTTGAACAGCTCAAGAAAATTTATAATCACAAGAATCTGTGGATAACTGCTCTCAACCGTGAGAAAAAGAAAATCTCTGAATCAAAGGCAGACAAAACGCAAACTATTAATCGTGATTTGTTGGCCAAGTATGGTTTCTTTGAGTCGAACAACTGTTATTACAGCACAAACGATGGAAAAGAGTTCCAGTGGTCCAACTTCGTCATGCAGCCGATGTTTCATATCAAAGACTCTTTGAACCCAAAGAGACTTTATCGCATCAGGAATCAGAATCGTCAGGAGGAGATTGTGGAGATGAAGCAGGAAGACCTTGTTTCATTATCCAAATTCAAGCAAAAGGTGGAAGGTCTCGGTAACTATATCTGGTTGGCTTCAGAAAAAGAGATGACCAGATTGAAAATGTATCTGTATGAACAGACCGAAACAGCCATGGAGATTACACAACTTGGATGGCAGCGCAAAGGGTTTTATGCGTTCGGCAATGGTGTCTTTGATACAGAATGGCATCCGGTAGATGAATACGGTATTGTTCGGCTTGGTGATAAAGGTAACTATTACTTGCCGGCATCAAGTATGATATATCGGGATGATGATAAGCTGTTTCAGTTCGAACGCAGATTCGTTCATCTTAATTATTCCGGGATATCGATGAAAGAATATTTCACAAAGCTCGTAGGAGTGTTCGGTGACAATGCCAAGGTTGGTATATGCTTTCTGCTGGCCACCTTGTTTCGTGATGTCATTACAGGATATACCAAGAGTTTTCCAATCTTGAATCTGTTTGGACCGAAAGGATCCGGTAAGTCAGAGCTCGGGCATAGTCTGATGTCATTGTTTATCATCGACAATACACCGCCCAACATTCAGAATGCTACTATCCCGGCATTGGCCGAACTGGTAGCACAGTGTTCCAATGCGCTGGTTCATATCGACGAGTTTAAAAATAACATTGATATTGACAAACGGGAATATCTGAAAGGTTTGTGGGATGGGGCAGGACGCAGCCGTATTAATATGGACCGTGACAAGAAACGTGAGATAACAGCTGTTGATTCTGGTGTAATCCTTTCCGGTCAGGAAATGGCAACTGCTGATATCGCACTTTTCAGCCGCCTAGTATTCCTAACCTTCTCCAAATCGGAGTTTACCGATGCGGAGAAAAAACGATACAGTGAACTTGTTGATATCCGTAAGCGTGGTTTGTCTCACCTCACACTGCAGATTTTGCGACATAGGGCAAAGGTGGAGCAGCAATTCGTGAGTAATTATCATTCTTGTCTGTCGGATATCATCGAGGGGCTTGGGGCGGAGAAGGTGGAAGACCGTATTCTTCGGAACTGGATAATACCACTTGCTGCCTTCAGAACTCTCGAGGGAGTACTTGACCTGCCGTTTTCATATCAGGATATACGTAAGGTGACATTGGATGGTATCATCCGGCAGAATGCGGAATGTAAGAGTAACAATGAACTGGCCAATTTCTGGAATGTTGTGTCATTCCTACAACAGGATGGCGAAATCTTTATTGAAGGTGATTACCGTATAGAGTATGTGAATAAGTTCAAGAGTAATCTGATTAAGATTGAGCAGCAATATCCGGAACCTAAAGCTGTGCTGCTCATGAGGCGCAACAGAATCTTCATGTTGTATAAGAAGTTCGGTAAACAGGTGGGTGACTCGGTTCTTCCTGAAGGATCATTGAATTACTATCTCGAGAACTCCAAAGAGTATATGGGCAAAAAGAATTCTGTTCGGTTTAAGAATATTCAGAATGGAGTTGAGGTACAGAAGGCAGAGCAAACGGGTACCGGTGGTGTGACATACCGCAAGACATCCACTCCTGATATCGCATTGTGTTTTGATTATAGGATGATAAGGGATACTTATAATATCAACCTGGAGGTTGAAGTAGAAGGTAGAGAAACTACCGGTGATGATTTAGATTAATAAATAGTTTTAGAGTTGTTGAAGAGCAATCGTTGTGAAACGTTTGCTCTTTTTCATTTCTATTCTTTGCTATTCCAAAATAAATCACCATATTTGCAATGCTCATTACAATACATAAACAATCGAATGCAAGGCGACAGATAGGCTTGCATTATACGTGCAGGCATTTTTTATGTCCGCATACTTCGTAGTATCAAAATATTGGTATCCGTGTACCCCCGTGTACAGGCTTAATGGCCGTACAGCATTCGGTTGTAATGTGATGAGCAACGGGACAGGCACGGATACTTTTTTATTATCATGTTAAGAAATACAACCATTTCTAATGAGGCTTTGCTCAGCTTCAACGGAACGTCAATCCACGAAACGGATATTCGTTCATTCAATAGTAATGCTTTGAGAGTTTATAACCCGGTAACTGGTGTTCGTCATCGCAAGGCAAGTGCCACTTTTGAAATAAGGCAGAAGATTTGCAGTTACTTTCTTAATGCATTCCCGGATGTACGTCGTATCAAGATTATAGATACCGGTCAAAGGTTCTCCGCTCGTGTATGGTTTAAGTCCGGTAGGACATTTTGTGAGAAAGCATATTCAGTCAGTAATCTTTACGGACTATTAGATGAAAGGATTCATAATGTATTGTGTCAACAATAATAATGTAGAAAGATGCCTGTACGGTTTTCCGTATGGGCATCTTTCGTATATGTCAAGGGACGATTCTGCCTTTTCCTACGGGGTGAAAATGCCTTCTACACCTTCTACACTTTCTACAATGTTAAAAATGAGAGTGTTATATATTCTACAACCTTTCTACAAACCTTCTACAAATTTCTACAAATCGCCGATTTTGTTAAAACCTTCTACAAAATACTTCATTTTCTACATGATTTCTACAAATGTAGAAACCTTTTAAAAATGTAAGTCGTTGAAAATAAAATGATTGTGCATTTTGTAGAAAGTGTAGAAGGTGTAGAAGGCAAAAAGTATGTCATACGTAGTGAAAAACTTTTGCTTGATAAGAATGATTTGTGATAGATTTAAATATCTAATAAATAATATAAATATTATCTTTGTGAGTATAATATTCTAATTATGAGCCACATCGTATTTTATCTTAAACTTGAACCTTATTTAAAACAATGGCTGTATAACAGTCTTGGTAATCCGGTTGTATTCCCACCACAAAGTAATGAGAACGCAGTGATTCGTCGCTTCCTTCGCAAAAGACCACCGGAGATTCAACCGGAGTTGGCGGCTGATGAATTGACTGCCATTGTCATTCCGGATAGTAAAGCGAAACCTCCGCAGTATTACAATTATCTTGGCAAGAAAGCTAAGGCAGCTGTCAAGGAGACGATAGAGGATTTGTTTCGTTCGAATCTATGGAATGAGATGAGTGATTTGACCAGACGTAATTGCGGTATTAATAAGACTATTTCTGCTTACTGTGAGATGCATGGCATTGATGACAATTACTCAGAAACAGTCCGACAGAAATATTACCGGATGAGAACCTCTTATAGTAGGAGAGGAATATTTTTAGGTTCTTTAACAAGAAAACACTCGGATGAGTAGTGCGTTTTTGTACTAACCCGAACAGCCCCGAACACAGAATAAAAAATACATGGAATTATGATACATTTGATTAATAATATTCGACTGGTGGAATGTATTGAAGCATACCATCTTCAACAGTCCGATATAATTACCGACCGCGGTGTATGGCTTAATGTATACCAGCATTTTGATAAAATAGATACGATTGGCCTTAGTTCTGTAGAAATTTCAGATAAAATAGAGAATAATCAGCGTGTTTTTACCACTAAACTCATTATGTCTCGAAAAGCCAAACTTCTTCCAGGTTCAAAGAAACTTTGCTTTCGGGTAACTACTGTTACAGGTTCACAATTTCTGATAGGTTGCGCTGATAAGCCCTATCCTGTTGTACAAAATGCAGAAACTTTCCCTTCTGTTCCTTCTTCTAAATCCGGAACAACTGTAACCGTGACCTATACTTCTACCATTCCTATGCTGGCCATATTAGGTTGAGGTCTTTTTATACTATATATATAAGGTATAATATTGCATATACAAATTTTCGACAATATGGAATATAACCTTAGTATTGATTCGCACATTGGTCCATGGGGATATTCGAAGAACTATATCCGTAATCAGATGACAGGCTTAAAAAATAAACCTGTCAATGTGCGTGTTTCTTCACTCGGTGGAGCCGTTGATGATGCTCTTGATATTCGCCAGCAATTTCTCGACCATGGCAATGTTACATGCTATTTGTTCGGATATGTGGCAAGTGCTGCGACAATTCTGGCAACAGGTGCTCAGAAAACCTGTATGTCCAAATATGCTTTCTATCTTATTCATAAGGTTTCAAACTGGATTGATGCCTGGGGCAGTTATAATGCTGACCAGATTCAACAGCTTATTGATGATCTGAAAGCAAATAAGCTCGAGAATGATAAAATGGATTTGGTTCTCGCTAATCTGTATGCTAATAAGTGTAAGAAGAAAGTAGATGAAATTTTGCCCATACTTAAAGAAGGCAGATGGCTTACTGCCCAGGAAGCTCTTGAATACGGTTTCATTGATGAGATTATCGAAGATGGGGATAAACCCAACTTTGATGACTCGATGAAGGCCCGCTTCAATATGTATCATCTTCCTGCGTTGCCTGCTACTGAGAATAAGACTGTTGTTCCAGATGACGAGACGGCACCAGGGTGGTTCAATAACTTTGTAAACCGGTTCTTTAAGTCATCCAAGGATAATGATATACATTCTTCACAGTCACAAAATAAACCACGCTTTAATTCTACAACACAAAAGATTATGAAAAAGGATTATCAGAAAGTCAATTCCATCTTGAAACTCGATGGTATGGAATTTGACAAAGATGGTAAGGTAACTCTTACTGAAGACCAGGTCAAAGCCATCAACGACCACATTACCAACATTGAGAAGGAATCTTCTGATAAAGACAATGAGATTTCAGACCTCAAGACTCAGAATGAAAACCTGAAGAAGAATGATGGTGATGAGACAAAACACATCAACGGTGATGAAGGTGATGAAGATGACATCACTAAACTCAATTCAGCAAACGAAATGTTTAACAGCGTAAAAGAATTGTTATAATATGGCAGACGAAAAAGGATACATAAAAATTACTGACGAGCAGCTTTCCAAGTCTGCTGTCAAGTATAGAAAAGAATTGCTGATGATGCCTGTTTTGGCCATGGCTGGAACTTTACAGCACATGACACAAAGACCGGGTGTTAGAGGTAAGGAAGTTGTTGGCGAATTGTCTGGCGACATTGAACTTGGTCCTTATGATGAAGGCCGTGAGGATACTGAAGGCGTAGGTATCGAACCACGTGAACTGGAAACATTCCTTGGTAGTGTAGTTAAGAAGTTTTCTCCTAACTCTGTTTGGCAGACAGTTTACGGTAATTTGATTTCTAAGGGTGATGCTTTGAAGAATGTGGATATAACTCGTCAGGTTCTTGCATTCTTATCAGCTAAATTAGGTGCAAACCTTAATGCAGTGCTATGGTCGGCTGTTAGAAACCCAAGCGGTACAAAATCTAAAGACCTTTTTAATGGTTTTGATACCATTACTAAAACAGAGAAGGATGCTAGTAAGATTTCTGCAGAGCTGGGTAATATGTTCACTATTGAAGCTATCAGCAAAGACAATGCTGTTGATGTACTTAAGGCATTCTACCGTGCTGCAGACCCCGTATTGCGTGAAACACAAACTAAACTCTTTATACCACAAGGTGTATATGATAATTACGTTGATGATTATCAGGCTACAGTAGGACATGTTCCTTATAATACATCATTCGAAAAGACCTTCCTTGAAGGTTCTAACAACAGATGTGAATTAGTTCCTTTGGCTAATAAGGCGAACTCACCGTTCATTCATCTTACTACTAAGAGCAACATGCTTGTTGGTTTCGGTAATGGTGCAGACAAAGAAAAGATCCTGGTTGAAAAGCATCATGCTTTTAAACTCGATTTTATTGCTACGATGTTCTTTGGTGCTGAATTTGAAACAATTTCTAAAGAGCGACTTCTGGTCGGTACTATCGATGGTACAACTTCTGTTGTCGCTGGTATAGGAGGCTAATATATGGCAGTAGATTGTACAAGTAAAGGGATGTACGAATCCCTAGCCTGGTGTCCCGGTCAGACCTCGACACCGGGTATCAGACGAAAAGTCTATTTTATTCCTAAAAGCTGGATTGAGAAATGGCCGGAACTTCCGGCTATTGAAGGTGCAGAAAGTATGGCGGCTTTGGCTACTTACGAAGGTGAATTTGTTTTAGCAGCTGATAAAAAATGGCAGTATATTGAATTGCTGACCACTAAATCATCTATCAGTGCAGAATCACAGGGGGAGGCTCCTTCTAAAACTATTCTGAATAAAGCTACATTAGTTCATGCCGGTACTGATGAAGAAGCTTCTGGATTTTGTCGCCAGGCTAATATTGACGAATTGATTTTCCTTTGCCAGCAGAAGAATGGGAAGTTCCGTGTTATAGGATCTGAAGCTTTCGACCCTTCTGTTACCATTTCACAGACTTCCGGTGAAGGTGATACCGGTACTGCAGGTACTACGCTCGAAGCTCAGTGTACGGATATTTGTCCTTCACCATTCTATACAGGGAAAATCGAAACAGAGGACGGTGATATTTCCGGTGCTGATGGTAGTGCTATTTTGCCGGGTGGATAATCTTTAAAGGGATTTGATTATGTTTATAGATGAGCAATTAACCAAAGATATGCAAAGCTGGCTCAATACGGAGCCGGCTGAGCGTGATTTATTGAAGGGGGCTGAAATGGTTCTTAAACTGACACGTAACCGTATCTTGTTTCAGAACATTTCTCGTAACCCTCAGAAGTTCGCTTCTAAAATAGAGTACGAACTGAATAAGTATCTTAAGATTCGTCTTGACCGCAAGACGCTTCAAGATGTTATAAAAATGGATAAAGAACTCATACCGGTTGTTGAAAAAACATTGGAGTCATTCAAACCTGCTGAGATAAGTTCTGATGATGATGTACCTCAGGAGGCTCTCATCGCAAAAGGAAAGCGGGAAGACCATGATTCTTTGCCTGTAGAGATTCAGCAGTTGTGGGAATCCAACAAGGATATTTATTTCCGGTTGAAGGAAACTTTTGAAACATTGAAAACCATGAGAGATGCTCTTCCATGCGACAGGTATGAATACCTGAAGCAACTGGAAGAGCTGGATACTAAATATCGGGATAACATGAACAAGTATGACCATTACAAGCCAGATGAACAGGCTGCAGAAGGTACTGAAGGAGAATCTCCTGAAGATCCAGTCGAAATGGCCAAGAAAGTCAGTGCTGCAAGGGGATACCTTTCGGACAACAAGAAAAAACTTGCAGAACTCAAGGAAGCTGAAGATCAGGGTAAGTATGTAAAACTGCTTGCTAAAATGCAAGCCAAGTATGACTTCCTGATTACCACAGGCAACAATGTTAGTGATGACCAGGTTAAAGCTTTGCAAGATTTAGGGCTTAAGGTATGAAGATTGTAAACCGATTATTGAAGCCGATATCCGATATGCCATTACAAGCCTATCTGGATAATCGGCTTCAACTTTTTGATGTCCTCGAGTTTATATTATTGCAGACCGGTCCGGCAAAAGTCTATGTATCTACATTCTCTACTTCAGAGGAGTTCTTACGCAGACTATTTTCACTCCGTAAACGTGAATTGATTCTTCATGCTGTTCTTATGGCTGACTTGAAGGCTGCCAAGAAGACCGTGAATCTTTCCACATTTATGGGTGTCGTTTTTGATGATGTATATCTCACAGAGAACCACTCAAAAGTCCTTCTGATTGAGAATGACAAATGGATGGTCACTGTAGTTACCAGTCAGAATCAGACTCGAGGCAACAGAACAGAATGTGCTATCGTTACAACGCAACCTGATATCTTCCTTACATTGAGAGACCAATTTTCTGATATTATTAATACACGTAGCTTGCATCTACATGGAATTAACTTCGCCACAGATTAATCGTATTAAAGAACTTGCTTCTATGCTTACTCCGGTGTCGGACATTGCAGTTCTGATGGATATCGATGAACGTAGATTGCGTGAAATTCTTTCAGACAGGTCACATCCTGCAAGTTTGGCTTACCGTAAAGGTAAAGCTGAGCGCGCCCTTCAGATCCGACAGAACGAACTTGAGCTGGCAGAAGCCGGAAGTCCGCTTGCCGTCCAGCTAATTGGTTCATATCTCCGTGATATGGCCTCAGACGAAGACTTATAAATTATTTTGATATGCCATTACCTGCAACTGTTGATATTGCTAAAGACTATCTCTTTGCATCGGTTGATGAAATGCGAGAGAATAATATCCCCGAGATAATACAGCAGCGCTTGTTGCGCCTTAGGGATATGTACAACTACTGGCTTCAGTATCCTCGTATACGAGAGCAGGAGATTGTGCTGGAATTGCAGAAACGCTATCAGATACAAAAGTCTGCAGCTTACGAGGATGTCCGTATCATTAAATACCTGTTGGGTGATCTGAACAAAGCCACTAAGGATTATCATCGATATCGCTTCATTCAGCGTAATGAAGAAAGTTATGAGATGGCTAAACGCATGAAAGATGCCAGGGCGATGGCGGCCTGTGACAACTACTATGCCAAATATATGCAGCTTGACAAAGAGGATGCAAAGGATCTTGGTTATGACAAGATTGTTATCCAGCCATTTCAACCATCAACAGACCCGACTATTCTTGGTATTCGTCCTATTCCGAATATACGTCAACGTATTGCAGATAAAATCAAACAGTATATGAATGAGGATATTCAGGATATCCAGTTCGAGGTTGCAGACTTTAATGAAGATGATATTTTTAATCCTAAAAAGATAGAGGAGGAGCCTGAGCCATGAGAGAGTATTTTCATGAGACACAGCAGCAGGTTCTTTACACACCGGCAAAAGATATAGTCTTGTGTGCCGGTCGTGGTTGGGGTAAAGGACCGATTCATGCTGCAATCAACCTCAGGAACATGCAGCGCATGCCAGGCAGTATCACCGGATTTGTGGCAGCTAACTGTAAGCGTGCCCTCACCAATACTATCCCGTCCATGTTGATCCACTGGCAACGCTGGGGCTTTAAGCGTGATGTACACTGGACAATCGGCAAGAAACCACCGAAGTCATGGGGATGGGGTGAACCTATCTTCCAGCCCGACAACTGGGAGAATGTGATTTCATTCTACAATGGCTCGATAGGCTACATCATCAGCCAGGACCGTTCCGGAACATCCAACTCTTTCTCCCTTGATTACCTCGACATCGACGAGGCAAAGTATATTGACTTTGAGCAGCTGAAGGATGAAACTCTTCCGGCCAATCGTGGTAACAAGCAATATTTCGGGCATCACTATTTTCACCATGGTATGCTTATCACTTCCGATATGCCTGTAACAAAGAAAGGTTCCTGGTTCCTGGATTATGAAAAGAAATGTGACCCGGAACTTATCGAAGTCATTCAGGCTGCAGTTCACGAGATATGGCGTACCAAGCAGCGCATTCGTGACCTTCAGGCAAAGTCTGAACCTGTACCTTTATATCTGAAGGATTATCTTCGAACTCTGAATCGTGATGTGTGTCGTTTAGGTTCTGCTGCTGTATTGTATCGTGAGTTCTCCACAATCGAGAATATGCAACTTTTGGGTGAAGCCTTTATCAATCAGATGAAACGTGACTTGCCTCCGCTTACCTTCCAGACGGCTATACTCTGTAAGCGTATCGGTATAAGCAAAGATGGTTTCTACTCAAGCATGACTGAAGGGCATAAGTATAATGCAACCGATTTTAGTTATCTTGACAGTCTTGAATACCAGTTCGACAAAATAAAGGAGCCTTCGTGTCTGATGGATGCTGACCTTGACAGGGATAAGCCTATTTGTATTGCATTCGACTTTAATGCAAATATCAACTGGCTGGTAGCAGGGCAGCATGACAGGAACAGGCTGAAGGTACTCAAGTCTTTTTGGGTGAAGTATGAGCGTAAGCTGGAGGCTCTGGTCGATGACTTCTGCAAGTACTACCGCCATCAGAAACGGAAGGAGGTTGTTTTCTATTATGACAGTACAGCGCTTGGGTCCAACTATGCTGTCAATGACGAAGACTTCCATTTTGTAGTGGAACGTGCATTCCAGGACAGAGGATGGGAAGTACGTTCTGTTTATATAGGTAACCCGATGAAGCATATCGAGAAGTGGTTACTCATTAACCGTATGTTTGCCGGTAAAGCCAAGCTCATTCCTTTCTTTAATGAACAGAATAACGAAGACCTTCTTATCTCAGTCCAGACTGCAGGTGTGTATAATGGCGGCAAGGATAAGCGAGGTGAAAAGCTGGCAGAAACCGAAGAGGACCAGTTGCAGGCAAGAACCGATGGCTCCGATGCTTTTGATACATTGTGTATTGGGTGTGAACGGTTCCCTCAAATGACGTTCGACATTTTTGTTACATCTTCTATGTAGCTTTCAATAGCTAATTAGTTTTTTATTAATGTAAGCCCTGATGACCGTGCATGATGGTTGTCGGGGCTGATTTTTTATACGTGCGATGGCGAGTACCGCGCGTGTAGAGAATGTGTCGTTACATATTCCGCTTTTTTCAAAGGTGCTAATTAGGTTTTTGGCGTAGGGCGGTGGGGGGTAGCTTCCGCTACTTCCGCATAAAATGCGGGCTTGAGTGGATGTATTCGGTTGATTATGTGCGCTTTTCTTTATTGAGGAGCGGAATTTTCCTGTAAATTCTACTTTTTAGCCTGCTTTTCGGGCGCTAATATGTTGTAAAACAGTTTGCTGGGCGCCCGAAAATTGCCCCTTTTGCCATGCCGTAAAGCCGTTTTTATGGTAAAAGGAGCAATTTTCGGGAGTTTAAGGTAGAAAGACTTTGGCAAGACTTTCTGAAGTTCCCGATAGCGTGCAAC
Source organism: Phocaeicola acetigenes (assembly GCF_027529745.1). Lineage (NCBI taxonomy): Bacteria > Pseudomonadati > Bacteroidota > Bacteroidia > Bacteroidales > Bacteroidaceae > Phocaeicola > Phocaeicola acetigenes. The sequence continues at coordinate 354,909 of NZ_JAPZVM010000002.1, forward strand.
GCAGCGGCCCACCCGCCCCACTCTGTTCCCGTTTTTTTCAGCGGTATAGGCATTGCCTATGATGTTGTCTACTGCTCTTCTGATCTTCTCTTCGGTATTATTCGGTATCGCCTATCTCTTTCGGTTATCGCCTTTTTCTCACTGCAAAGGTAAATGTTCGGTGCTGCACGCCAAGTCCAGGCTCTGTTTCATAAAAAAATCTCCACCCCTTCAGGGTAGTATTCAAGGCTCTGCTTTTTCTGAAAGACTTGTCTGTGCTGCCCTCGAACACCTTTTGAGGCAGTGTAAAAAGGCGAACAAAACCGAAAGCGAAAGGCGACGGAATAAAAAAAACCTCAGAGAAGGAAGAGCAGAAATAAAGGCTCACTACCTCAGCTCGAGGTTCAAGAATGGAAATTAATAACATGCCGATATGAGAACTTCTAGTAGTGAATACCAAAAACAGTGGAATAAGTTGATGTACAACTTTTATGATTATTTGCCAACCAAGTATAAACAGGCAAGTCAAAGAGATTGGGATGTACGTAAACTGATTTGGGAGTTTAAGGATGGTAAAAGAAGCCTTACTGTAGCCAAGCTTGTGGCAGATAAACTGATACAGTTTTTTGGAGCAGAAGCGAAGAATATCGTGTTTGCGTGTATCCCTGCAAGTAGTGAGCAAAAAAATATTACACGTTATAAAGTATTTGCAGACGAAGTGTGCCGATTAAGCGGAGCGGTAAACGCTTTCGACCATATTCACGTACATGGAGCACGTCTAGCCATCCACGAAACCAAGTGCAGTAAAAATTTGGAAACTGTTCAAACGATAGATTTCGATAAAGAGTTCTTCAACGGAAAGAAAATTTTGGTTTTCGATGATATTCTGACACAAGGCTATTCATACGCAAAATTCTCGTGTATGCTTGAGCGTTTCGGAGCATCTGTTATCGGTGGTTTTTTCTTGGGTAAAACATTATTATTAAACTAATTAACTTGTAAAATTAAACTTATGAAAGATTTATTTGAATTGTGTGGTGAATGTCGCCACCTCAGTGATGCAGAAGTAGTTTATCAAATCACTAACAATGAAAAGACCTCAAAGGAAGTAGAGAAAATGTTGTTGCAGTCTGATAGGGTAACGATAGAAGAAATTTGTCAGCAGTTGACACCGGCACGCAGAGCCATGGCGATGGCAGTAATAGAACTTTATAAACGCATGTTAAGTCGGAAATCAGACTATAGTCAGATAAAATGTAGTGCAGATATTTATCAACTCATGCACCGATATTTGCAGAACTTGGATAATGAGGAATGTTGGGTAATCTATCTGAATCAAAATAGTAAAGTAATACGGAAGCAGCGTATTTCTATAGGTGGTTTGGCTAGTACGCTGGTAGATGTACGGTTGATTCTTCGCGGAGCGTTGAAAGTTTGTGCTACAGGTTTAGTTCTTGTGCATAATCACCCAAGCGGAAATACAAGACCATCCGCGGAAGATGACAAATTGACTCAGACCGTATCACAAGGGGCAAAAACGCTTAATATCCGTATGTTAGACCATGTAATTTATTCGGATGACAACTATTATAGCTATGCGGACGAAGGACGCTTGTAGGGGCTGAGATTGGCTGTATCAGCGTTTAGGGTAGGTGGGTAGTATATTAGTCGCCCGCCGCCCGATTTTCCTACTTATCACTTCGTTGGCAGGAAAATCGGGCGGCGGGAAATAAGGTGTTCTGATTGTTTTACGCAAAAGATTTGCGAGTGTCTATGAAATTAGTTTTTTAATTACCAAAAATATTTTTTTAAGTTATTTACAAGAAAATAGAAAAAAAAGTTGCTATAATTTTTATTTTTTTCTTTAATTTGCGGAGGTTAAATACAAATATATCTGCTAAAAGTGGTAGATATATTTTGTTTTTTATATATTACTATCAATTTTTTATCATGAAAAATTATGACAAAATAATGGCTTTTGACTACATGCTTCAATTGATTGAAGAATGGAGGATAAATTATTTTAAAAGTAAAAATCTCACAGTTAAACCACTGTCTAAGCTTATAGTGCTTAAGTTATTATTCCTGGTTGCTGCACCCAAAAAGAATGAAGGTCCAGATCTTCTTGATACGTTTAATAATTTTCATGCCTTGCCATATGGCCCAGTTGAAAGTGATATATACAATGCAATATTGGATAATAAAATTCCGTCATATTTTATAAAAGATAGATCTGTCGAGGTGAAGGAAAAAAAAGTTTACAACACCCAAGATCCTCTATGTATTAGAATCAAAGATGCTTTAGATGATTTGAAAGATATAAATCCCTTAATCATAAGTTTAAATTCATTTGAATTAGTTGAAATTACTCATAAATGGGATAGTTGGAATAGATCAATGAAGTTTGCTGAATTTATGGGACGTTCTAGTGCTAAGATGTTAACAGAATCAATACGTTCTGACTCTAATAAATGTTTTAAATAATATTTTATGGAATTACAGGCTTGTTTAGAACAATATCTAAGTAAATTTGGTAATGATAGTTGGTTGCCTTCTGATTTTGGAGATGAAGATGAAAATATGAGATTGTTCAACGGAATTACAGATTTTATAGATGATTGTTTTATCTATCTGACCCGTTCTATATTGTCTGGTGAATATATAGAGTTTTCAGACTTTGAAAGTATCTTGAAGGATTTTGGGGATAAGCTTAAGGGTGGTGATTTCTATGCTCCGGAAGTTCTATATAGCGACATTCCTTTGGAGTATAAATTTAAGTCAAAATATAATGAATTAAATAGTTCGTTATTTAATGCATTGAAATATTACCAAAATTTCATTGAAGAAGCCAAAAATAAATTTAATATTAATTCATCTAGCGAAAAATTTGGTGTTTTCCAAATAAGGATGGGAATACCTAATAATACTTTGGCTTTATTTAATAAATTGACGATTCCACTTTGTAAATGCGATTATCACCTTCCGACAGAATCAAGAGATTTCCAGAATCTTTTAATTATAAGAAATAAGTTAAGGGAAGAAATTGCTAATGGAGATTCTTTAAGATTAAGAAATATATTGTCTATTTTATTGCATAAATGTAATTATATTATTCAAAGAGTTAAATCTTCATCTTTTGAGTCTCATATCAATTTCGAAACCGAAATAATAGACCCTTCCTCCTTAGAATTAGGTGAATATAGCCATTTTGCTAAAAGGGAAGTACAAGATAAAGATACTTATCTAAAAGATACAAATAGTGACAGTAAATCAATTAGCTCATTTGTATATTTAATGAGATATTATAAAGATAATCTTGTTAAGCCAAATGATATAAAATTGATGGATAAGCTTATTGAGAGATATATTAAGAGATATGATTCATTTAAAAATAGACAGGTTACAGCAGATGAAGCTTTTAAATATAAATATGACGCTTTTTCTTGGAACTCAATATTGAATTTTTTATATAATTGCAGATTATCTTTTTACGTTAAGAAATGTAATCCTCAAATAAAGAGGCTAAAACGTGACATAAATAAGATATTGGAGATTCAAGGAAGTACTTCAATAAAAAACTTTCATCCATTCGAAAAAGGCATAGAAGCAATTATTTTATGCGTAAAGGAACATCTTAATAATAATAAATTTAATGATTGGCTTATTGAGGATAAACTTGATGAACTAGGTCATCTGATAGAAGAATACGAAAAAGCCTTAGAATGGAGTGAACTTCATAAGTTCTTTCCTTTTCAACTCCCATTTGAAGAATCACGTTATTATTCAGAGAATAATGATTTAAACTTGTTTGTTCCTTCAGCTTTTGCTAAGCATATTGATTATAAACAACAAAGAGATAAACTTATATCTTTTAAAAAAGAACGAGATAATTTATCTTTTCTTTTTGATTTATCAAAAGAACGTAGAGATATTGAAAATATAAAGGAAACAATAAAAACAACTGATAAAAAGGCTTTTGATTTAATAGCCATTTTTACAGCAGCCATTACATTCTTATTTGGTACCGTTAATATTTTTGTAGTTAATGATAAAACAGATTTAGGTCAGTTGCTTTGTAATACAACAGGACTAGGTATCATTTTGGTTCTTTTTACGTCATTGTATTTGTTAGTATCTCCAGTGTTTATACAACGTATTGATTTTATAGATTATATAAGGAGCAAAAGATTTTTGTTTGGTTTGTCTGGACTTGGATTTTATGTTGCACTAACCTTTAATTTATTCAATTATACAAAAACATTAGAGAGTAATGTAATGAAGGATAAGTTTTTGAAAAAGATTGAATTACAAATAGATTCGTTAAAGCAGGAGCAAAAGTCTATGTCTTTAATTATTAATTCTAGAAATAAATTTGATGATAAAAGTGTAAAGAAATAATTCTGTTACTTATCTTATATATTTTATATGTTCTAAAAGCCTTACTATTTTATAAAATGGTAGGGCTTTTTTATTCGCATTTATGGGTAAATATGTATATATGAAAAAGTTTGGGCTTATTTTTGTCCTCCTTTAGACAATTTATTACATTTGAGTTATTATTTCATTCTTAATATATAAATGATGAGAATTAAATTGGGATTTGATAATATTGCTAAAGATGATACGATTAATTTATGTACATCACTAATAAAGCAGATCGAACAAAGAAATGATCAGACTCTTTTTTTAGACATATATTCTAGGCTTTTGTACTTACAAAGAAGGCTTATTGCAGATAATAATTATTCCCATAAATTAATTGAAAGGGCTTTTTCTTTATGTAAATGTATAGAAGATATACTGAATAATAATAATATTAACATTGATGATATCAATAAAATAAAACAATCATTTGATGAGTTATTTATATTTTACCAATTGCCATTATTAAATTCGTCCGCTTTCTATACAAAAGAAATTAGTAAGCTTGAATCGGAGGTTAAGAACTATAAAAAGAAACTAGATGAATATGGAGCAGAGACAGGGAATGAGAATGTTCTTAAAGAAAAAATAACAGAATTAGAATCTTCTATTGAAACATTAAAGACGGAAAAAGAAACTGTTGAAAAACAAAATGAAGCAATAAGTAATTGGAAAACTAAAATTACCGAGGCTTTTCAGGGTTTAAAAGTGCCTATTAGCAGACTCCAGCAAGAACATAACAGGTTAAAAAATCTATATAAAATATATGGCTTTATATCTGTAGCGTTGGTCCTGCTTCTTATTGTCATAGAAGCTGTCGTATGCTATAAAATAAATAATACAGTTCTATTTCCAAATTGGGAGCAATATTGGACCATTATTCTTCCAGTTCCTGTGGCAATTGGTCTCCTTTGGGGATTTATAACACAAATGAACCGTGCTCAAAGACAGATGGTAGTCTTAGCTCGTCAGATTTACGAGATAGAATATATTGAAGGCTTACTTCAAGCCCTAAATACACTCTCTGTAGATATTGGAGAATCTATGTCTAAAATTAATGAGGCTATATCTCGTTTGATTGACAACCATCTTCATAATATGGAAGGGATGCGTATAGATGAAACTCTTCTCCAGAAGTTAGAAAAGAAAGATGCTTTACCTTATGAAAAAATACCAGAGTTAATAAAACTGTTTAAAGATAAATAAATATTATCATGAATGATTCCACTGCCCATAAGACGCTTTTCATTTTAGGTAACGGATTTGACTTGGACTTAAATCTTAAAACGAGTTATAATGATTTTTTAAGTAGTAAATACTTCTTGGATCATTGTGTTAAATTTATCAATGAACCTAGCATAAGTGAGCCTAATGTAGAGATTAATATATTTAACTTTTTACAAAAGCAGAAAAACATTAGAGGCTGGATAGATGTTGAAAAAGAATTAGCATTCTTGGCTTCAAGAAAAGTTCGTGAAAAATTTGCTAGCCTTAAAGAGGAAGGAGTTTTGGCTTCGGTTTCTGAGCGAGAAAAACAAACTTTCCAACAATTAAGAATCTCTCTTTGCGATTATCTAAAAAGTATTAATTATCATAGTATTAAAATAGATTCGTATGGATTGAAAATTTTGAAAATTTTGAACAACAAAGATAGCAATTCAGAAATAATAACTTTTAATTATACAGATATAAACAAGTTGGCTCCAATTATTGGAGATAGTAATATTGCTATTCCAATAAAGTATATGCATGGTAATTTAGAGTCAAGAGAGAGTCAGTTTGATGATACATCCATTATTTTGGGATTTCAAGATGATATTGAAATAGATGATAGTTACTGTTTTATGATTAAATCACATAGCCCTTACTATACATCTCACAATTTAAAATCCAAATTGGATCAAGCAGATGAAGTTATTTTCTTTGGTCATTCTTTAGGCTCAACAGATTATCCATATTTTGAAGACTTCTTTCGAAAGCAATGTGCTGTTAAACCTGATAATGAGAAAATAAAAGTTCGGATTTTTACTTATGATGAAGAATCTCGACAAAGTATTTTAATTCAATTACGAAACATGAACGAAAAGCACACACAGATGCTTTATGAATATTGTGATTTTGCTATTTATCGAACAAAAGACTATATGGATGATGATAAAATAGAAGACTATTTATCAGATTTGAAAAGTCGTATATATCCTCAATTCTCTTATATAGGATAAAAAAGATAAGCGGAAACTTCCCACAAAAGTTTCCGCTTATTTTTTGCCTCACTATAAACATTTTATTACATTTGGACTATAAATTTAATAGTTTTTAAATGCAGACTGCTATGAATAGACTTGTATTATTATTGATGTTGATTCTTTCGCTGTCATCATGTGCTACATATGTTGGTGTTGAGCAGATTACGGTAACAGAAATTACAGATTATGCACCATTGACAGATAAGGGGATATTTGTTACGGAAGCGAATAATGTTAACTACGATTATGTACCGTTGGGTAGTGTCGTTTCAACTACGCGCGGAGCGATACTTCCTACGATGGTTCGTGTCGATGTCGATATGAACAAACTATTCGATTCCATTGGAAACGAATTGATACAGAAAGGTGCAAACGGACTTATCAACTTGAAGATTTCGAATACCTATGAGCCTTCAGTCGTTTACACAACAGTAACCGGTATGGCTGTTTATATAAAAGATCTGGATCTGAAAATGAAAGAAGCAAAAGAAGTTCCAAGTGCTAAACTTTCAGATTGTGTAGTTGATGGTATTAAAGCTTTAATCATTCAAAGACGCCCTTCTGGTATATTTGTATCTACAAGTGAAAAAATGACACCTGTTCAAATTATGAAGATGGTTGATGAACTACAAATAACAGGTAAAGCGGTGCAAATATTCCTTTCTGATGGTGGTAATAAAGCCTATGCTGGTATCACGGACAATGGATATTACATCAATTATGAAACGAAGGAATTTATAGAACTTTCCAAAATAAAAATGGTTGATTAAATTCATCAGAATCACATTTTAAAGTTACGCTAATGATTTCTTATTAATTGAAAAATAACTGTTTATGGATAATATTGTTATTTGGATTTATATTATTGGCTTTTTGCTAGCGTTTATTATTTTTTTGATCTTAAAGAATGGTACATTAAAGAAGAAAAATTCAGAATTAGTTAAAGAGGGACAGTTGCTGCACTCTGAATTGACGAATGTTAATGCCAAGAATAAAGTCTTGGAAGAAGACAATGACCGATTAAATCTTCGTAATCAAGAATTAGAGATTTATTCTAATGCTTTGGATGCAGATAAAGAGGCAGTAGAGAGATTAGAAAAAGCTAAAATTGAGGCTTCAGATATTTTGTCGTCTGCCCAACAAAAATCATCTGATATAGTTGCGTCTGCTGAAGAGAATGCAAAAAATATTCTTGAGCAAGCAAATATTGATTTAGAAACAGTCCAGAATGAGATATCACAAATTCGAAAGTCTAACCGGGAGCTGATACAAAAGGGTAAAGAGGATGCTGAACGCATAAAATCTGATGCAACTAGACAAGCTGCATTAATGCTGGAACAAGCAGAGGAAAAAGCAAAAACCATTGCTGGAGATGCTTATGAAATTGCACAAAAGGCACAGCACTACGAAAGTGTTGCCAAGGCTATGAAAAATGTGATTGAGGGGTATGGTGATGAATATCTTAAACCTACTTTTTCCTTGTTGGATGATTTAGCAGAAGAATTTGGATATGATGAAGCTGGACAAAGACTAAAAGATGCAAGAGAAAAAACAAAAATGCTCATAAAGAGTGGCAATGCTTCAAAATGTGATTATGTAGAAACAAATAGAAGAACCACTGCTGAAAATTTTGTCCTTGACGCATTTAACGGTAAAGTGGATTCTATCTTGTCTATGATAAAAAAAGACAATCACGGTATTTTGGAACAGAAGATCCGTGATGCTTATTCTTTGGTTAATAATTTAGGAATGGCATTTAGAAATGCTCACATTACAGATGTTTATCTCGAGGCACGATTGGATGAATTAAAATGGGGAGCTATAGTCAATGAACTAAAGCTTCAAGAACGGGAAGAACAACGGAGAATTAAAGAGCAGATTAGAGAAGAAGAGAGAGCACGCCGAGAATATGAACGTGCAATGAAAGAGGCTGCAAAAGAAGAAGAAACAATTCGTCGTGCCATGGAAAAAGCTCAGCAAGCTATTGAAAAAGCCAGTGCAGAGCAAAAAGCTAAGTATGAAACTCAGTTGGCCGAGTTACAAATTAAATTGCAAGAAGCTGAAGCGAAGAATCAAAGGGCTTTATCTATGGCTCAACAAACGAAGTCTGGGCATGTTTATATAATATCTAATATCGGTTCTTTTGGTGAGGATGTCTTTAAAATCGGTATGACGAGAAGACTGGAACCGTTAGATCGCGTTAGAGAATTAGGAGATGCCAGCGTTCCATTTCCGTTTGATGTTCATGCAATGATTTATTCAGAGGATGCTCCAGGTTTGGAAACAGCTTTGCACAAATATTTTGTACAAAATCAGGTGAATAAGGTTAACCCTCGAAAAGAATTTTTCAGAATCCCCATTGCTGAAATAAGAGCAGAAGTTGAGAAGCGAGGTCTTGATGTGACATGGACAATGGCAGCTGCAGCATTAGAATATAGAGAAACGTTAGCGATTGAAAAATCTATGCTTGTAGACAAAGAAGCAAAAGAGAAATGGTTGCAGCAACAAAATTCCATAAAAGAAGTCATAAATGATGATGAAACGGAAAATTAAAACAAAGTATTTATGAAGAAAAAAAATATATTACTGATAATAGGAAATGGCTTCGATCTTGAACTAGGTCTTAGAACTAGTTACAAAGATTTTATCGAAAGTAACATATATGATTATTGTTCTATAAAGATTTCAGAGAGTCTTGGGTATAAAAAAAGATATAATTTACAGTTTGATGTCGATATTAATATCTTCGAGCATTTTAAGAATATACTAAGTATTCAAAATTGGATAGACTTAGAGATGGAGATTGGCAAATTAGCTGGTCGGCATATGAAAAAAACTAATAATGAAACAGGTCTTTATGAGGACTATTTAGCTGTCTCTTCTGACTTTATGATGTCATCTTTTAATTTTCTTAGAGATTGTTTAAATAATTATATTTCCACCTTGAAAGTTCCTGACAATATGCCCAATAATTATGCTTTACAATTAATGAGTATATTGGGAACTAAAAAATATGACAATGTCCAGATTGTTACATTTAATTATACAGATTTAAAAGAAACTACAAGGTTTGACATTCAGGTTCCTGTTTATCATATACATGGCAAGGTATCAAAAGGTTCTAATGCAAATTTAATTCTCGGTATTCAGGATAGTGTAGAAGTTGATAAAAGTTTCTCTTATGTTATAAAGTCACATAGTCCATACTATCATTCTTCACGAATAGTTGACATGTTAGACGAAGCTGATGAAGTTATTTTCTTTGGCCATTCATTGGGAGAAACTGATTATCCATATTTCTCTGATTTTTTCCAAATGCAATGCCGGAAAATAGCTCCAGAAAATCGTAAGAAGATAAGGATATTCACATACAATGAAAAGTCCAGACTTGATATATTGTTTCAGTTAAGAATAATGAATGATAAACAGACAAGATTATTTTTTGAGAATTCTGATTTTGCATTGTATCGAACAGAGGATAAGATAGACGATATTAAAATTCAAAACTATTTTAATGAGTTAATCTCTGATTTGTCATATCATTAAAATGTTTTGTGACTAAGAAAGGCGCTCAATCATCCAATTTTAGGGATTGAGCGCTTTTTTATATTCCTTTCTTTTGCCATTCCAAAATAAATCTACATATTTGCACTGTTCTCCATTTGATACAGGCGCGCGATGGCTCGCCAAATAACTTTGCTGCGGGCATTTTTTATGTCCATAGCTTTGCTATATACCCATAGGGTTCCGACCCCCGTGTGGAGTGTTAATGCACCCACTGCCTGTATCAGGTGGAGAACAGCGGGAAAGCGGGACCTTTCTTGTTTCCTTTCCCGTAATTTTATCAACATATTGTTTCATTTTAAATGTTCTCCAAAATGAAAAATCAAATTGCATTGCCTGTAAGCCAGGCAAAAGAAAGCCCCATTGCGTTGTGGCTTCACCGTGAAAACAGTCTCTTTTCCACTATCTTGGAAGAGAAAGTATCTAACCGTCAGGCTCTGCTTATGGTTCAGGCCATGACCTCGTTTTCTATTCTCACCTGTTCCGTATTCCTTCACTGGCTGGCTGCTGTTCTTTGTTTGGGCTGGTTTGTGTACTCATTGTTGCTTTGCAAGAAAGGAGGTTTGCGATGACCGATTACACGCCACAACCCGCAACTTTTCGCGTCGACAAATATCAGGCATACGAGGATGATAAAGTTCTGTTTGAACAATACACTATTCTCATGTATGGGAGTGAGAAATTATGCTGTACACGTCCGGAGATGGAGCAGCTCAGTGAATTAATTCAAACCGCATTGAATGACAGAAAGGAGACAAATCATGGAAGATAATAAAGCTCGATTTGACAAGTATATCCTTTATCGTTACTTCCAGGAATATCTTCCTGCCGATAAGGTAACAGATGATGTGATTTATAAGACTTCGCAACAAATTCAGGATGAGTTGTCCGAAATGGCCGATATTACGATTAATGAGATAGCCGAGACAATGGTTGATTTAGGCTACGACTTGGCTATTTCTCCTGAAGGGCGGCCTTCATGGATCATGTTGCGTAAATAGGCATAGCATCATATTTTTATTACATTTTGCAGGGGCGTGGCGTCGGGAAGACGCTACGTCTTTTGTCTTTTTACCCTTTTCTACTGTGGCATACCTTTGAGAAAAACAAAGAATTATGCTTTCTATTCCACAAGATATACCCGACTTTGCTTTGTCTTCACAACTGGACAATTTCCTGATAAGTGCAGACCGGCCGGTAACCTTGCTTCTCGAGCAGGGTGATACCGTCATTCTGCAGGAAACTTATACTCCGGATGCGAATAATCTGATTCGTATTCTTGACCTGTTTTCGCTGATGGAACCGTACCTTCTCGCTGAACCGTTGTTGTCGTTCAGCTATACGCTTTCAGCTTCAGAAGAAGAAACGTTTTCCAAGACCTTTACAGTGTTGTTATGCAGACCGTATGTTCCATGTACTGCGAATGAGTTTGTGATGAATTACTTTCTTTCAACTTTGGCAGGCCGTAATAAAGTGACAGCATTGGGGAGATCAGAGATACTATACCTTACCACAGGGGCTTTGAATTCTGGAGAAACATCGATTGGGGTAACTGCCGAATGTGTTTTTGTAGATGAGCAGAATCAGCTTCTCTATTTCACTTATGAGCTGGATTCTGTGGAAGACTATGGTATTCGTGCGATTGATGCTTCGCCCTCTCGTTTTACTCAACCCGGATATCAGCTGCTTCGTTACACCATTACAGCCGGTGCCCGGCAGCAGACTTTTCTTGTGAATCAGGATCAGCTGGATTTCATTGGTGTAAAGTTTCGGAATTCTTTTGGGGTTGCAGAAACAATCTCTTTTGCAGGCGGAGAGTCTGTTGAACCGGAGTTGACACGAAATGCATCTTATTTTTCCGGACAGTATAAAACCTATTATGTAGATGAGCAGCGTAAGCATACACTCAACACTGGTTATGTGCCCGAATCTATGTTTGCCTTGGTAGATGATGTAGCCAGAGCAACAGAGGTTTGGTTGATAGACGAATACGGGGATATACCGATAACTGTTTTAGAGAGCGAAACGAAACGTGATGATGCGCTCGATGGGATGTTTTCTTTTACTATCACTTATGTTTTGGCTTCTCGGTGCCAGCAGCGTCTCCGGCTGCTTCCTGCTATTTTTGATGATACATTTGATGATACTTATAATTAATCTGCCATGAACGTAATACATATCAAAGATGCTTTGCGGTTACTTGAGTCCGGACAACCTTGTAACCTGAAACTATGGAAGCTCAGTACAGGCGATGTCCTTGAATATCGTGGTGCTGTCTGTGTCGGTTCGCACTGGCGAAAAGGCATTCATCGTGTTCGCCTGCCGGCTTCAGGACTGATACGTTCCTTTCGGGATATATCGCTATTCGAGATTAACAACATGACTATATACCTCTAAAAAACAAGTATGGATAAGACAAGACTACAATATGACGACGGCTTCATGCCTGGTGAGATATACGACATCGAGGTATCCAATGTAGCAACAGAGATGAGTACGGTGACTGATAGTTCGCTGGTCTTTGATGAAGATGCAGATATCCAGACGACTCCTGTTCCTGGGCGTAACGGAATGTCGTATGTCAACTTTGGTACAGACAACCAGTTGCCGTTCGAGATTATCAAAATGATTGGAGTAGACGAGGTAATGAGCCAGAACAAGCTGTTTAATGTGATTACGTGCTATGGAGCCGGTCTGAAGTATATGGATGTGGATACAGAGAAGCCTACTACACATCCGGATATCAAAAAATGGATGCGGCGAAATAACCTCCCGACATTCCAGCTCGAGCAGGCTACTGATATGAAGTATTTCTTCTTCTGTGTATCGGTCATCATCTTGTCACAGGATGGCAGGAACATTAATCGCCTTGTGCATAAAGAAGCGTGCTATTGTCGTTTCGAGAAAGCCCGAAACGGCAAGATTAACCATGTGATTTATGCCAATTATCGCAGCAATACTTCACTCGCTCCAAGTGATTACGAAGTGATACGCTTGCTTGATCCGCGCGACCCGATGGGTGAACTGATGGTCTTGATGGGGCGTGAACCAGGGCGTGACGGCTTGACGAAAGTGAGAACTTCTGAACGAAAGTTTGCCGTTCTGGTTCGCTTCCCGACTCCCGGCTTCCAGTATTATCCGATACCGTATTACACCAGTATCTTCCGGGGAGATTGGTACGACATCAAGCGGCTAATCGGCAAGGGTAAAAAAGCCAAGTTGCGCAATCATGCCAGTGTAAAGTATCAGGTAGAGGTGCATAAGGACTATTGGAGTAACATCTGCACGGAAGAACGTATCACCGACCCGTTGCTGAAACTCGAGCGTATCAAGAAGGAAAAGGAGAATATCAAGAACTTTGTTTCCAGTATTGAGAACTCCGGAAAGGTCTGGATTACGGGGTATTACATCGATCCGAACGGGCGAGAGGTCAAGATGGTACGTATCAATGTCATTGAGGCTGGCAAAGAAGGTGGTGATTGGAGTGAAGACATCCAGGAGGCCAGCAATATCACTTGTTATGGCGACAATATCCATCCGAATCTGGTTGGTGCCACTCCTGGCAAAAGTCAGAGTAATAACTCCGGATCGGACAAGCGGGAGTTATTTACGCTCAAGCAGGCATTGGAGATTCCTTTTCACGACCTGATGAATATTCCCCATAATATCGTGATTGAATACAACGGATGGAGTGAAAAGGTTTATCCGGATGTTCCGATGGTATTGCTTACCACGCTCGACCAGAATACTGATGCTAAAACAACAACATCTCATATATCACAGAATGATGACAATAACTAAAGAACAATTCGAAAAGATCATATCTTCGGCTACAAATTCAACTTCCGAAGTCTTTGATATGATTTCCCTGCATCTCGAAGAGGTCGGGCTGCAGCTTCGCAATGAGTTGCTTGGTGCGATGGCAGATGACTTGGAAGCTGTTCCTGGATTGGAGCAGTGTGTGATGAAGCTTATTTGCCTTCGCACGTATGCCGAACAGATTCCGCAGCTTGATTTGGTGCTGACACCCACAGGTTTTGGGGTGGTGTCTAATCAGAACTTGGCTCCGGCTTCTGCCGATAGAGTTAAAAATTTGCTGCAGCAGGTAACAAATGCTTATGAAGATAGTTATGACAGATGCCTCGAGTTATTGGTCGGTACAGATTGGGCTGATACAGCGCTGGCTCGTATCAATATTCCAAATCTGATTTACACGGCTAGGCAACTGAAGTTATATGCCGATTTTCCGGATGCCCATCGGTCAAAACTGATTGAGCTTCGGACAAAGATGTATCAGGCAGAAGAAAAGATCATGCAGCATGTGTCGGCTGAGTTCTTTGAGCATCTGCTTGAGCAGGCTCGTCATAATACATTCACTAAAGAAGAAACTGCTATGGTAGACTATATGTCCAAGTTCATAGGTTTTTGTATCGTGAAGAATTATTCGGCCGCAAAGAATATGCTTGAGCGTATCGAGAATTATGCAGAATCTCGGCTTGATGCTTTCTCAAGCTATAAAGATTCGGTTGCGTATAAAGCTAAACATTTCCAGACATACCAGAATGAAAAAGACGATTCCACATACTTTTGGGGATAGGATTCTCGATTTCCGGTTTCCGACATCGTGGCGACAGCTCAATCAGGAACAGTTGAGGTATGTATTCTTGGCCATTACGCTCTTTCCTCCTGCTAAAGCCAAGACCTATATCTTCATACGCTTTACAGGTATTCGGATAAAGAAGAAGCTCAAACAAGGCTGGTTGTGTACGTATCGTATCAGTTGGCGGAAACGGTTGAGATTAGTTATACATGACTGGCAGATCTGCAGCTTTCTCCGCCAGCTGGATTATATATCTGCGCCCAACAGCTATCCTGTTCGGTTGGACCGGATAGCTGGCAGATATGCTATCGATGCGTTGGTTCATGGACTTAGTTTCGAGGAGTATTTGTGCTGTGAGAATCATTATCAAGGCTATCTGTTTTCACAGGATGTGTCACATCTCAAGGTTTTGTATAGTTTTCTTTATAAAAAGAAGTCCGATATCACAGCTGCTTTCAAATCCTTCTTCTTGCATCCCAAAGAATATGAACTGTTGTCAGTGTTTTTATGGTGGGGCAGTATAAAGTTGTATTTCTCTTCTCTTTTCCCCCATTTCTTCCAGCCATTACAGCGGAATGTTGAAGAAGAACCGACCGTACCTGATCTGATGGGCGTGATGAACGCGCAGATCCGTGCTTTGACCGGTGGTGATGTGACAAAAGAAAAAGAGGTGCTGCAGATGGATTGTTGGCGGGCTTTGACTGAACTTGATGCCAAGGCACATGATATTCAATTACTCAAATCAAAACAGAAAAATGGATACAAGTAAATTCTTTGATGGGCATACGTATTTTACTAATCTGGCTCAAAAGAACAAGCTGGCCAAAGCCAATGCTTTCTTTCCGTGTTCCTGCAGCGGTATAAATTCACTGCAGGATGTGCTTGAGAACTTCCGTCGCCATTCGGCCTTTGTCTGTATCGATGATACCAACGATGCGGCCACAGAGCAGATAGGGGGTGGCTGGTTCCGTAAACGTACTTTCACGGTATTCCTGCTGATACGGTACCGCTTTGATGATATGTCCGACCGTAAGGAGAAGTTGGATATCTGCAGACAGCTATTCCGCCAATTCCATACGCGCATGATTCGTGACAAATACATCTATGAGGATTTGGATCTTTCTTTCCTTAATGTGTCACGAATCTACTCCCGTGAGCTTGGTGAGTATTTTCTTTCCGGCTGCACAGGTTTATACTTTATGGCAGAAATGACAGAACCGACAGATTTGTGTTATGATGGCTCGCAGTGGGAAGACGAATAAGATAGATCCGAACAGACCGAAGGCTTCTGCAGAGGATCGTAAAAAGTACCAGGAAGCATGGGCAGACACCATGATTACAATCTGGAGAGAGAAGATAGAGCGCCTCAGGGTAGTGCATACCTATTCGCTCCATCAGCAGATTAATGAGAATGTGATAACCTCTTCTAATGATGTGGCCACGATTCAGCACAAATTCCTTGAGTATGGCATCTACCAGGATATGGGTGTTGGTAAGGGGTATACGAAGGGGAATGGGGGAGACTTGAAGATTCTGGATCCGGCATATCGTGCAGAACATCGGCTTGATATACCTCGCAAGGTGGGGCCGAAGCCGGGCGGATATTATACTTCCGGCAATCCGCGCAAACCCCGCGAATGGTTTTCACGTCCTTATTTCGCATCAGTCATGGTGCTTAAAGAGCAGATGGCGTATATGTATGGAGAAGAATTCTGTGGCTTGCTGGTGGATAAGATTGAAGAAGCAAACCATAAGCTCAGCACGACTCTTCGTTCACGCTTGTATGGCTCTCATAAATAAAACTTTGTCTTTTTACCTTCTAACTCGGTAAGTTTACTTCGTGAAAAACTTAAAATTATGGCAACAAAAACATTCGAAGAACTCAGAAAACTGGCTATACAGATTCGTGATGAAAAGGCGAACAAGCAGAATACGGCATTACGGATTGGTAATTTCCTTTTGTCGTCCTTGGATAAAATGGAGTCGATGGATATCGCGGATATTGCAGAAGCGGTATTACAGGCTGAAACCGCGGCCGACGAAGCGAAAAGGCAGGCGGATATTGTGGCGCAGTCTGGTGATATCGTGGAAGAAGCGATTAAACAGGGGGCGGCTGCAGAAGCAGCTGCAGCTGCTGCCAATGCTGCTGCGGATAAGGCAACGAATGAGGGATTATTTAAGACACAGCAGGATCTGTCTGAAGAAGAACAGGGACAGGTAAAGCGGAACTTGGGTATCGAAGACCTGATGGCCTCTTTGGAGACTCAGACCATCGAGGGATTCTCCGAAACAGTCAATGCTACTACTTCTACAAAGTCAGTAGATAACATTATCCCTCCTTCCATTGACTTCGCTATAGTAGATCTGGGCAGTACGGATGGTAGAGAGTTGCCTACAACTCCTTCCATGTCCGTAGTTCTGGCTAAAGTAACTGATGATGGCCGGGTGAAAATGCAGGGTTATCTCAAAACATCGCATGAAGAATACAATATTCAGGTTGTTTCCGGATCTGCAGAAAAGTATGCATTGAATGTTAATATCATAACAGACATTGAGACAACTTACAAGGTCTTTCAGATTAGATACCTCTCTTCTTCCGATGGCGGAAAATTCAAAGGCTCCTATGGACAGTTGTCTCAGCTTCAGACCGCATACCCTACAGCTGGCAATGGCAGCTATGCATTTGTGGGCAATCCTCGTCACCTCTATGAGTGGGCAACCAATGCATGGACAGACAAAGGAGAGTTTATCACCAATGTTGATCAAGCCATCGATGCACAGTCTGAACGCGCTGTTTCGAACAAAGCGGTTTCGGCAAAACTTACCGAGTTAGAAAGTAAAACAAATAGAAATGTATATACCTATAATACATTGGCTAATTCAGTAATTAAATTTTTATATATTGATACTAAAGGCTATAATGGAGATTATACCTTAGATGGTCTAAAAATAGGTGTTATATCAAGGGGAAAGAATAATCTATGGGGTTTTACAGTACGAAACATTAATGAAGAATTGATATTTGATACATGGAAACAGCAAGAGGTTGAATATGCTAATATAGTACAAAACGGTATTAAAGCTTATGCTATATATGATTGGTCTGTAATGGAACCGGGAAACAATTATTCTCCAAACTCTTTATTATTACCATTAGCCTTTAATAGTGGTAATTCTCCGTTTGTAGGCGAAGAACGAATAATTGACAATTCAATAAGTTCCAGTAAGTTAAAAAATAATTCTGTAAATTCTGATAAAATAGCTTATGGTTCTGTCAAGTTAGATAAATTAGATTCAACCTTACTTGCGTCATTAAATACCACAACATTTACAAAAGAATATAAGTATAATGCTGTAATAAGGAAACTATTCATTGATGTAAGTGAATATACTGGTAGTATTTCTTTAGATGGTCTTAAAATTGGTATTTTAGCTAAAAATGTTTCAGGTAAATGGGGAATACAATTGAGAAATGGCCAAAATGAGACAATTATATCGGCATGGATGAGTAGCCAACAATCCGTACAATCTGTAACGGTAGATGGTATCTACTTGTATGCTGAATATAATTGGGAAAATAAAGAAGAAGGAGGTAGCAATCCAATTGAAATTACTAATGAAGTATATAATAAAGCTAATGACCCAAGAGGTAGTGTAACGGCTGAAAAAATAGCATCCAATGTTAATTTAAGTAATACAACATTGACAAATGGTTTGTACGGTCAAGCGGGTGATTCTATCTCAGAGGGAGCTGGGTTAGACGAATTATTGCTGGATTCAGACCCATACATGCCAATTAGCGGAACGAAAAAAGCTACATACGGTTATTATATTGCGAAATTGAATCGTATGCGTTGGGCTAATTATGGAATCAGT
Source organism: Phocaeicola acetigenes (assembly GCF_027529745.1). Lineage (NCBI taxonomy): Bacteria > Pseudomonadati > Bacteroidota > Bacteroidia > Bacteroidales > Bacteroidaceae > Phocaeicola > Phocaeicola acetigenes. Next base: position 373,596 of record NZ_JAPZVM010000002.1, read on the forward strand.
GGTTCAACATTAGGATTTGTTGTAGCTAATGGGCAAGACAAAAACGGATTTTCAAAAGAAGGTGGTCGATATACTCAGATGGATAATGATTTAACACATTTATCAATATTCTTTGGATGGAATGATGATTTTTATGGCAATATAATGAAAAGAGAAGAATGGTTATTTTCAACATATAGCACTAAAATATATTATCCAAGAACTCCTGATTTAATAGGGACAAGCGCGTCTGATGGAACTCCTTATACTACTCAAGAACAATATGAAGCTGTAAATGCTGTTACAGGGGAAGTAGGAGGTAAACGTTATGATAATAACGTAGAATATTTTAATGCACTTTATGTTGGTACTGAAAATGATTCTACTAACAAAACATTTTGGGGAGCATGGAATATTATATTACCGTACTTGATAAATAAATATCCCTTAGCAAAAATTCTTATGATTGTACCTTATGGAACTAATGCTATATTAAGACAATGCGTGAGAGATGCAGCAAAAAAATATGGATTACCTACTTATGATTTTTCAAGTATTGAAAATCAATTATTTTTTAATTGGGATGATAACAAACCAAATGGAATGATTGGTGAAAAAACAGTTTCAAAATTTAGAATTGAAAAACTAACAAAAGATGGTACTCATCCTAATAGTGATGGCTATAAATATCTTTACCCCTCAATAAATTCTAAACTCATGTCATTGTAGAATAACTCGATTAAATAATCGATTTTATCTTTGAGATATGTCATAAATAGACTATTTTTGTACAAGTAAAGAGGGAGGTAAGATTACCTCCCTTTCCTTCTAATTGAAATCTTTCAGTGCTTTTATGAACTCTAAAAGACTACTGATAAACTGCATGATTAGTATTATCAGTTCTAATAATAAATTATTCATATAAATTATTTTTATTTGCACCTCCTATGGCAGTAGGAGGTCTTTGTTTGTACACAAATTTATATACTGTTTTTAAAATAATAAAATCATAAAATATATAGTTAATCAAATAGGGTAATTGTTTTTGTAATACGCTATTATACAATATGTTATCTGATATTTTAGGAATATTAAATTTGTTTGCTAAATAATAGTTTTTTGTTAAGAGAGTTTAAAGTCTATATGATTATAATAGCAAATACTATTATTATAGAAAAGAACGAAAAATTTAATGTTATAAAAACAGTCTGAATATTGTGGAAGGAGATTTTATTAATACTGTGGTGCTTGATAAATTAGAATACTACATTGGGGATAGAAATGTATATCAAATGAAATTTAAAGTGAATAATCAAATGTCATTAGTCACTTTTTTATTCTATACTACTACCATTTTTTATCGTTGTTTATGATGTATATAGTAGTAATATCGAATCTGATGTACCCAATAATATTTCTTCAGGAATAATAGATAAAGATAAGTATGATAAATACTCTTGCAGAAAAACTTCAACGGTCTCATAATCTTCTTTCTTTAAGAAACTATGTATAGGAAAAGTGAGTAACGCCATACCATACTCAACAATATGCAAGCGGTCAATACGACATATTTGTACGGCTAGGTTCCGTAAGTCCATCAAAAAAGAATCTTCTAATAGGGCTATTCCGATAGATTTTCCTTCAATGTTAATACGGTATAATAACTTCTCTACACATTGGTTAGCTATTAACCTACATTGGTTGGTAATATCATCAATTTCATTAATGATAATTCGTAGTGATTCTTTTGTTTCCATATTATGCTGTTATTCCATAATAACGCAAAGTTTTATTATTTTATATCATAACTGATAAAAATAAAATCCCCTTCTGAATTTTAGTCCAGTTGGGGATTTATCGCTATTAATAAGCAACATCTCTACGGTACAAAGATAATTAAAAAGCTCTAATAGGTAGGTATCCTAAAGATATCCCTGTTAGAGCTTTTGTCTTTTTACCCTTTGGGGTGGATACATATCTTTGAGCAACAAACAAATAAAAATATGACAAAATTATCCAATCTGTTTGAGTGGCTGAAGAGTAGTAACCGCCCAAAATTAGTCAAAGCGAGTTGTTTCATTTTTGTGTTCTGGATTATTGCCGTACTGCTCCTGACTGCCATATCCACCCTGCAGGCAGCGTTTACAGGTGTTGTATGCGTATTTATCGTGATGTGTACTGCAGAGTACATTCAAAAAAGTAGTGGGAGTGTATGGGACTGGCTGGATGTATTGGCCGGCATTATAGTTCCTGTCTTGTTCACTGTAGTCTTGTGGATATGGTCTTTGTTGAGTTGCTGACTTTTAAAATCGAGTATCGATGGAGAAATATATAGGTTTTATAACGCAGGATGTTCGTTCGGGTGTGACAATAATCTTTACATGCTTGATTCTTATTAGCGTGGCTTGTATGCTGGATATGTGGACAGGTATCGAAGCAGCCAAGGCCAACAGCGAAAAGATCAGGAGTAAACCATTGAGGTATACAGTTAGCAAAATTGTAGACTACTATCGCCTAGTGATATTTTTTGTATTAATCGATGTGCTGGGGTTATGTTTCCCATGGTATAATTTACCCTATGGGGCAATCATTGGTACTGTAGGTGTGTTGTGCGTAGAAGGTTTTTCGGTGATAGAGAATCTCAGACGAAAGAAAAGCCATGCAGCAGAAGTCGCTGTAATGGCGGCAAAAATTGTGGAATGTCTGTCGCCGGACGAAGCTAAAAAGATTATCAAAGCAATTAAAGAGGAGGATAACAAATGAGTAAACAGCCAAGAGGATTACGCAATAATAATCCGGGGAATATCCGCAACAGTCAGCGTACAGACTGGCAAGGTGAAGTGGATGAAGCTTCTAAGAATGATAAGTCATTCGAAGAGTTTGAGACAATTGCCTATGGTTACAGGGCATTGATAAAATTGCTTCAGAATTACCGCAAGTTACATGGGTGCCAGACAATGGCCGATTTTATAAAGCGCTGGGCTCCGGAAACAGAGAATAACACATCTGCATACATCAAGAGAGTCTGTACTGAGATGCAGGTTCCTACGACCTATGTTCCGGATGTCAATGACAAAACGACCATGTGTGCATTTGCGGCTGCCATATCTCAAGTGGAGAATGGGGTACCGGCTGTAATGGCTGATGTAGAATCTGGATGGGATTTATTATGAGGTATTTGGTTATACTTACATTCTCATTGATTTGTGTTACGGTGTTTTTCGGGTGTAAAACCGGGAAACACCTGACATCACAGGATAATCAGACACAGATTATTGTGCATGATAAATTGGTCCCGGTGTACAGACCGTCTGATTCTGCTGCCATTCGAGCTTTATTGGAATGTGATTCTAATGGGCGTGTTGTCTTGTCTTGGCTGGATTTGGCTCAATCTGAGAATGCACGTCTAAAATTTCAACTTGATTCGATGGGTAATCTGTTGGCAGATTTCAGAGTTCCTTCCGATACTGTTTTTATTCCAGGAAAGGATAGTATAATTATTAAGACTACCGTGGAAAGGGTAGAGGTGGAGAAGGAACTGAATTCCTGGCAGAAGTTCTGTATACGTTTTACGATTATTGTGATGGTGGTAATCGTTCTGTTTGTTGGTTTCAAATTTCGTTCAATCCTAAATTTATTCAGATAATATGGCAATAGACCAGGTAGCTACCGTAGAGGTTCGTGTCAATGGTGAGGAAGCCAAGCAGGAACTCAAAGATCTGGAGAAGTATGCAACATCTCTTAAAGGCCAGTTGGCTGATGCCCACAAGGTTGGTGATACGGCTACAATAAAAAAGCTGACTTCCGAGTTGCGCAAGACGGAAACTCAGATTAAGACGTTGAAAAAAGATACCACTGCGTTAACTGAGGTGATGAATAACCTCGACAAGGCTACTCCCAAAGAACTTCGGGCTACGTTGGCAGCCATCAATAAGCAACTGAATAGCGGATATATTAAAAGGGGCTCGGCTGAATGGAAGTATTATCAGCAGCAGGCTAAACTGGTAACTGCAGAGCTGCAGAAGATTAAGCTGGAGACTCAGGAGACTACCAGTTGGCTCGACCGGATGAATAATGGTCTCACCAAATGGGGCGGTATGATTGCGACAGCAGCTGCTGCTTTAACAGGTGTCTCGTTTACGATAAATAAGTTACGCAGTAATCGCGATGACAAAGAAGAGGCTCAGGCTGAGTTGAAGGCGCTTACTGGCCTTGATGATGAATCTATTGCATGGTTGACTCGTCAGGCAGAAATTCTTTCTACATCAATGGAGAAGTCAGGTCTTCGTATCCGGCAATCATCAGATGAGATTTTGCAGGCCTATATGCTTATTGGTTCTAAAAAGCCGGAGTTGTTGGGTAACAAAGAAGCACTGAATGCGGTCACAGTCGAAGCTATGCGCTTGGCTACTGCCGCTAAAATTGATTTGAGGGATGCAGTTACGGCTACAACGATTTCTTTGAATATGTATGGCGAATCTGCAGATCAGGCGGCCAAATATGTCAATGTGTTGGCTGCTGGTTCCAAAGAAGGTGCTGCTGATGTGGCTTCGCAGGCAGCTGCCATCAAGAATGCCGGTGTGGCCGCTGCAACGGCTGGTGTGCCTATCGAAGGTCTGCAGGGAGCGATACAGACACTTGCTGAAAAAGGAGTGGAAGCGGAAGTGGCCGGTACTGCCCTGAAAAAGTTCTTCCTGGTATTGCAGACTGGACCGGATGAAACAAATCCTAAAGTCGTAGGACTCCAGACTGCTCTCGAGAACTTGAACAGTAAAGGGATGTCGGCTGGTGAGATACAGAAGATGTTTGGTGAAGAAGCCTATTCTGCAGCATCCATTCTCATTCAGAATGTAGATGCTGTAGACAGATATACACAGGCCGTTACTGGTACCAATATTGCGGTAGAACAGGCCGCCATCAATTCTGATACAAACAGGGCAAAACTGGAGCAGCATAAAAATGCCATCAAAGAAGCGGGTATAGAATTGGCCGAGAGATTGAATCCGTCTATTATGACTTTGACAAGTCTTACTACTAAGGTAATTACGATTTTGCCTCGGCTCATAGATTTTGCAATAGAATATCGTAGTGTGATTATATCTAGTACTGCAGCAATAGTTGCATATTCTGTTGCTGTGAATACAGCTACTATCAAAACAAAGTTGTATGATACATGGACAAAGGTTGCAACAGCATCTACTTCGGCCTTTAACAAAGTGCTCAAACTCAATCCGGCAGGTTTGGTTATAGGTGGAATTGTGGCGTTGGGTACATATTTGATTACAAAACTGGTGCCCAATACCGATAAAGCAACCGAGGCGCAACGTAGGTATAACGAAGAGCTCGAGCGTACACAGGAAGAACTGAAACGATACCAGAATATCGAAGACCGTTTTAAGAATATCAATAACCTGAATGATCGCCAAAAGCAGGCGCTTAAACAGGATGCTCAATCGGAACTGGCGGCAATAGAAGATAAGTTGACGCAGGAGACCATTGCTTATCAGAAGTATTATGCTGAACAGAAGAAACTCATTATGGAGAGAACGGATGTGGATGAAGGGCAGAGGCAGGCTTTGCTGAAATCTCTGAATAATCAGGTTGAGGAGAAAACTGATGAACTTGAGTATCTTTTGCAGAGAGAGAAAACTTTGAAAGATATCATAGCTTCTATACCTGAGCAAAACAAGGTGAATACAACAGAGGGTGGTATAGAAGACAGTCAAAATACCTCTTCTGCGGTAGAGGTTGCTTCTAAAGCTGAGACTGCTCGTTATTATGATGAACTGTTGCAGCTCAAAAAGTCTTATCTTGATTCTGATTCTATGACACAAAAGGATTATCAGGCTTTGTCTGAGGATTTGGAGAGACAGCATCTTGAACGGATGCTGGCCATTGTTGGACTGGAGCCGGAGAAGCGTCAGCAGATTCAGGATAAATTGCTGGAGATGAGAATTAAATTCAAAGAAGAGTGTATACAGCAGGATGAACAGGCTGCAGAAGAAGCTTCTGAAGAGACTTTTTCCAGAATGGAAAAGCAATACCAGTTGGAAGTTCAAGAGGCAACAAAGAGGCACTTTGAAACTCTTTCTTCAGAAGAAGCATACTATCAGGAATTGGCTGATATTCAAAAACGATATTATGATGAAGTTTTGCATACGACCCAAATTTCTGAAGAAAGAAAGGCTGAAATACAGCAAAGAATCGAAAGACAGAGTCTGGAAGAGTCAGAGAAAAATAAGCAAGAGTATGAAGCTAAACTTCGTAAGACAGTACGATTAGCTCAAGATATAGGCAGCGATTTTGGCTCTACATTTGCAGAATTGGTCGCAGATTCAGAAGCTACAATGGCCGATTATATGAAAGCCACTGTTTCTTTGATTTTGGATACATTGCAAAAGATCATGCTAGCTTCTATTGCAGAAACCCAAATAAAAAATATCTCGACATTTGGTTTTATTGGTTTGGCAAAGGCAGCAGCTGAGATAGCTTTGATTACTGCTGCTTTCGAAACAGCCAAAGCTGCAATCAATGGTTTCGAAGAAGGTGGATATACAGGTTCTGGTCGACATGATGAGCCGAAAGGTATTGTTCATGCCGGTGAGTTTGTGGCTAACCGTTATGCGGTTAGTAATCCTTCAGTGCGTCCGGTTCTGGATCTGATAGACAGGGCGCAGAAGAATAATACAATTGGTAGTCTTACTGCTAAAGATGTATCTGCAGTATTGTCAGGTGTTAGTTCGGCGACAAACAACACATATTACCAACAGACTGTACCGATTGATAATGGTATGCCAGCCGTGATGATGGAAGTGGTCAAGGTGATGGGTACTTTGAACAAGAGGCTTAATGAACCGATTTACACATATACTAAGGCTACCGGTAAGATGGGTATAAACGAAGCCCAGGAACTTGTAACGAAGATGAAGAATAACGCATCAAGAAGACTCAGCTTATGACACAATTATTCATTGATGGGCAAGAAGTGATACTTTCCGAGCAGTTTGAGCTGGAATTGATCACCGAGAATCCATATTTTACTCGCAAGGGAGAATATACTTATGATATAGATATTGATCTCAGGAATCCGAATAATAGGATGATTTATCAACACATCAACCGATCGGATGTGACGAAGACTTTCAAGAATCGTAAAGCGGTGTTATTGTCAGGGCCAGTTGAAATAATTTCTGGCATTGAGATTATTCTTTCTATAGAGAGTAATATTGCTAAGATTCAGATTGTAGCAGGTAATTCTCAGCTTAATTATGAAGGTGGAGATACAAATATCAGGAGTTTATCTTTTGATAGTATTTCCTTGAGTTCAGAAGAGGCAATTCAGACTCTGTTGGGAACCTTTCCGAAACATCATTCGGTATATACACCGGTCATTACAGGAGTTGATTCTGATAATAATACATCTGTTTTAAATAAAGTTCAGGTTGGTGAGGATATTTCTTTTACAGATTCAAGCAATATTTCTCCACAATATTATCTGATGTATGTGGTTGAGAATCTTATGCAGAAACTTGGTTTTGTTAAAGGCTTGAATGAACTGGAGAATGATCCTGTGTGGTGCAGGACATTTATTGTAAACCCATACAAAGATGTTGCATTACAGGAGTTGTTGCCAGATTGGACGATAAATGAGTTTATTGAACAGGTTGAATTATATCTGAATTGTATCATTTCGATTGACAGGCAGAGCCAGAGATTCGATATCGTTGATATGAACGAATACTTTGCCAATACAGAAACAGCCTATTTGGATGATGTGGTTGATGATAGTGTGGAGAAAACTTATGATGTCGATACAAACTATGCGTTTTCATATAAGAACGTATCTTATGATTTGCCAGGTGATAGTTATTATAATTATGTGAAACTCAAAGATGGAGTGAGAAAGAGCTGCACGGTTGTTACCAGTGAAGAATGGGATGATTTTAAAGCGGATTATGACACGTATTATTCAGGACCTTATCTCCTTCATTCAGAGGATTTCAATCTTGATTATGCAGTAACCAGTTATCCTTTATCGTCAGGAGAGCAGAAAGGACTAATCATTGTAGACCGTTTTAAAGATGCAGGAGACCCGGATGCCCGAGACAAAAGTTCTTTCAAGATTGTTCCGGCCATCACCGAAGATAATGAAGTGTACAGTATGACAGGTGGTCGTTTCATTTATGGTCCGGCTGTAAAAAAGATAAGAGCGGAGAAGAGCAATGCCATCAACGATTTGATTAGTGGTTCTGGTGATACAGAAGATATACCGGATAAACTGTATATTGGTCTTTACTATGGCATATGCAAAGGCTTGAACAGAGGTCCGGACGAATATCCGGGTGAATACTGGGATAAAATGCCGATGTCTTCCAATGACCGGTATTTTATGAATAAACCTAGTTCAAATTATGGCACACAGAATATCTTGACTTTACCTGATTATTCATTGATCCTCGATGGTGATAATGGTTTGTTTAACCGTGTGTATAAAAACAAGCGGGTGATTGATACTTCTGTAGAATATCATTTCCGGTTTTTGGTTAACGAAGTGTATGAATTGAACAGGCTGTTTATGATTCATAACAAGAAATATTACTGTAAGGAGATGCGTTACACAGTTCATCCTCAAGGAATAGATAAAGTTGCAGAAGGCGTTTTTTATCTGGCAGAATAAAGGTAAGATATCACGTTGAACAGCGTGGTATCCCGATGGTTTAGAGTTCTCCTTCAAAATGTTTCGTTTCTTCATGTACTGTCATATTACTACCTTTGAGGTATTTGTTTGTAGTGGAAATATCAGCATGTCGGGCCTGATCACGTGCAATTACAATTCCTTCAGCATTGGCCAGATCACGTATTCCGGAATCTTTCAAGGAATAGAATTGGTAACTATCCGGAAACTTGAGTTTTGTACGGACTTTGTTGAAGTAGTTTCTATAGACTTTGGTTGTGACCTTTTCTTTTGAGGGTTTGAATCCTTTACCAAACAAATAATAATCACCCGGATGTTTGAAGATTTCAAGGTCAAGCATCGTCTTGATAAGTTTGTCATTAAGGCCTACCATACCGTCTTTCCGGTTTTTACTGATGCTGGATGCGATGAAGACCTTCTGTTCCTTCAGGTAAATATCTGAGAGCTTTATGTTCGTGATTTCATCTGGTCGGATAAAGGTGTAGTAGGCAAACTGGCACAAGAACAGAAAGTGAGGGTTCTCTTTCTTGAGATACTTCTTGAGCTTTCTGATGTCGGGTATGCTCAAGGCTGCTCGCTTCTTTTCGTCTTCCTGTAACATGCGGATGTTCTCGACCGGATTCTTGACCAGGTATTGTTTTTCCATCATCCAGTTGCATACGGATGACAGCCATGTGCGATAGTTGTTTCGGGTTCTTGCAGATGAATCACGGTCTAATAGGATATAGTCAAGAAAATCGGAGATAAAAGACTGGTCAATCTGATAAGCATACACGATGGCTGGTATATGTTTGGCTGTATATTCTTCAAAGACCCTCAGACGCTTTTCATAATCCTTGATGGTATTCTCTTTGATGGTTCCTGCAGTATAGAGTTTCTCTAGATATATATGATACCTTCTGATAATATCTATATACGGTGTGTACTGTCTGGAGTTCTCTACATCAGCCCACGGATTCCAGCCGGAACGGAGCTTAACATTAAGGTTTGTGATGATTTCGTTTGCGCGACGGCGACGGTCTGAAACTTTGGCTATACCATTAAGCATGTACTTCTTTCTTTTCATCTTCTGCTCCAAAGGATCATAAGAATAGAAGTCAATATACCAGTTGTTTCCTGTGTGAAGTTTTGGTTCAGTATATGAAATTATACTAAAAACAGATGCACTTTTCTTTCTTGATGAAAACATTTTTTTATTACGTTTTTCGAGTTCGAAAGCGTAATACGGTTTGACATTCAGAAAATTTGCGTCCCGATTTCGTCCTGGGGCTAAAACAGTAAAAGCTGCAACTCTCAGAGTTACAGCTTTTTCGTTTTGCACGGGAAGAGAGGCTCGAACTCCCGACACTCGGTTTTGGAGACCGATGCTCTACCAACTGAGCTATTCCCGTATTGCGGTTGCAAAGGTAGTACAAATTTCAATATATGCAATACCTTTTTCTATTATTTTATTCTCTGTTTCGCTATAGCAATCCTAATTCGCTGAACATGAGCCGATAAATTTCTGCTTTTTTTTCTAACTTCAACGGATAGGCACGACTTGAAGAAGGCATTCGGTAAAGGAATAATTGCCGGTCTTCGAACTCAAACGGGCTTTTTGATCCTACAGCTGGTTCTGTTGCATGCATTTGTTGCCGGAGTGTATCGGTGGCTTTCTGTCCCGTAGTAACGACGGCCCGGCATTGCGGCAGCTGTTTTAATAAAAGCCTGATGTCTGTAGGTTCTACTACTTCAAGAAACTTGTCCGAAGCATTGTCTTGCAAACGTCGGACGGAGGTTGCTGTATCGTATAAAGCAATACCTTTTTGTTTCAGGAAATCTATAATCCGTTCTTTGTCGAATGCTTTCTTGTCTGGTTTCAGGAAGTATTCTTTATCGCCGAAGAATATCAGTCCGACGATGCGCCACATATCATTTTGCAAATTAGGATAGAAGAAATCCATACTCCATCTTTTCTGTTGCGGAGGGAAACTTCCCAGCATCAGCAATACCGCATTACCCGGTAGAAAAGGTTCGAGAGGATGTGTCTCTATGACAGGCACAGTTTCTTCTATCATTGTATTTGCGTTATTATTGGGTTATGCTTTAGGCTTTGGCTCTTTTTTAGCAAGAAGCACAATGTTGTACACATATTCGGTAATCCAACTTTCGCTGTATCCCAGACTATGCTGATACTGACGGATTGTGATACAGGTTTTGTGTACGCTGTCGTCTTTCCAAGTCATCTTGGTCAGGATATCGTGTACGGTTTTCTCAGTCATGTTACGCAACATTTTCTTGAAAACACCCGGCATACGGAATTTCCATTGCATCAAATTGCCAATCAACATCATCAAGTCCTGGCTGAAGCCCTGGAACATGAACAGATAAGTCTTGATGTCGTTTACATTCTTGCAGTTCTTCTTGATGGAATTGTCTATTTCTTTGAAAAAACTGTCGTTGAGTCCGTATATGTCTGTCAGCATTTTCTTGCAACGTGCTTTTTCTGCCAGTCCCAACTTGTTGTTTTGAGTAGGGATTTTAAGAGTACGTTTGAATACAGCCATGTCGGGTAAGAAATTGATGTTGCTGATTCCCAACTGTGCAGCCATTACTGCCTGATAATATACACGAATCAGTGTCATGAAGTCTTCCATACCTCCTACACGTACAGTTCCTTCTGCTTCTTCTGCTTGTTTTTTGCCGAATATTTTTGAAAATATGCTCATATATGATTGTTAATTTAGGTTTTATGGGGCAAAGGTAATAAAAAATGTCACTCGTTTTCTGTCAGTTTGAAATAAAAAGTGTGTTCTTTAAAATCTTGTTCTACCAAACCAAAGCGGATAAAATCGGCGAGCAGTTCACTCGTCTGTTTCCGATTGATTTGAGATAATCTGCTGCATTGGTTTAAAGTAAGAGCACCGTGCTGTTTCAATATGTTGAGCAGATGCTGTTCGCGTTCGGTATAGGCTATGACAACCGATTCTTTCTGCCGGTTTTGTTTCCATATATTTAAATGTACAGGATTGGCCAATATGTTTTCATCTTTGATACGGACATAAGCCCATGCCTTATTTTGCTCGTCCAAAGCACAGATTGGTTTGCAGGGATTTTCGGCAATACGTACTTCGAGTACATTTTTCCCCTCTACCTTATATATATAGTTTTCTAATTCAACCTGTGGGCGGCAATACATACGGGCGGCTGCTTCAATCATATATATTTCTTCTTCCGAGCGTACGCCTGCAATCTTTCCGTTGTCTTTAACTCCGATGAGTAGTCTTCCTCCTTGTGTATTGGCAAAAGCCGAAATACTTCGGGCTATTTTCCTTGCATCAGAAATGGCGAACTTAAAGTCCTGCTGAATATGTTCTCCTTCACTTATCAGCTGTTGTATATATTCTGTTTCCGTCCTCGTTTTCATACGGAGGGCAAAGATAAAAAAAACGACTGTTCTTCGCTTTTACTTTTCAGTTCTTTTACGAAAAACAGTCGTTAGTATGATGAAAAATGCAATTTAATCGCAATGCTTATGGGTCATGATATCAAGAACCAGTCTGTCTGTTTCGTTCATACCTTCCGAGCCGATCTTGGTCAAGTTGCGGATGCTTCGGTCTACATCATCTTCGATGATACCTTCTACAGAGGTCACGCATTTGCCTTCCATGGCTAAAATAGCAGACAATACAGCGGTAGATACGCCACTGGTCAGTTTTAACGCACAACTTGGTTTTGCACCGTCGCAAATCATACCGGTTAGGTTGGCTATCATATTTTGTACGGCAAAAGCAACCTGCTGATAACTTCCTCCCATTAGGTAGGTGATACCACAGCTACTTCCTGTGGCTGCTACTACACATCCGCAGAGAGCTGAAAGGCGTCCTAAATTCTGTTTGATGTAGATAGCGGTCAGGTGACTGAGTATTAAAGCCCGGATTAACTGTTCTTCGGACATATGGTTTTCTTCTGCATATACAACAACCGGAAGAGTGGCTGCGATACCTTGGTTACCACTTCCAGAATTGCTCATCACCGGAATCATAGCTCCTGCCATACGGGCATCACAAGCTGCTGAGGTATAGGAAAGAATATGGGTGAAAATATTACTTCCCATTACACTCTGTTCGCTTTTGCTGCTTTGTAAGGTCTTTCCCAGTGCATGTCCGAAGTTTCCCTGGAACGAACGTTCTGCTGCGTTTTTGTTGAGACGCTTAGCTTCCAGAATGAATTCAATTTCTTCAAGCGGGGCAGTGGTTGCAAAGTCGTAGACTTTTTTCAATGATAATTCTACATTTGTAGCATCTGCTTCTTGTGTAGACTGGGTACGTTTATCCAGCAGAACTTTATCATTGATGCTTTCGTATACAAAGTGAGTATGTCCTCCACTGATGATGGCAGTAGCTTTGTCATTGCCATGTTCGCAGATAATCTCAATATACAGCTTTTCTTCGATATTTTCTTTTAGTGCAATGTCGATACATTGTGAATCAATCATTTTTTTGCCTTCGGCTACGGCTTCCGGAGTGCTGTCTTTCAGAACTTCCAATTGATATTCCGATTTTCCTATCAGTGCACCAAGGGCTACAGCAATAGGAAGTCCAATCATTCCTGTTCCGGGAATACCTACCCCCATTGCATTTTTCAGAATATTGGCACTGAGAAGAACTTTGATTTTTTCGGGACGTTGACCTAAAAGCTCTGTCGCTTTGGCTACACAAAGAGCTACGGCAATAGGTTCAGTACAGCCTATTGCCGGAACTACTTCCTGTTTTATCAGGGCAATGATTTGCTCTCTTTCAGATTTAGCAATCATGGATATTAAGTTTATAAGTTTTTTTGAGTTTGTCTGTTTTTTCAAATTTGTTTATAAGTTTTTGACTTTATAAGTTTGTAATGCTTTTGTTTAACAGAACAAACTTATAAAGTCAAAAACTTATGAACTTAGTGTATATTTATTTCTTGTAGTTCTTTAAACCTGTTCCCAGGAATTCTACATATTTCTGGATGTCTTCATCGTATGAGTACGATTTGTTCAGAGGCATACCTTCGTTGTCGAGCAATACATAGAATGGCTGTGCATTTGCTCCGAACTTAGAACGTTGCAGATAGCTCCATTTGTCGCCTACGGTGCGGAGTGTACGTTCTGTACCGTTTTCTGTAATTTTGATAGGTTCAGGTAATTTAGTTTTATCGTCGACAAACAATGTAATCAATACATAGTCGTCGTTCAGCATCTGGCTTACTTTCTGGTCTGTCCATACAGCAAGTTCCATCTTACGGCAGTTTACGCATCCGTAACCGGTAAAGTCTACCATTACAGGTTTTCCCTGCTGGCGTGCATATTCCATACCTGCATCGAAATCGTTGAATTTCGCATGTACTTCATTCTTATATAGGTTGAAGTCCTGAGTCTGCATAGGAGGAGCGAATGCGCTGACAGCTTTCAGAGGTGCACCCCACAATCCTGGAATCATATAGATGGCAAATGCCAGTGAGATAAGTGCCATGAAGAAACGAGGTACGCTTACTTTGGTATCATCGTCATCGTGAGGGAATTTGATTTTGCCCAACAGGTACATACCCAGCAATCCGAAGATTACAATCCACAAAGCCAGGAATGTTTCACGGTCGAGGATTCGCCATCCGTATGCGAGGTCGGCAACAGACAGGAATTTCAATGCAAATGCCAGTTCGAGGAATCCCAATACGACTTTGATTACATTCATCCATCCACCTGATTTTGGCATTGATTTCAACCATGATGGGAACAAGGCAAACAGGGTGAACGGCAAAGCCAATGCAATGGCAAATCCCAGCATACCAATCGCCGGAGCAATTACACTACCAGTAGTGGATACTTCTACCAGCAGGAAGCCGATGATAGGACCTGTACAAGAGAATGAAACCAATGACAAGGTAAATGCCATCAGGAAGATACTCAACAAACCAGTGGTCTGTTCTGCCTTGCTGTCTACTGCATTACTCCATTTAGAAGGTAAAGTAATTTCGAATGCACCGAAGAAAGAGGCTGCAAAAACAATCAGCATCAAGCAGAACAAGATGTTGAAGATTGCATTGGTAGACAAGGCGTTCAATGCGCTTGCACCGAAGATTAAAGTAATAGCTAATCCCAGTGTGACATAGATTACTACGATGGAAGCACCATATGTCCATGCATCGCGGATTCCTTTTTTCTTGTCTTTAGTACGTTTCAGGAAGAAGCTGACAGTCATAGGAATGATAGGCCATACACAAGGAGTGAACAATGCCAATAATCCTCCCAATAAACCGGTAAAGAAGATATAAATCCATGAGTGAGATTCTTCTCCAGCTTGTTCACCGAAGTTGCTTAATTCGTTTACAACAGGTTTCCAGTAATCTGTGGTTCCATCCAGCTGTGCAGGGGCTGTTGTTGCGGCAGCCTGTACGGTATCATTTGCATTTTCAGTTTCTGTAGCTTGAGTTGCTTCTGTTGTTTCCCGGCTAGCGGGAGCAGCTGCTTGTTTGGCACTTCCTGCTGCTTTGCCTTTAAAAGTAAATTCTACATTAGTAGGAGGCATACAGTTTTGATCATCACAAGCTCCGTAATTGAGATATCCTGTAATATTGTAATCTCCTCCAGTCAGTTTAATCTTTTGTACAAAAACGGCTGTTCCTTCAAAGAAACGAACTTGCATACCGAATACAGGGTCCATCATGTCGAGTTCGTTGCCTTTTGGGGTAAGTTTACCTACCAGTTCAGCTCCTTTTATCTGGTCGATGTTGAATGTAGCCGAGGTAGGACCTCCTTCTTCCAGATCTGTAGAGTATACATGCCATCCACGTTCGATGGTTCCGGTAAAGACAATCTCAGCCTCATTATCCGAGATGGCCTTCCATTCTGTTTTAAACTGCACCGGATCTTGCATCTGTGCGAGTACCGGCAGGCATAAAATGGCCATTAAAAGCCAAGTGAGTAGGAATCTTTTGTTCATTGCTTATAAATTGATTGTTTAATATTCGTTTTTCAAAAGGATTTGCAAAGATATAGTGTTTTATCTTATAATAACGAATGAATATTGGAAAAATATTGGAAAAAGTAAGTTGAACATTTGTCGTAAGAATGAGTCTTTTAAGTTGAAAGCCTTTTATTGAGAATGATTGTCTGGTGTAGAAAAGGTATTAGATTTAAGGCTATGGATATGAAAAGCGAACTTTTAATATATACTATTTGTGCTGATATATAGTGGTTTATGCCTCTTTGTCTTATTCGTGAAGAGAAGAAATTAAGTTTGAATAGGAATATGATATTTCATCTGTTTTGAACTTTTTGAGAAGGTTTATGTCATTATTCTTTTTTGTTAGAACAAATTTCTATGGATTTGGACAAAATATTGGAGATGCTTTAGGTTGTAGGTTGATTGATAGGAAGACGTATAATTTGATGATAATGTTTGCGTAGCCGGCATACGTAGGTACAAAACGAAATATGGTCTTATGAAAATTTTGATCTTTTCTTTTTTTTTTTTTAAGGGTGATTTGTTCTTATTTGATACGGTTTAGTACGGAAAATTGTTTTAAAAAATAGAGAAAATCTGTTCTCATGTAACGAATGCGTATTTTTAAATGCTTTTTTGTTACGATATTTTATAAAAATAAATTCATGTATTTGAATATTTTTGTGAAAACTATTAAATTTGCGCCCATTAAATTTAAAATAGTGTAATTGTATGTGTAGTAAGAAGAGATTTTTGTTATTTATTTTAACGCTTGTCGTAATGGCTCTGCCGTTGAGAGCTGAGGGAATCGCATTTTTTCATGGAACTTGGCAAGAGACTTTAGCTAAAGCGAAGTCTGAAAACAAACTGGTATTTGTTGATTTTTATACTCAATGGTGTGGACCTTGTTTGAACATGGCTCAGACGGTATTTGTATTGCCGGAAGTCGGAGCTTTTTATAATGCTAATTTTGTTTCGGCTAAAATTGATACTGAAAATGGAGAAGGTATCGAGTTGGCTAAAAAGTATGGTGTACGTTCTTTCCCAACCTATGTGTTTATTGATCCGGCGACAGGAGAAGCTGTGCATCGTAGTAGCAGCCGCCAGACAGAAGAACAGTTTATTGCGACAGGAAAGGCTGCGCTGACTCCGACTCAACGTTCTTTTTATCTGATAGAAGAATATAATAAAGGCAATAGAGAACCACAGTTGTTGATTGATTATATCCGTTATAATCATTCAATTTATCAACGTAAGGCAGTAGAGGAGGCTTTTGATGCATTGATTGCAGGTGGAGCAAAACTTACAGATCAGAATATATGGGATTTGTTTGTTGAAGTGATCAGTGGTATGGATAACAAATATGTACAACAGGTTTCGAAAGAATATTCGTTGTTCTGTCAGACATTTGGAAAAAAAGCGGTAGATGCAAAACTTGTAAAAGAAACAATGTATGGAGATGTAGCTCTATTGGATAGCATGTGCGATTTTGAAGGAAAAGCTTTCAACCGTAAAATGATTGAAGTGAGTAAGCTGGTATATTCTAAACAGTATGATAAGGCTGCTGTAGAATTGGATGCACTGATTGCAGATCCGACTGTAGATCAACAGGAACTGATACAGCGTATGAAGTTTTTAGTTAGAGTTCCTCGTGGATATAAGTCCGTACCGGCTACATGGTTCTATAAGAGTGTAGAGTATTTACGTTATATCGCATATAATCAAACAGATCGTGATGACGCTAATATTCATCAGGAGTATGCGGCAGCTTTGGAAGAATTACTTCGTAATTTGCCTGATAAAACTCAGGTGCCGGCAGTATTGCTGACTGCTCCTAAATATGGAAAAAAAGGATATTCTATGCGTCCTGATGTATTGAAACCGAAACCAAAACATTAATTTTAAAGATAAGATTCGTTTATGAAAATGGGCAAAAGTAGTAAAATGTGGAATGGGGTGTGGTTTGCCGTAGCAGCTTGTTCCCTGATGATACCTTCTCAATTGAAAGCCGGTAATTCAGTAAATGAAGTCATTGCTATAGATCAGGCAAAAATTGGGGTAAAAGGGGTCGTTCTTGATGAAAATGGACAACCTGTACCAGGTGCAAATGTTGTTGTAAAAGGTACTACAGTGGGTACAATTACCGATATGGATGGTAATTTCTCTCTCCAGGCAGAAAAAGGAGCTACTATTGTAGTTTCTTTTATCGGTTATGCAAATAAGGAAGTTCAGATTAATGAGCGTAAAGCTAAATATACGGTTTCATTGGAGCCGGAAACTCATTTGATAGATGAGGTTATTGTTACTGGTTATCAGACGATATCAAAGGAACGTGCAGCTGGTTCGTTTGCCATTGTGAATCAAAAAGATTTGGCAGATAAATTGCAAACCAATATTATCGACCGTATGGAAGGTTTGGTAGCTGGTGTGAAGATGAATGGATCTACACCGGAAATTCGTGGTATTTCAACACTGAATGCTAACAAAACTCCGCTTTATGTAGTAGATGGTATTCCTTACGAAGGTAGTCTGGATGCTATTAATCCGTCTGATATTGTCAATGTGACTGTATTGAAGGATGCTTCGGCTGCCTCTATTTACGGAGCACAGTCGGCAAATGGTGTCATCGTAATTACTACCCGTAGTGGTGAACTTGGTAAGCCTAAAGTGCGCTACAACGGTAGTATCAAGTTTGAACCGCTGCCAGACCGTGATTATATGAACTTGATGTCGAGTGCCGAATTGGTAGATTTGCAGAAAGTATTATTCAATTATTATCATAATACATACGACCCAACCAGTCCAAGCTTTACCAATGAAGTATACGATTTGATGTATCGTCATGAAGCCGGAGAATTGACTGATGCGGAACTTGAAAAAGAACTCGATGTATATCGTAATCGTGATCGTTACGACCAGATAAAGGATGAGTTTGTACGTCGTTCGAATACTACACACCAGCACAACCTTTCTATTTCGGGTGGTTCTGACATCTATAAGTATGCTCTTTCTGCCAATTTCCAGCAGAATTTGCCTCATGCTAAAGAACAGAAGACCAATCGATATGGTTTTAACTTTAAGAATCAGTTCGATTTCTTCAAGTGGCTTCGTGTGGATTTGGGTATCTTGAATAGTACCGTATCACAGGATTATGATAATGGTTTCTCTGGATACAGTTACTTGTTTAGTGGACCATCATACCGTATGATTCGTAACGCAGATGGTTCTCCTGTACAATGGTATATGACTGGTAAATCGCAACGTGAAATAGATCGTCTAAAGGAAGTAGGATTGTACGATGAAACTTTCTATCCGACTGAGGCTCTGAATACGTCTCACTATCAGAATAAACAGCAGTATTGGAATATTAACGTAGGTGCAACGTTCAAAATTATTGAAGGATTGACTTTCGATCTACGCTATCAGACTGAAATGACTAATGGTTATACCAAACAGTATAGATCGGTTGATCATTACAGCGTGAAAAAAATGATTAATGATGCTACGGTTATCAATAACGATGGTACACGTACTCATTATATTCCTGAAGGAGGTAATTTGAGTGAATACTGGAATAAAGACAATTCGTATACATTGCGTGCACAACTTAACTTCAGCCGTGATTTCCTGAAAAAACATTCTGTTCAGGTAATTGCCGGTGCAGAGCGTCGTAAAGTGGTTAATCAGAGCAGCCAATTCTTTAAATATGGTTACGATGATAATTCGCTTTCATGGAAGGCAATCGACGAACTGGCTATGGGACAAGGTATCCGCGGTACTCAGTCTACGAGCGGAAGCTTCTATTTCAGTTCTTATCGTTTGGGTACTGATGGTTTCATGTTCGATGATAACCGTTATGTGTCATTCTATGGTAATGCATCTTATACATACGATCATCGTACAACACTTACCGGAAGTATCCGTATCGACCAGTCAAACTTATTTGGTACCGATCCTAAGTATCAGTACAAACCATTGTGGTCTGTAGGTTTGCAACACATTATATTGGAAAACAAGGGGGTATTGGATCGTCTGGCAGGACGTTTGACTTATGGTATTAACGGTAATGTTGCTAAGAATACCGGTCCGTATATGATTGTGGCTGATAACGGTACTAATTACTATACCAATGAGTATCAGGCATATGTTAAAAGTGCACCTAATCCTACATTACGTTGGGAAAAAACAAAACTGGTGAATGTGGGAGTTGATTTTAACTTGTTTGATAACCGCTTGAACGGTAGTGTGGAATTTTATAACAAGGCTACCAGTGATTTGTTGGGTAATCGCTTGACAGATTCAACTTTCGGATGGTCTTCACTGTTGCTGAACTATGGCTCTATGGTAAACCGTGGTGTGGAATTTTCTTTGCAGAGTGAAATTGTACGTACACGCGACTTCAGTTTTGGTATTGACTTCCTTTTCAGCTATAACAAGAATAAACTGACAAAGATTGATAATTCGGGAACTTCTGCGTCTAGTTGGTATAGTTCTTATCAGAACCGTGAAGGTTATCCTATGAGTTCTATTTTTGCTATCAGATATGCCGGACTTGACAGTGAAGGTAATCCGACAGCTTACAAAGCAGACGGAACAATTGTTAATTCTGTAAACGATTTAGAGGCTGAAGATTTGGTTTACAAAGGAACAACAAATGCTCCTTATTCTTCATCGCTTACCACTCGTTTTGCTTATAAGAATTTTGACCTGAGCATGATGTTTGTTTATTACGGAGGAAACGTAATGCGTGATGTAGCATCAAGCTATCAGTTTACCATGTATCCTGTATTAAACTATACCAGCAATATGGATCGTGACCGCTTGAACTTCTGGCAAAAACCAGGTGATGAACTCGATCCGGATATGAATCCGGCTTTCCAGTATAAAAATGGTAAAACTTGTAGCGGATTGTGGCAATATGCTGATAAACATATTGAACGAGCTGATTATATTAAATTGCGTGACATTACCTTGGGATATACATTCCCGAAACAATGGTTGCGTAGTGTAAGTATTCAGGGATTGCGTCTGAGCCTCCAGATTCAGAATGCTTTTTACTGGGCTGCCAATAAGAAGCACCTTGATCCGGAAGTTGCAACTGCTTCATCTCGAGGACAACATATTCCGGCTACTTACACCTTTGGTGTAGCACTTGATTTTTAATGTATAACCATGAATTTAAGATATAATATGAATCTATCTAAATACTTGTTGATTGGACTTGGTGTCTTGTCTTTACATAGTTGTGACGATTTTTTGGGAAACAAGCCAAAGGGATATACGATTCCCGAGAAATTCGAAGATTATTCTAAACTGTTGAATAGCAGTTATCTGATGAGCTCATCGAATACAGTACTTGCTTATTTGACTGATGACCTTTATCGTACTTCTAGAGGAGAAATCATGAATGAGAATGCTGAAGGAAAACTGATAGAATATACTGAGTTCAATTTTTCCGGATGTGATGATCATGAGCGTAATCTTTATACATTCAAACACGGACAGGTTTTGACTGCCGGAAACTCTGACCCTTTGTGGAATAATGCTTACGAAAATATCTATGTATATAATGCAGTAGCAAATAATATATTGAATGTACCTGATGCTACTAAAGAACAGAGAGAGGCAAAATATGCTGAAGCACTTGTAGGTCGTGCATTCGAATACCTGAATTTGGTCAATATTTTCGGAAATCACTATGACCCTAAGACTGCGGGTACAGATTATGGGGTGCCTATTTTGCTGAGCGAAGTAGTGGGTGATGGCGCTTCGTATGTGCGCAATACAGTTGCAGAAGTATATGATCAGATTATTTCTGACTTGAAGACTGCCACTCCGCTTTTGCCGGAAGTTGCAACTAATGTATATCATCCTAGTCAGACAATCGGTTATGCGTTTCAGGCACGTATGTTCCTTTATATGGGTGATTACGAGAATGCGTTGAAAAATGCAAATGAAGCTCTTAAACTGAATGATGAGTTACTGGATATGAAGCCTTATACTACTACATACAGTACATTTGGACGTATTGTGCTGGAGTCTAATCCGGATGAAACTTTCCCAGAAGATGTAGATAATGTAGAGAATATCTTCATGCGTAACTTAAATGGAGCAGGTTCAGGTTTCTACACTGCAGTTGTAGCTAGTGAAGATTTGCTTGAAACATTCAAGCGTCATTTGGCTCCTGATGGAGTAGATATGCGTTTGCGTCTGTTCTTTGCTACCGATGAGGCTAATTTTACAATGAATCCTTCTGCAACACCTGAAAAATTTAAAGGATATAGTACTTATGCTCCTTATATTACTCAGAATGCAGGATTTACTACTCCTGAAATTTACTTAATAGCTGCAGAATGTGAAGCGCGTATCGGTTCTGTTTCTCGAGCTTTGCAATTGCTTGACCAATTGCGTGATGCCCGTATTAAAAACAATGTGCATTATGTAGAGGAAACAGATGCTCCAAATCGTACAGAGGCTCTTCGACTGGTAATCGACGAACGCCGTCGTGAGTTTGCTATGCAGGGGGCTCCGCGTTTGATTGACTTGAAACGTCTGAATCGTGAAGACTGGTTCCGTAAAGATATCGTTCACAGTGCTGATGGTGAAACATGGACATTGCCCGCAAACGACTTGCGTTATATTATGCCGATTCCACAGACTGTTCTTGATTTCAATCCTGATATGCCGCAATACGATCGTTGATGTTTATTAGGAGAAATTAAAGTATTGACTTGAAAAAGTAAAAAAGGAAGTAAAGCCTCAAATGTATTTGATGCTTTACTTCCTTTCTTTTATTTCCTAAATCGCCTTTCCCGCCTTAATTATTTGTGTAGTCGGAATAAAAACTGTACTTTTGCTCACACTCTATAAATATGTGCAATAGAAGGAAGGCATGACAGTATTAAAGACAAGAGCCAAATTAGTAGATGTTGCCCGGCAACTTTTTGCCAGAAAAGGGGTAGAAGATACAACGATGAATGATATTGCGGTAGCCTCTAAAAAGGGACGTCGCACACTGTATACTTACTTTAAAAGTAAGGATCAGATTTATATGGCTGTTGTGGAGTCGGAATTGGAAATGCTTTCGGATTCAATGGAAAAGGCTGCAAAACAATCGGTTGCTCCTGACCAGAAGATTCTTGATTTAATTACTACCCACTTGGATATTGTTAAAATGGTTGTATTTCGGAATGGAACTCTTCGCGCGGATTTCTTTCGGGATATATGGCGGGTAGAAGCAATGCGTAAGAACTTTGATAGAAAGGAAATACAATTATTTCGAAATGTGTTGCAGGAAGGCAAAGAGAAAGGTATTTTTGATATCGACAATGTGGAGATAACAGCAGATATCTTGCACTATTGTATCAAAGGGATGGAGGTGCCTTATATTCGCGGTCAGATTGGTGAAGATTTGGAAGACGAGATTGGCTGGCGATATGTAGCTAAAATCGTATTTGGGGCTTTGGGATGTAAAAAAGAATAATATTAATCTTTAAAATAAATATCATTATGGGATTATTAACAGGAAAAACAGCGATTGTTACAGGTGCTGCTCGTGGTATCGGTAAAGCTATCGCATTGAAGTTTGCTGCAGAAGGTGCAAACATCGCATTTACAGATTTGGTTATCGACGAGAATGGTGAGAATACAGAAAAGGAAATAGCTGCATTCGGTGTAAAAGTAAAAGGATATGCTTCTAATGCTGCTAGTTTTGAAGATACAGCTAGAGTGGTAGAACAGATTAAGGAAGATTTCGGTTCTATCGATATTCTGGTGAATAATGCCGGTATTACAAAAGACGGTTTGATGATGCGTATGAGTGAAGCACAGTGGGATGCTGTGATTGGTGTGAATCTGAAATCTGCTTTCAACTTTATTCACGCTTGTACTCCAATCATGATGCGTCAGAAGAGTGGTAACATCATCAACATGGCTTCTGTGGTTGGTGTACACGGTAATGCAGGTCAGTGCAACTATTCTGCATCAAAGGCTGGTATGATTGGTTTGGCTAAATCAATTGCTCAGGAATTGGGCTCTCGTGGTATCCGTGCCAATGCAATTGCTCCGGGATTCATCATTACTGATATGACAGCTAAGTTGTCTGACGAAGTTAAGGCTGAATGGGCTAAGAAGATTCCTTTGCGTCGTGGAGGTACTCCGGAAGATGTAGCTAATACTGCATTATATCTTGCTTCTGACTTGTCTGCATATGTATCAGGACAGGTTATCCAGGTAGATGGTGGTATGAATATGTAATATAGTACTTCATAAGGAATGAAGAATAGAGGGAGAAGAATGGCTTACGGCATTCGGCTTTCTTTATTCTTCATTCCTTATTTTTCAAGTAAATTTTATTCTTTAGTCGGATCATTTCATTTCTAACATAGCTATGACTGTAGTTTACGAAGATAATCATATTATTGTAGTTAATAAAACCGCTTCTGAAATTGTACAGGGAGACAAAACAGGGGATACTCCTTTGTCGGAGACAGTAAAACTGTATCTGAAGGAAAAGTATGCCAAGCCTGGCAATGTGTTTATCGGAGTGACTCATCGACTGGATCGTCCGGTTAGTGGATTAGTTGTCTTTGCAAAAACCAGCAAAGCTCTCTCTCGTTTGAATGAGATGTTTCGTATAGGAGAAGTGAAAAAGACTTATTGGGCAATAGTGAAAAACTGTCCTCCTCAGACAGAAGGAGAGTTGGTGCATTATTTGGTTCGCAATGAAAAACAGAATAAGTCTTATGCCTACGATAAAGAAGTGAAGAACTCGAAAAAGGCCATATTACATTATCGTCTGATAGGTCATTCGGAAAATTATTATCTGTTGGAAGTCGATTTGAAAACAGGAAGACACCATCAGATTCGATGCCAGCTAGCTAAAATGGGATGCCCTATTAAGGGGGATCTAAAGTATGGATTTCCTCGCTCCAATCCCGATGGAAGCATTTGCCTCCATGCACGTAGAGTACGTTTTGTGCATCCGGTATCCAAACAGGAAATAGATCTTATCGCTCCGGTTCCTGCTGGTAATTTATGGAATGGATTTAGTTTTGATTGACAGTCTTGTTTTAAGCTTGGTCTAAATGTTACTTACATCAGATTCTATCAATGTAAATCAATGTAATCTTATTCAGTGTATTTTTTTCAGAAAACGCTCTACATCTTGTTGAATCATATGATAGAGTGGTGAATTTCTGTAATTGGGATTTTTGTGGATGACCAATTCTACTCCTACCTGACTGCGTTGGTAGCTGACAAGCTCATTATGTAATTGTATATTATGCAGTGCCAACTCATGTATCTGTTGTTCGCGCTCGCGTCGTAATATAGTACATACGGGTACGAGTAGTTTTAACACTACATTATCCATAATGTGATGCCCCTGAATAAACATATAGGTATTTTCGGGGTATACTCCTAATGTCTTAAATTCACTTTTCATTTCTTCTATTTCATGAAGGGCATTCGCATGTTTCCGCTCTAATTCGTGTAACTTCCGATTGACTTTTTTAGCCATAACTTCCAGACTACGCTCCGGATGTCGTATACTTACGTGGTCAAGTTTCACTTGTGAACAAAAGTCGAGTAAAGAGAATTCTGATAAGTTATGTTTACGGTAAAACCATACAGACCAGATAAAAAGAGGATAAGCTATTTGGGAGTATAGTTTCATAAAAGCAGGAAAGTCGATGAGAGAATGGTCATTCAGAGTTGCAGTTACACACACTTCATGCAAACCTTCTGCATAGCAATGGTAATTTTCTATGGCATAGGCATAAGTCTGAAAAACATAAGGGTTGTTGTTAATGTATTGAGAAGTCTGAGTCCTTCCTTGAAGAAGATAGTCATAGTCACTGTCTACACAGGCAATCATATTTTCTCCCAATTGTTTTCCCAATTGGTTCATTAATACAGTCTTCTTTCCTTTAGCTAATGAGTTGGCAGAGGGAAGCATGACTTCGAAATAAAGATTCTCATTTTCATAATCGGCAAGCAAGGAACGCCAAAATGATATATCTTCGTAGCTTTCTACGTATGCTACGACTTTTCTTCTTGCATGTTTGGGCTTTAAACTATTAGCTGCTCCAATGTATAAAGAAGAAAGATTTTCAGTCAATCTCTTTCCCATAGTGTGAAAATTTAAAGAGTGGTAATATCACTAACTTCTGTCACGGCATCTACCCAGCCATTCATAATGACAGCAGGAGAATGAGTCGTAAGTATAATTTGTACATTAGGATTGAGACTACGTATCATACCAATCAGTTTTTGCTGCCATTCGATGTGTAGAGAGATTTCAGGTTCGTCCATAAACAGGGCACAAGATTTATTGTCTTGTACTAAGACGGTAAGCAATATTACAAGCATTTGTTTTTCACCTGAAGACAATTGATAAGGAGTCAAAATATCTCCATCTTGTTCGAATAATATTTCGTTGCTCTTACGGATAATCTTCTTATCGGTTTCGCTGAACAGTTCGTCTATCAAGTCCTGGAACTTGGTCTTAGGCTTTGAAACTTGTGTAGCTTTAGCCTGATCTTCAATGATTCCTGAGGTCAGCAGTTCAATGATACGGTTCCCTATGTTCACTTGATAGTCCAGATAACGTCGCTGTAATTGATAAAGTTGCCAGTCTAACTCTGTTTTGACTTGTTGGTTTCCGATTTTTCCTAAAAGGTCGGCATTGATGAGCGGACGGTCAAAACTCCGAATGACATCAAAATGAATATAGGTTGCATCTTCAGGAGAAAAGACGAACACTACTCCCGGTTTAACTCCATTACTTAGAGAACCTCCTTCCAGCTCTGTTAAGCTACGTACAGAATTGTTTAAAATCGTACTTTTCCCGATTCCATTTACTCCACTCAGAATATTGACATCGGCACGTAGATTCCATGAAATATTTTTGCGTCCCCAAAGACCTTTTATTTCAATACGTTTAATGTAGTCAGCTTCCTTTTTCATGGTTGTATCCTATTTGCTTTCTAACAAAATTAGCAATTAATATGGAAACTTGTATCTTTGCGTAGATTAAAATATGTGTATGAAAGAAAATTCTACAATATCTTCCCCTGTTCTTTATCTGCAAAAGCAATATGAATTGCTGCAGAAAGAATATGACTACGAGAAAAAACAGTTCGAACAGCAAACAGAGTTGATGGGCATCGGACGTAAAATCAAACGTGGTATGTGCTGGTATCCGCTGAATATAGGGCGTAACTATTACAATGCCTTGAACCAACTGGTTGTGGAAGTGGAGCGGAGAGAGGATAAAGACATTGAACATCAGTTTGAGTATGGGCGTCCGGTGTGTTTTTTCACGCAAGATGCATCGGGTAAGCTGAATTATCTTCACTTTATAGCTACTGTAAGTTATGTAGACGAAGACCGTATGGTTCTAGTGCTACCTGGAGTGGATGCATTGCTGGCTTTGCAGAATAAGGAAGTGTTGGGGATACAGTTATATTTTGACGAAACCAGCTATCGAACCATGTTTGAGGCTTTGAAGCAGGTTATTGCTGCAAAAAATAACAGGTTGGCGGAGTTGAGAGATTTGTTTCATGGAAGCAGGCAGGCTTCTGTTTATTCTTTTCAACCTGTCCGTTTCCCTTGGTTGAATGCAGCACAGGATGAGGCCGTTAATAAAGTATTGCATGCTAAAGATGTAGCAATTGTACATGGACCTCCCGGAACAGGAAAGACTACTACGTTGGTGGAAGCTGTTTACGAAACGTTGCATCGTGAAAATCAAGTTCTGGTTTGTGCACAAAGTAATATGGCTGTCGACTGGATCAGTGAAAAACTGGTAGACAGAGGAGTTAGTGTATTGCGTATAGGTAATCCCAGTCGGGTAAACGATAAAATGCTTTCGTTTACTTACGAGCGTCGGTTTGAGTCGCATCCGGATTATCCTCAATTATGGAGTATCCGGAAAGCGATTCGCGAACTATATGCTCGTGTCGGAAAAGGTACAGATAGAGAGACTGTCCGCTTAAAGATAAACTCTCTTAAAGACCGTGCTACGGAATTGGAAATACGTATTAATGAAGCATTGTTTGCCGATGCCCGTGTGATAGCTTGTACGTTGGTGGGAAGTGCCAACCGGTTGTTGGTTGGACAAAAGTTTGGCACTTTATTTATAGATGAGGCGGCACAAGCTTTGGAAGCTGCTTGCTGGATTGCCATACGAAAAGCGGACAGGGTGATATTGGCGGGCGACCATTGTCAGTTGCCACCTACGGTAAAAAGTCCGGAAGCTTTGCGTGGAGGTTTGGGAAATACTCTGATGCAGGCTATCGTAAGTAACAAACCGGATACGGTATCACTTTTGAAACTTCAATACCGTATGAATGAAGAGATCATGCGCTTTTCATCGGACTGGTTCTATCATGGGCAACTCCGTTCTGCTCCAGAAGTGAAATACCGTGGAATTCTTGATTTTGATACTCCGATAGAGTGGATTAATACAGAAGGAATGGATTGCAATGAAGAGTTTGTCGGTGAGAATTATGGGAGAATCAACAAACAGGAAGCTGAACTTTCTGTACAAACATTAAAGGAGTATTTACAGAAGATAGGAAGAGAGCGCATTCTCGAAGAGCGAATTGATGTCGGATTAATATCCCCCTATAAGGCACAGGTGCAATATTTACGGCAACTGATTAAAAAAGATACTTTCTTTAAGCCCTACCGTTCGGCTATTACAATAAATACTGTCGATGGGTTTCAAGGACAGGAACGGGATGTCATTTTGATTAGTCTGGTGCGTGCAAATGAAGAAGGACAGATTGGTTTTCTGAATGATTTGCGTCGTATGAATGTGGCCATGACCCGAGCCCGTATGAAGCTGATTATATTAGGAGATGTTTCCACCTTGACACAACATCCGTTTTACCGGAAATTATACGAATATATAGAGGAATTGAATGAGTAAGTAATTTTCTTGTTTGTTATGAATCAATGACTTGGACGATTCAAAGGAAAGTCGTATATTTGATTCCAAAACAATTAATCAATTAAAACTTATGTTAATCGACTTATTACAATCGTCTTATTTCTCCGTCTTCTTGATCGTGGCGTTGGGTTTTATGCTTGGACGTATCAAGATAGGCGGATTGTCTCTCGATGTATCAGCCGTTATTTTTATAGCCTTGGCATTTGGTCATTGGGGTGTTTCCATTCCAAAAGAATTGGGAAATTTTGGATTGGTATTGTTTATTTTTACCATTGGCCTTCAGGCAGGACCCGGATTCTTCGATTCTTTCCGAAGTAAAGGAAAAACATTGATTTTGATTACATTGCTTATTATTGCATCTGCTTGTCTTACGGCGGTTGGCTTGAAATATGCATTCAATATAGATACTCCTAGTATTGTAGGACTGATAGCCGGTTCTCTTACCAGTACACCGGGGTTGGCTGTAGCTATTGACAGTACCCAGTCTCCATTGGCCTCTATTGCGTATGGTATTGCATATCCATTTGGGGTAATCGGTGTTATTTTATTTGTAAAACTATTGCCTAAGTTGTTGCGTGTCGACTTGGAGCAAGAGGCGCGTCAGCTGGAAAAAGAACGTCGTAGTAGTTTTCCAGAATTGGGAACCTGTCTGTTTCGGGTTACTAATTCTGCTGTATTTGGACGTACATTGGCACAGCTTAATATCCGTGTAATGACGGGAGCGGTAATCTCTCGTTTGAAACGTGGAGAAGAGATTATGATTCCTACAGCCCATACAACGGTAGAAAAAGACGACTGTATTCAGGCTGTCGGCAGCGAAGAGTCCTTGAATAATCTGGCCTTGATGTTGGGAGAACGTGAAGAAGGAGAACTTCCTTTGGAGCATACACAGAGTATCGAATCGTTGCTGCTTACCAAAAAAGATATGATCAACAAGCAACTGGGCGATTTGAATATGCAGCGCAATTTTGGATGTACCGTTACGCGTGTACGTCGAAGTGGAATTGATTTGTCTCCCTCGCCTGAACTGGCTCTGAAGTTTGGTGATAAATTGATGGTTGTAGGAGAAAAGGAAGGTATTCAGGCAGTTGCCCGTATGTTGGGAAATGATGCAAAACGTCTTTCCGATACAGATTTTTTCCCGATAGCAATGGGTATTGTGCTTGGAGTTTTGTTTGGTAAACTGAATATATCTTTTGGTGGAGGAATGTCTTTCTCTCCGGGTTTAACGGGAGGAGTCTTGATTGTGGCTCTTCTTTTAAGTGCAATCGGAAAAACCGGACCTATTCTTTGGTCTATGTCTGGACCGGCCAACCAGTTGCTCCGTCAGTTGGGACTGTTGCTTTTCCTGGCAGAAGTTGGAACTTCAGCGGGTAAGAATTTGGTTTCTACATTTCAGGAAAGCGGTTTCCTGCTGTTTGGAGTAGGAGCATTGATTACTCTCGTTCCGATGCTGATAGCTGCATTGGTAGGACGTTTGGTCTTTAAGATCAGTTTGCTTGATTTGCTGGGAACCATTACCGGAGGAATGACCAGCACACCCGGTTTGGCTGCAGCCGACTCGATGACCGATAGTAATATCCCGGGAGTAGCTTATGCTACTGTCTATCCTATAGCCATGGTATTCCTTATTTTGTTTATTCAGTTTATAGCGATGTTCCTGGTGTAGAAAATACAGTATAGAAAAAAGAGAGATTGTATTCTGCAGAAGTGTATGCTTTGCAGAATACAATCTTTTTTTATTCCTTTCTGTTCTTATATTTCAATTTTATTTCAGAATTACCCTCCTACATTTGCATCAGAAATCTTAAATAATGGAATCTTATGAAAGAAATGATGAAAAAGTATACTGGTATTGCATTAGGTACAGTGTTAGGAATATTGACTTTGTCGAGTTGTGATAAAGACGACGATCATGTAGGGGCAAATCCTCCTGATGAGGTGAAACAGGTCTTCGAAGCTCAATATCCAAATATGAACCCTAAGTGGGATTTTGAGTGGGGTAATTATGAGGCTGAGTTTTTTTATACAGGAACTCATGCAGAATGGAATATGCCGCTGAACCGTGTAGAAGCTGAGGCCTTTTATACATCCGGAGCACAATGGATAAAGACTGAGTTTGATGTGACAAGTTATTACTCTGTAGCAGCCGATCAGGTTGTGATTCCTGCAAAGGTGCGGGAAACAGTTGCACGGGAAGCAGGAGGAAGGCACGTGGATGAAGTGAAAATCATTGATCTGCCTCAGGGAGAAACCGATTTTTATCGGGTAGAAATAGATAATGAACCGAATGATGTTTATCTCAATGTAAAGTTTGACGGTTCTTTGTTTCAATAAACGGCTTGTGTAAGAAAGGAAAGGAGGTAAAACCACTCATATAATCGGGTTTTACCTCCTTTCTTGTTTATAGTTGGGCTATCTGTTGATGTCTCTGCCCGAAGGACGCTGATAAACACGTAGTCCAAATTCCGGAATCATGGCCAGCAGATGATCGAAAATCTCTCCCTGTATTTCTTCGTATTGCTTCCAGTCGGAAGTATTAGAGAAACAATAAACTTCCAGAGGAAGTCCTTCCGAAGTGGGTTGCATCTGTCGTACCATAATCATGAGTTCTTTATGCGTTCGCGGGTGAGCTTTCAGGTAATTTTGCAGATAGTCTCTGAATACCTGTAAATTCACAATTTGGTTGTTCTCATCTTTTTCTATCCACCCTTTCGATTTAAAATAACTTCTTTCTTCGGGAGTGCAGAAATGAATTGTATTCAGATCGATGAAAACAGAGCGTTTGATACGTCTGCCTCCTGTTTCGCGCATTCCCCTCCAGTTTTGGAAAGAATCACTCACCAAAGCATAGGGAGGAATGGTGGTAATTGTCTTGTCGAAGTTTCGTACTTTTACGGTAGTAAGAGATACTTCCAGTACATCACCGTCGGCACCATATTTAGGCATGGTAATCCAGTCGCCCGGCCGTAACATATCATTGGCAGATAACTGGACTCCTGCCACCAGTCCCAATATACTGTCTTTGAAGATTAACATTAAAATGGCTGCCGAAGCTCCCAATCCTGCCAGAATGCTGGTTGCATTTTTATCAATCAGAATGCTGATGATAAGAATTAGACCTACTCCTATGACTATCAGTTGAATCATCTGGTAAATACCTTTCAGCGGACGATTTTTTAACCGTTCATGTTCGCTGGATATTTCATAAAGAGAGTCGAGAAAACTGCCTATGAGTTTTACCGTCATGACTACAATATAAATCAGACAGGCCTTTAATAACAGATTTAATATGTGGGGAGAATCGTTGAAGGCAAATGGCAGCAACAGATACCATACAAGTGGAGGTATGAGTAAACAAAAGCTGTGCATCATTCTGTCATTAAACAGATAGTCGTCCCAGGTAGCTTTGGTTTTGGCGGTTACTTTTTGTATGATGGGAACAATTAAATGCCGGAAGCCCATGCTGATGAGATACGAAAGAAGTAAAATACCTACGATAAATATAATCTTGGTTGTCCAGTTGGATTGTGCAGGCTGGATGCCCCAATTGCACAGTTGCTGACTGATATCTTCTGAAATAGTATGCATGATATTTTATATTGATATACGGATAGCAAATATACAAGCTTTTCAAAATTTAGGATAACATTGTTTTTTATATTTCTGTTGATATTTTGCCTTGTGATGCTCAATTTAACAAACTTTGTGCATTTTCCTTCCATATCTTTTTGCAGAATGAATGGTTTCATTAAATTTGCCGCCAATTAATTACTAATACTAAAATATTAATCGAATGGGCTTGAAAATTGTAGTATTGGCAAAACAAGTACCTGACACTCGCAATGTAGGGAAAGATGCCATGAATGCCGACGGAACGGTGAACCGTGCGGCTCTTCCGGCTATCTTCAATCCGGAAGACTTGAACGCCTTGGAACAGGCACTCAGACTGAAAGACACACATCCTGGCTCTACCGTGACTATCTTGACTATGGGACCGGGCCGTGCCGCAGAAGTTATTCGTGAAGGTTTATATAGAGGTGCCGACAACGGCTATTTGCTGACAGACCGTGCTTTTGCCGGAGCTGATACACTTGCTACATCGTATGCGTTGGCTACTGCTATTCGTAAAATAGGTGAATATGACATTATTGTAGGTGGTCGTCAGGCTATCGATGGAGATACTGCACAGGTAGGTCCTCAGGTAGCAGAAAAACTGGGATTGCCTCAGGTAACATACGTAGAAGAAATTCAGGAGGTAAAAGACGGACGCATCCGTGTAAAACGTCATATCGACGGAGGTGTGGAAACTGTAGAGGCTCCATTGCCTATTGTGCTGACTGTAAACGGTAGTGCTGCTCCATGCCGTCCGCGTAATGCAAAACTGGTGCAGAAGTACAAACGTGCACTGGGCGGACAGGAAAAGGCTGCATTGGCAAAAGAAGGCGTAGAACTTCCATATGCTTCTTTGTATGAAACTCGTCCTTATCTGAATATTGTAGAATGGAGTGTAGCCGATGTAAACGGAGACACTAAACAATGCGGATTGTCAGGTTCACCTACTAAGGTAAAGAAGATTGAAAATATTATCTTCCAGGCTAAGGAAAGTAAGACACTGACAGGAAGTGATGCAGATGTAGAGAATTTGATTGTTGAACTGTTGGCTAACCATACTATCGGATAAAGACTATGAATAACGTATTTGTATATTGTGAGATGGAAGGCAAACATGTTGCCGATGTCAGTCTCGAACTTTTAACCAAAGGTCGTAAGTTGGCCAATCAGTTGGGATGCCAGCTGGAAACAATCTGTGCCGGCAGCGATCTTACAGATGTAGAAAAACAAGTATTGCCTTACGGAGTAGACCGTGTACATGTATTCGATGCTCCGGGCTTGTTCCCTTATACTTCACTCCCTCACACTTCTATTCTTGTCAACCTGTTTAAGGAAGAACAACCTCAGATCTGTCTGATGGGTGCTACCGTTATCGGTCGTGACCTGGGTCCGCGTGTATCTTCTGCACTGACAAGTGGTCTTACTGCCGACTGTACTCAGTTGGAAATCGGAAACCATGAAGACAAGAAGAACGGAGTTACTTACGAAAATCTGTTGTATCAGATTCGTCCGGCATTCGGTGGTAATATTGTAGCTACCATTATCAACCCCGAACATCGTCCTCAGATGGCTACCGTACGCGAAGGAGTGATGAAAAAAGAAATTGTCGATGAAAACTATCAGGGCGAAGTAATCCGTCATGATGTAGCGAAGTATGTTCCGGAAACAGACTACGTGGTAAAAGTAATCGACCGTCATGTAGAAAAGGCCAAACATAATCTGAAGGCAGCTCCTATTGTCATTGCCGGCGGATATGGTATGGGTAGCAAAGAAGGCTTCGATATGTTGTTCGAACTGGCTAAAGAACTTCATGCAGAAGTGGGTGCCAGCCGTGCTGCTGTAGATGCCGGTTTCTGCGATCACGACCGTCAGATTGGTCAGACTGGTGTGACTGTTCATCCTAAACTGTATATCGCTTGCGGTATCTCTGGTCAGATTCAGCACATTGCCGGTATGCAGGATGCAGGTATCATTATTTCTGTAAACAATGATCCGAACGCACCGATCAATTCAATTGCAGATTATGTAATCAACGGAACAGTAGAGGAAGTGGTTCCGAAATTAATCAAGTATTATAAAAAGAATAGTAAGTAATGGCTAACTTTTATACAGAACATCCGGAATTACGCTTCCATCTGAACAACCCGTTGATGGAGCGTATCTGCGAACTGAAAGAACGCAGTTATAGAGATAAAGACGAGTACGACTATGCACCGCAGGACTATGCCGATGCAATCGACTCTTACGATAAAGTATTGGAAATTACCGGAGAAATTACCGGTGAAGTAATTGCTGCCAATGCAGAAGGAGTAGACGAAGAAGGACCACACTGTGCAAACGGTCGCGTGGAATATGCTTCGGGAACTAAAGCAAACCTCGATGCCATGGTGAAAGCCGGTCTGAACGGTATGACTATGCCACGCCGTTTCGGTGGATTGAACTTCCCTATCACTCCGTATACCATGTGTGCGGAAATCGTAGCTCAGGCAGATGCCGGCTTTGGTAATATCTGGTCGCTGCAAGACTGTATCGAAACATTGTACGAGTTTGGTAACGAAGATCAGCACAGCCGTTTCATCCCTCGTATCTGTGCAGGTGAAACCATGTCTATGGACTTGACCGAACCGGATGCAGGTTCGGACCTTCAGAGCGTAATGCTGAAAGCTACTTACGATGAGGCTAACAACTGCTGGCGTCTGAATGGTGTAAAACGCTTCATCACAAACGGTGATGCACATTTGCACCTGGTATTGGCTCGTTCGGAAGAAGGAACTCACGACGGTCGTGGTCTGTCTATGTTTATTTATGACAAGAACGACGGTGGTGTAGATGTACGCCGCATCGAAAACAAGTTGGGTATTCACGGTTCTCCTACTTGTGAGTTGGTATACAAAAATGCGAAAGCTGAACTTTGCGGCGAACGTAAGTTGGGCTTGATTAAATATGTAATGGCTTTGATGAACGGTGCCCGTCTGGGTATTGCTGCACAGTCGGTAGGTTTGAGCCAGGCTGCTTACAACGAAGCTTTGGCATACGCTAAAGACCGTAAACAGTTCGGCAAGGCTATCATCGAATTCCCGGCAGTATACGATATGCTGGCTACTATCAAGGCTAAACTGGATGCCGGACGTGCTTTGCTGTATCAGACTTCACGCTATGTAGATATTTACAAGGCTTTGGACGATATTGCCCGTGAACGTAAACTTACTCCGGAAGAACGTCAGGAACAGAAACGCTATGCGAAACTGGCAGACAGCTTTACTCCGCTTGCCAAAGGTATGAACTCTGAATATGCCAACCAGAATGCATACGACTGTATCCAGGTACACGGTGGTTCAGGTTTCATGATGGAATATGCTTGTCAGCGTATTTATCGTGATGCACGTATCACCAGCATTTACGAAGGTACTACTCAGTTGCAGACTGTGGCTGCTATCCGTTATGTGACTAACGGTTCATATGCCGCTACTTTGCACGAATACGAATTGATTCCATGCGCTCCTGAATTTGAAGGATACATGAACCGTATCAAAGACATGACCCGTAAACTGGAAGCATGTACCAATGCGGTGAAAGAGGCACAGAATCAGGAATTGCTCGATTTCGTGGCACGTCGTCTGTACGAAATGGCAGCAGTATGTGTAATGAGCCATTTGTTGCTGCAGGATGCTACCAAAGCTCCGGAGCTGTTTGCACAATCACTCAATGTATACGTAAACTATGCAGAATCTGAAGTTGAGAAACACTTCAACTTTATTCGCAAGTTTAATGCCGAGGAATTGGCTGCGTATCGCAAATAAAGATTTTTTTTATAGTATAGGTTAAATTGACAGGCTGTACTTCGAGGATTTTTTCCCCGTTGTACAGCCATTTTTTTTGCAGGTAGAAGAAAAGTCAGGGAACAAATGTTGTATGATGTGGATGGATTGTATCTGTTTGTATTGTCGGTATATAATTGCCGTCGTTGGCTGCGCAAACGGCATCGTTGAACGGTGATTTGTCGTCGTCGGCTTTGTATCCGACGTCGTCGAATATAGACGAGTTGCTGTATGAACCAGACTTTCTTTATAGAACTAAAGATGTTATTATTCGATACTTTTTAATCTATTAGATGGTGTAGTTGATGTAAATGTGGCAAAAAAACAGTAAAATCTGTTTGTTTGTAGAAAAATGTTCTTATATTTGCCACAGACTAAAAAATCAATAAGTGAATATCTACTATCGTAACATGACACAGACCGGGATGGGGTGGATGATGACCACTACATCGACCTTTGGGATGACCCCTCTGGGGGGAAGATAGTATATATGGTGTTTCTACGTGATACACGCTTGCGTGCGCAAGCATATTCTTTTTTATCATTCATTTTTTTTCTTTTTTGAACTTTATTTTCCTGCATGTATATCGGGGAAAACAGGCTAAAAATATAAGAGCATGAAAGTATTGAAATTCGGCGGAACATCTGTTGGATCGGTCAACAGTATGTTGAGTGTAAAAAAAATAGTCGAATCGGTAGACGATAAGGTTATAGTAGTCGTATCGGCATTAGGAGGAATTACAGATAAACTGATTCATACATCGAAAATGGCTGCAGCCGGTGATTCGGCGTATGAGAAGGAAATGAAGGAGATTGTCAACCGCCATATCGAAATGGTATATACAGTCATTCCTGCCGGGAAAGCACGTGAAGTTTTATTGGATCAGGTCAACGAGCTGTTGAGCGAATTGAAAAATATCTTTCAGGGTATTTTCTTGATTCATGACCTTTCTCCCAAAACCTCTGCTACAATAGTAAGCTATGGAGAACGTCTTTCGTCTATCATTGTGGCTACACTGATAGAAGGAGCCCAGTGGTTCGATTCACGTACTTTTATCAAAACCGAAAAGAAGCATAACAAACATATACTCGACTCGGAACTGACGAATCGTCTGGTAAGAGAGACTTTCAAGGAAGTTCCCCAGGTAGCACTGGTACC
The DNA here is from genome assembly GCF_027529745.1 of Phocaeicola acetigenes. NCBI lineage: Bacteria > Pseudomonadati > Bacteroidota > Bacteroidia > Bacteroidales > Bacteroidaceae > Phocaeicola > Phocaeicola acetigenes. The sequence continues at coordinate 410,779 of NZ_JAPZVM010000002.1, forward strand.
CGGTTTTATTTCTACAGATAAGGATACCGGAGAAGTGACCAATTTGGGACGTGGAGGTTCGGATTATACAGCTTCTATTCTGGCTGCGGCTCTGAATGCGGATATTCTGGAGATATGGACCGATGTGGATGGTTTTATGACTGCCGATCCCCGTGTCATCAGTACTGCATATCCTATTACCGAACTGAGTTATGTGGAAGCAATGGAGTTGTGTAACTTCGGAGCCAAGGTGGTTTATCCGCCGACCATTTATCCGGTATGCCATAAAAACATTCCTATTCTGATAAAGAATACATTCAATCCGGATGCTCCCGGTACTATTGTCAAGCAGCAGGCCGATCATTTTTCAAAACCTATCAAAGGTATTTCTTCTATTAATGATACCTGCCTTATTACCATGACCGGATTGGGTATGGTGGGTGTGATTGGAGTCAACCACCGTATTTTCAAGACCTTGGCAGAAAATGGTATCAGTGTCTTCCTGGTATCACAGGCTTCTTCGGAAAACTCAACCTCTATCGGGGTACGTACAGAAGATTCGGCTTTGGCATGTAAAGTGCTGAATGAAGAGTTTGCCAAAGAAATTGAAATGGGAGAAATCTCGCCGATGATGGCAGAAAGCGGACTGGCTACAGTGGCTATTGTAGGAGAGAACATGAAGCATACTCCGGGAATTGCAGGTAAACTGTTTGGTACGCTCGGACGAAACGGTATCAATGTCATTGCCTGTGCACAGGGAGCATCGGAAACAAACATTTCTTTTGTGGTAGAAGGTGATTCTTTGCGTAAGACTCTGAACGTGATTCACGATTCTTTCTTCCTGTCCGAATATCAGGTGCTGAATCTGTTCATTTGCGGAATCGGTACGGTAGGACATAGCTTGATTGAGCAAATCAACAGTCAGCAGGAGAAATTGAAGCAGGAGCGGGGACTGAACTTGAAAGTGGTAGGTATTGCCAACGGACATTATGCATACTTTACCCGCCGCGGAATAGACTTGAATAACTATCGTAAGGAACTGGAGGAGAAAGGTGTTCCTTCTTCGCCTCAGGTTTTGCACGACGAGATTATTGGCATGAATATATTCAACTCTGTATTTGTGGATTGTACTGCCAATGCTTCCATTGCCGGACTGTATAAAGATTTTCTAAGCCATAATATTTCGGTTGTAGCAGCCAATAAGATAGCCGCTTCTTCGGAATACGATGTCTATGCAGAACTGAAGTCTATTGCCCGCCAGCGTGGTGTGAAATTCCTTTTCGAAACCAATGTGGGTGCAGGACTTCCGATTATCAATACCATCAACGACCTTATCAACAGTGGCGATAAGATTCTTAAGATTGAAGCGGTGGTAAGTGGTACGCTGAATTATATCTTCAATACCATCAGCGAGGAAGTACCTTTGAGTGAAACAATCCGTAAAGCAAAGGAAGAAGGCTATTCGGAACCCGATCCGCGTATCGACCTGAGTGGAAAGGATGTCATCCGTAAACTGGTTATCTTGGCTCGTGAGGCCGGATATAAACTGAGTCAGGAGGATGTGGAGAAACATCTCTTTATTCCGGATTTTTGCTTCGAAGGCTCGTTGGACGATTTCTGGAAGAATGTCAAAACGTTGGATGCTGATTTTGAAGCCCGTCGCAAGAAATTGGAAGCCGAAGGAAAACGCTGGCGCTTCGTGGCAAGCCTGGACAATGGAAAAGGTGTAGTTTCCTTACAGGAAGTAGACAGTCGCCATCCATTCTATAATCTGGAAGGTAGCAACAATATTATTTTGCTCACTACCGAGCGATACAATGAATACCCTATGCTCATTCAGGGATACGGAGCCGGTGCCAGCGTAACTGCAGCCGGTGTGTTTGCCGATATTATGAGCATTGCAAATATTTAGAACAATGAAACACATTATTATATTAGGCGATGGCATGGCCGATTGGGCCGTACCTTCATTGGAAAACCAGACTTTGTTGCAGTATGCACAGACACCGTATATGGATAAATTGGCCGCAATGGGGCGTTGTGGTATGTTGAAAACAGTAGCTGATGGATTTCATCCGGGGAGCGAAGTTGCCAATATGTCGGTATTGGGATACGATTTACCTAAGGTATACGAAGGGCGCGGGGTGCTTGAGGCTGCAAGTATAGGGGTTGAACTTTGTCCGGGGGATTTGGCCTTGCGCTGTAATATAGTATGTGTGGAAGGGGAAACCTTGAAAAACCATTCGGCCGGACATATTACCACGGAAGAGGCTGATGTGCTGATTCGTTATTTGCAGGAACATTTGGGCACGGACCGTATTCATTTTTATACCGGAGTACAGTATCGCCATCTGCTGGTAATAAAAGGAGGAGATAAAAGATTGGTTTGTGTACCTCCTCACGATATTCCGTTGCAGCCTTTTCGTCCGAATATGGTGCGTCCGGCTTGTGCTGAGGCAGAAGAAACTGCACGTTTGCTGAACGAGCTGACACTTCGTTCGCAGGAACTGCTGGCTTCTCATCCGCTGAACCTGAAGCGAATGGCAGAAGGAAAAGATCCGGCAAACAGTATTTGGGCATGGAGTCCGGGCTTCCGTCCGCAAATGGAGCCTTTGTCACAGAAATATCCGGAGATAAAGAAGGGAAGTGTCATTACAGCTGTCGACTTGATTCGCGGAATTGGTCGTTATGCAGGTTTACGCTGTATTGATGTAGAAGGAGCAACAGGGCTCTATGATACGAATTACGAAGGAAAGGCACATGCGGCTATCGAAGCTTTGCGGACAGACGATTTTGTGTATTTGCATGTCGAAGCAAGTGATGAGGCCGGTCATGAGGGAAATGTAGCCTTGAAATTGCAGACGATAGAAGATCTGGATAGCCGTATTGTAAAACCTGTATATGAAGCTGTGAAGGAATGGGACGAACCGGTAGCGATTGCTGTGTTGCCCGATCATCCTACTCCTTGTGAGTTGCGTACTCATACAGCCGAACCGATTCCTTTCCTTATTTACTATCCGGGTATAGAACCCGATGAGGTGCAGACATACGATGAAGTTTCCTGCAAACAGGGGGCGTATGGCACACTTGAGAGAGATGAGTTTATGAATGAATTTATGAAATACTGACCTTATGAAATACTATAGTACCAATAAAAAGGCTCCTTGGGCCACACTAGAAGAAGCGGTAGTAAAGGGTCTTGCTGCCGATAAAGGCTTGTATATGCCGGAGGTGATAAAGCCGTTGCCTTCTTCCTTTTTTGAGGAAATAGAAAAAATGTCTTTTCAGGAGATTGCCTGTCGGGTAGCTGATGCGTTTTTTGGCGAAGATGTACCGGCAGAAACTCTGAAACAGATTGTATACGATACATTGAGTTTCGATGCCCCTGTTGTTCAGGTAAAAGACAACGTATATGCTTTGGAACTCTTTCATGGTCCTACATTGGCCTTTAAGGATGTGGGCGGACGTTTTATGGCTCGCTTGCTGGGGTATTTTATCCGGAAAGAAGGTAAAAACCAAGTGAACGTGCTGGTTGCTACTTCCGGTGATACAGGTAGTGCCGTAGCCAATGGATTCCTGGGAGTGGAAGGTATTCATGTGTATGTACTGTATCCGAAAGGTAAGGTCAGCGAGATACAAGAAAAGCAGTTTACTACACTGGGGCAGAATATTACCGCTATCGAGGTAGACGGTACATTCGACGATTGTCAGGCATTGGTGAAGAATGCTTTTATGGATAAAGAATTGAATGAGCACATGCAGCTGACTTCTGCCAATTCAATCAATGTGGCACGTTTCCTTCCTCAGGCTTTTTATTATTTTTATGCTTATGCGCAGATGAAGAAAATAGGCAAGGCCGACAATCTGGTGATTTGTGTGCCCAGCGGTAACTTCGGTAATATTACTGCCGGACTCTTCGGAAAACGGATGGGGCTGCCAGTGAAGCGTTTTATTGCAGCTAATAACCGGAATGATATCTTCTATCAGTATTTGAAGACAGGAGAATACCGCCCTCGTCCGTCGGTATCGACTATTGCTAATGCAATGGATGTGGGAGATCCTAGTAACTTTGCCCGTATTCTCGATTTGTATGAAGGAAGTCATGACGCAATTGCTTCAGAAATCAGTGGTGAAACGTATACCGATGAGCAGATACGTGATACCGTACAGCAGGTATACGAAGAAACCGGTTATCTGCTCGATCCGCATGGAGCGTGTGGCTACAAGGCTTTGGCACAGGAATTGAAAAACGATGAATATGGTGTCTTCCTTGAAACGGCCCATCCGGCTAAGTTCCTTCAAACAGTAGAGGGTATCATCGGACATGAGGTAAAGATTCCTGAAAAACTTCAGGCCTTTATGAGAGGTGAAAAACAGAGTGTACCGATGTCGAAAGAGTTTTCTGCTTTCAAGAATTATTTATTGAAACAGTAATGGAAACAGTTATAGACTTCCTGTCGAATGATTCGTCAGGAAGTTTTTTTATGTTTTTACAGAAGCTCTTTCCATTAGATAGACTCTGTCTTTATAAGGAATGACAACTGCCGATAATTTGGTTTTTTACGATAAAAATGTACCTTTGCTTTCACTTTACGAATCTTTATTACATGAAAACACAGGTACGATTATTGGTAATGGCAGTTTGTCTGCCTTTATTGGGTTTTGCGCAGAATGGGGTACAGGTTGTATTACCAGAAGCTGGAAGCAAAACTTTATTACATGAGGGTTGGTTTGCCCGTAGGGCCGCAGAAATTGGAGAAGATGGAAACAGACTTACTTCAGGATGTTTTGATTCATCAGGATGGTTGCAGGCGAAAGTACCGGGAACGGTGCTGACTACCTTGCTGGAGAACAAGTTGTTTCCTGCTCCCGAGTTTGGATTGAATAATGAGAAGATACCGGATATCTCTGCTGTGGGGCGGGATTTCTATACTTATTGGTTTGTCCGTCCTTTTACAGTTTCTTCAGTAAATTCAGGAACACATGTATGGCTGAATTTCAGAGGCATCAATTATAAGGCTGAAATTTATCTGAACGGAAAGCGTGTCAATACTACGACTCATGAAGGAATGTTCTTACGCCAGACTTACGATATTACTTCTTATTTGAAAAAGGATTCTGTGAATGTATTGGGAGTATTGGTCTTTCCTCCCGATCATGTAGGAGTTCCTAATGGAGGACAGGGAGGTGACGGACAGATAGCCCGAAACTGTACGATGCAATATACTCCCGGATGGGATTGGATTCAGCCCGTACGCGACCGTAATACCGGAATCTGGGATGAAGTTTCTATTACCACGACAGGAGATGTTTGTGTAGATCATCCGTATGTGGTGACGAAAGTACCGGGAGTACGCCGTCCGAGTGATACCAAACAGGCTCCGGCTTATTTGGAAACATCTGTGGAGGTGAAGAATGTATCGGCTCAACCTAAAAAAGGGATATTGAGGATGGTGTACGAAGGACGAAAGTTGGAAGAGCCGGTGAGCTTGCAGCCTTATGAAACCAAAACAGTCGAACTTGACAGACAGACTTTGAAGAATCCGTCTTTGTGGTGGCCGAATGGAATAGGAACCCAGCCTTTGCATCAGATTTCTTTTTCGTTTGTAATGGATGGGGAAGAAACGGATATTGAGAATGTACGTTTTGGTATTCGGGAAATAACTACACGCAAAAATCCTCATAACGGAGGCCGTGAATTTTATGTAAACGGTCAGCCTGTATTTATGACCGGTGGCAATTACATCGATTCCGACTGGCTGCTTCGTCTGTCTCCTGAACGATATGAGCACGACGTGCGTTTTCATGCTGAAATGAATCTGCGTATGATACGTGTGTGGGGAGGTGCCTTACTGGAGCGTCCTGAATTTTATGAGGCTTGCGACCGCTATGGTATTCTGGTATTCCAGGATTTGTGGGGAAGCGGGGACTGTAATGGAGCATGGGAAGACCTTACGAAACTTGACTCCAGAGAGCGTCGCTGGGAATATCCGGATAATCATGCGTTGTTTTTGGCTTCGGCAGAAGACCAGATTAAAATGATTCGTAATCATCCGAGCCTTTGTTTCTGGTGTGGAGCGAACGAGTGGCCTTTGGCTAAGGATATAGATCAGGCTTTGCAGGAAGATATTCTTCCTCGTTTGGATCCGAATCGTCTGTTTGCCCGTTATTCTACCGATTCTACTTTTACCCGCAATTTACTGGGTGATAATGGAGACGGTCCTTATGGCATTCAGGAACCGGAATGGTTCTTTACTTTCCGTTCTCATCCTTTCAATCCGGAAGTTGGTTCGGTAGGTTCGCCCGAAGTCGAAAGCTTCCGTGCTTTCATGCCGGAGAAAGATTTAAAGGAATTTCCCAGAAACGGAAGAACACGTAATCTGAATTGGCGGTATCACAAGGATTTAGGCTATGGAGATCATCTGGAACGTTATGGAGAGCTGCATACCATTGAAGATTATTGTAAATATGCGCAGGTAGTCAATTATGACCAATACCGCAGCTTTATGGAAGGATGGGCTTCGCACATGTGGGACTGGTATACCGGGGTACTGATTTGGAAAACTCAAAATCCATGGACTGCATTGCGTGGTCAGATGTACGATTGGTTTCTCGATGTCAATGCTTCTCTTTATGGAACTCGTAAAGGATGCGAACCGATTCATCCGTTTTATAATCTGATTACAAAAAAAGTGACTTTACTGAATACGACGGTTGAAGAGAAGAAAGGGTTGGTTGTAAAAGCGCAGTTGTTTACACGAGATGGAAAGGAATGTTGGAAGGAGGAGAAAACATGTGATGCGTCGGCCAATGGGTTAAATGATTTGTTTGAAGTTCCGCAGCCGGAAGCGATAAAAGGTGTGTATTTCTTGAAACTGACCTTGCTGGATGCAGAAGGAAAACAACTGACGGATAATATTTATTGGCTGACTACAACTCCCGAAGATTATCGTACATTGGCAGAATTGCCTGTTTCTCGTCCGGATATACAGGCTTCGCTGGTAAAGAATGAAAACACGTATAAGGGAAAGATTAACTTTACAGGTGACAGTCGTATCAGTTTCTTCAATCGTATTAAACTTTTCGATAAGGAAACTGGCGAGCGGATTCTTCCGGTACATTATTCTGATAATTATGTCACACTGATGCCGGGAGACAAACGTTGTATCTGTTTTGATTTCTGTTCCGAGTTGCCCAAAGAGAGAATACAGATGGTGGTAGAAAGCTGGACACAAGATAAAGTGGTTATAGACGACTGGAAATAAGAAAGACTTCGGAACACATTACCACAGAAAGGAAAAGCCTTGAACCGGAAAGATAATGAGAACGGTTCAAGGCTTTTGTCATATTGATAGGAATATTGAATGTTTTGCATTAAAAAATGGGAAAATGCTGTTTTTCGATAACCCGTATTTGGGATAAAAAGTTCGCTCACAGTGGTAAAAATCCCTTTTTAGGGCTAGAAAACCTCCTTAAAACATGTTATAGGACAGGTTTATGGAACCTTTCCCGGAGGAAAATACGACTTGTATCAGGCGGTAACAATACTTGAAACGAGGGCTTACGGTACTAGAATCGTTGTCTTACGCGATTAGTTGCGTTGGCTGATGCTTCTTTTTGCTTGTTTTTACCTGTTTTCGGGGGATTTCTGATGCTTTTTCGAAGCAGATTTTCTTCATTTTTTTAAGTGATAAAAGGCTGCTTATTTCTTGATTCTTCGATACTGGAATATATAGCATACTTCTGTTTATGTTATTTGGACGGATAAAGGCAGGAATATCTGTCTTTCTGTATTTTTATAAGGGTCAAAAAACAGCCGAATTTTCCACGACTTCTGTATCGGTGGTCAAATAACGCCGTATAAAGGCATCTGAATTGACATTTTGTAAATAACGTGAATTCTAAGACTTTTGTAAGTAAATTCTCAGAATTCACGTTGTTTATATTCTATTCCGGCAATTGCTGATAAGCTGAATGAAGTTGTTTCATGGCTTGTTCAAGAATAGAACGAGGAGAACCGATGTTCATACGCATAAAGCCAATCCCTTCTTTGCCAAATGTCTTTCCGTCATTCAAAGCCAAATGAGCTTTTGAAACAAACCAATCGTTGAGTGCTTCCTGACTGAGTTTCAAGTCGCGGCAATCCAGCCATACAAGATAAGAAGCCATCGGAACTATCACCTTGATTTTGGGCATGTGGGTGTGAATATAATCAGTTACATAATCAATGTTTCCCTGTATATAGCTTAATAGCTGCTCCAGCCATTCTGTTCCATTTGAATAGGCAGCTTCCACAGCAGGAAAGGCAAATACGTGTCCACCATTCAGTTCGCAGGATTCCAGATAAGCTTCAAATCGGGCTCTTAATCCTTCATTGAAAATAACGGTGTGTGAGGCCGATACTCCTGGCATGTTGAAAGCTTTGCTGGGCGACATGAAAGTCACGGAATTGTTACGGGCTTTTTCTGAAACCATAGGGAAAGGAAGATGCTGACGGGGAGGTAAGGTCAGGTCGGCATGGATTTCATCGGACAATACAATCACATTGTCGTCTGCACAGACTTCAGCTATGGTTTCCAGTTCTTCTCTTGTCCATACTATACCACCCGGGTTATGAGGATTACATAAAATTAAGGCGCGGATTCCTTTTATAGACCGGCGGAACAGGTCTAAATCCATCCGGTAATGTCCATCTTCCAGACGAAGCGGGCATTCTACCAACCGGCGGTTATTGCGTGTAACCAGCCAGAAGAATGGAGGATATACAGGAGGCATAATCATAATCTTGTCTCCAGGCTGAGTCAGAGCATTGATGGCCATTCCCAGTCCGGGTACGATACCGGGTACATAATTCAGCTGTTCTTTACGTACCTCCATGTGGTATCTCATTTTCATCCAGCCAATAATAGCCTGATAATAGCTGTCCGGTTTACAGGTATAGCCCAGTATGGGATGTTCGCAGCGTTTTCGTATGGCATCAAGTACAAAAGGAGGAGTAGCAAAGTCCATATCGGCTACCCATAATGGGATAAGGTCTTCGCGTCCCCAGATTTCTTTTACTTCATCTGTTTTTACTGAAGCAGTACCCTGCCGGTTTATGATTTGGTCGAAGGAATAATTCATAATGTATTATTTAAAGTTAGTAAATCGGTTTTATAAAGGGTAAGTATTTGTTTGTTGTTCCCTTACAAAAATACAATCTTTCTTTTGTTTCTGGTATCAGTTTTGAAAGATCTTTTCCAGTCTGTTTTCAATTAAATGAATAAAAAAGAATAGTTTTTTTAATATTATGTTTGTTTTTTCTAGAAAAACATTACATTTGCAAGCGTAAAGACAATAATGCAAGATTTATGAAAACATTTGCGACATACTTCTTTTTCTTTTTTTATTACTTTTACTTTAGCAATAAGGTAGAAGCGGGAGTTCGCATGTGTACAGTAAGATAAATGATAAATGAAAATATAACGAATCCCGCTTCGTAAAGAAGTCGGGATTTTTTTTTATAGATATGATTATATGAAAAAGATAGCTATACAAGGGGTTCCAGGTTCGTATCATGATATTGCAGCTCATAAATATTTTAAAGATGAAGAAATTGAACTGATATGTTGCAATACGTTTGAAGAGGTCTTTGAACAGATGCGTAAAGACAGTAAGGTGATAGGACTTGTGGCCATTGAAAATACGATTGCAGGAAGTTTGCTTCACAATTATGAACTATTGAGAGAAAGTGGAGCAACCATCATTGGAGAACACAAACTGCGTATCAGTCATAGTATCATGTGTTTGCCCGATCAGGATTGGGACGATTTGACTGAAGTGAATTCTCATCCGGTAGCATTGGCCCAGTGCCGTGAGTTCTTGCAGCATCATCCGAAACTGAAGGTAGTAGAAACAGAAGATACTGCCGGTAGTGCCGAAAACATCAGTAAGCATCAGTTGAAAGGCCATGCTGCTATCTGTTCCAAGTATGCGGCCGAATTGTATGGAATGAAAATCTTGCAGGAAGGCATTGAAACAAACAAACATAATTTTACCCGCTTCCTGGTTATTGCCGATACTTGGATGGCAGACGAACTGAAAGACCGCTCGAAAGTAAACAAAGCCAACATCGTATTTTCACTTCCGCATACAGAAGGAAGCCTTTCACAGGTTTTGTCTATCTTTTCATTTTATAAGATCAATCTGACCAAGATACAGTCGTTGCCTATTATCGGTCGTGAATGGGAGTATCTGTTTTATGTGGATGTGATGTTTAACGATTATTTGAGATACAAACAAGCTATTGATGCGGTAATGCCGCTTACCAAGGCACTTAAAATATTAGGAGAATATGCAGAAGGAGAATCTACACTATAATATACAGCCTGCCGATAGACTGGCTAATGTAAGCGAATACTACTTCAGCCGTAAGTTGAAAGAAGTAGCACGTATGAATGCGGAAGGGAAGAATGTAATCAGTCTGGGTATCGGAAGCCCCGATATGCCACCTTCAGAAGAAACGGTACGTGTCTTGTGTGAAAATGCCCAGAAACCGGATGCTCATGGTTATCAGCCTACGGTGGGTATTCCTGAGTTACGTCAGGCTATGGCCGACTGGTACAAGCGCTGGTATAACGTTGATTTAGATCCTGCTACGGAAATCCAGCCTCTTATCGGCTCTAAGGAAGGTATTTTGCATGTGACGCTGGCCTTGGTGAATCCGGGAGATCAAGTGTTGGTTCCTAATCCTGGCTATCCTACCTATACATCATTGAATAAAATATTGGGTAGTGAGATTGTCAACTATAACTTAAGAGAAGACAACAACTGGCAGCCGGACTTTGACGAGTTGGAGAAAATGGATTTGAGTCGTGTAAAGATTATGTGGACCAACTATCCCAATATGCCGACAGGAGCAAATGCTACAATGGAACTGTATGAAAAACTGGTAGACTTTGCACGCCGTCATAATATTGTCATAGTGAACGACAATCCTTACAGTTTTATTCTTAACCGGAAGCCAATCAGTATCTTGAATGTGCCGGGAGCAAAGGAATGCTGTATTGAGTTCAACTCGATGAGTAAGAGTCACAATATGCCGGGATGGCGTGTCGGTATGCTGGCTACCAATGCTACTTTTGTACAGTGGATTCTGAAGATTAAGAGTAATATCGATTCGGGTACGTTCCGACCTTTGCAGTTGGCTGCAGCACAGGCGTATCATAACAGTGCCGAATGGCATGAAGAAGCCAATATTCAGGTATATAGCCGACGCCGGAAACTTGCAGAAGAAATCATGCGTGTCTTGGGATGTACCTTTGATGAAAACCAAGTGGGCATGTTCCTTTGGGGACGTATTCCCGATACTTATGGTGATGTAGAGGAACTGACCGAGAAAGTCTTGCATGAGGCACGGGTATTCATTACTCCGGGATTTATTTTCGGAAGCAATGGCAAACGCTACATTCGTATTTCGCTTTGTGCCAAAGAAGAAAAACTGGCAGAAGCTTTAGAGAGAATCAAATCTGTCTTATAAAAAGTCAGATAAATAAAAACGAACAACAAAAAAGATAAAGATATGGAACTGAATTTACAACCCATCGAACTGGAAGGTGTTTCAAAAGAACGCCCCATGGTGATAGCAGGCCCTTGTAGTGCCGAAACAGAAGAACAAGTAATGTCAACTGCCACACTTTTGGCTAATAAAGGTGTGAAGATTTTCCGTGCCGGTATCTGGAAACCGCGTACAAAACCAGGAGGCTTTGAAGGTATCGGAGTGGATGGTCTGGCATGGTTGAAACGTGTCAAACAGGAAACAGGTATGTACGTAGCAACAGAAGTGGCTACAGCCAAACACGTATACGAGTGCCTGAAAGCCGGTATCGATATTTTGTGGATTGGTGCCCGTACAACTGCCAATCCGTTTGCTGTACAGGAGATTGCAGATGCATTAAAAGGGGTAGATGTTCCTGTATACGTAAAAAATCCGGTTAATCCCGATCTGGAACTTTGGATTGGAGCTTTGGAACGTATCAATAATGCCGGATTGAAGAGACTGGGAGTAATCCATAGAGGTTTTTCTTCTTACGACAAGAAGATTTACCGCAATCTTCCTCAATGGCATATTCCTATCGAATTACGTCGTCGTATTCCTAACTTGCCTATTTTGTGCGACCCGAGCCACATTGGAGGTAAGCGTGAACTGATTGCTCCGCTTTGTCAGCAGGCAATGGATTTGGGCTTCGATGGTCTGATTGTAGAAGCACACTGCAATCCGGATGCAGCGTGGAGCGATGCTGCACAACAGGTTACTCCGGATATTCTGGATTATATTTTGAACTTGCTGGTTATCCGTAAGGAACATCAGTCTACAGAAAATCTGAATGAACTTCGTCATCAGATTGACGATTGCGACAATGAACTGATGGAAATTTTGGCTAAACGTATGCGTGTATGTCGTGAAATCGGTACATTCAAGAAAGAGCATAATATGACCATTCTTCAGACCGGACGTTACAATGAAATTCTTGATAAGCGTGGAGCACAAGGAACTCTGTGTGGAATGGATGCAGACTTTGTAAAGCAAGTGTTCGAAGCTATCCATGAAGAAAGTGTACGTCAGCAGATGGAAATTATTAATAAATAAGAAAAGAGACGATGAAGATATTGATATTGGGAGCCGGAAAGATGGGATCTTTCTTTACTGATGTGTTGAGTTTTGACCATGATGTAGCAGTATATGATGTAGATGCCAAGCGCCTTCGTTTTATGTACAACTGTTATCGTTTCACCTCGATAGACGAAATACAGGAGTTCGGACCAGAGCTGGTTATCAATGCAGCGACGGTCAAATATACATTAGAAGCTTTTCGTCAGGTTCTTCCAGTGTTGCCAAAAGATTGTATAATCAGTGATATTGCTTCGGTAAAGACAGGACTGAAGGAGTTTTACGAACAGAGCGGATTCCGTTATGTTTCCACACACCCTATGTTTGGTCCTACATTTGCCAACTTGGATAAGCTGAGTACAGAAAATGCGATTATTATCAAGGAAGGAGACCATTTAGGTAAGATTTTCTTCAAAGATTTATATCAGCGTTTAGGACTGAACATTTTTGAATATACCTTCGAAGGACATGATGAAACAGTAGCATATTCATTGTCCATACCTTTTGTCTCTACCTTTGTCTTTGCAGCTGTAATGAAGCACCAGGATGCACCGGGTACCACATTCAAGCGTCATATGGCTATTGCGAAAGGAGTCTTGAATGAAGACGATTATCTGTTGCAGGAAATTCTATTCAACCCTCGTACACCTGCCCAGGTAGAGGGAATTCGTACCGAGTTGAATGAACTCTTGGATATTATCAGCAATAAAGATACCGAGGGAATGCGTGCCTATCTTAGCAAGATTCGAGATAAAATAAAGTAAATATCAATTCATAAGAAAGAAGTTATGGAAAATGCCGTTATCGTAAGATTGCGGCATTTTTTTTATTGGGGATTGCAGTTGATGGATATTTTTTTCATGTTTATGTTTGTTCATGATTATGACTTTTCTTTTTTTTCGTAATTTTGTCCTCTCAATCAAACAATAATAAAACAAACAATAAAGGAATGGGTGGTTTTTTCGGAACAGTCTCTAAGGCTGAATGCGTAACCGATTTATTCTACGGTACGGATTATAATTCACATTTAGGAACAAAACGCGCCGGTATGGCTACATATGCCGAAGGCGAAGGATTCACGCGGTCTATACACAGTCTTGAAAGTTCTTATTTTCGTACGAAGTTTGAGGCAGAACTTCCTCAGTTTAAAGGAAAGTCGGGAATAGGTGTCATTAGTGATACAGATCCGCAGCCAATCATGATCAACTCTCATTTAGGACGATTTGCTATTGTTACAGTAGCCAAAATCAACAATACTGCTGAGCTTGAGAAGGAAATGCTAGATGCGAATATGCATTTTGCGGAAATGAGCATGGGAAAGACCAATCCTACCGAGTTGATTGCTTTGCTTATCGTACAGGGAAAAGATTTTGTAGATGGTATTGAAAACGTATTCAATAAGATAAAAGGTTCGTGTTCAATGCTGATTCTGACAGAAGACGGTATTATTGTGGCGCGTGACAAATGGGGACGTACTCCTATTGTGATAGGTAAGAAAGAAGGTGCCTACGCGGCTACAAGCGAATCAAGCAGTTTCCCTAACTTGGATTACGAGATTGAACGCTTTGTAGGTCCGGGAGAAATTATCCGGATGCGTGCCGATGGATTGGAACAATTGCGCAAGCCCAATGATAAAATGCAAATTTGTTCATTCCTGTGGGTATATTACGGATTCCCTGTATCCTGCTATGAAGGAAAGAATGTAGAAGAGGTTCGTTTTGCAAGTGGTTACAAGATGGGAAAGACCGACGATTCGGAAGTAGATTGTGCATGCGGTATTCCTGATTCGGGTGTAGGTATGGCTTTAGGTTATGCCGAAGGAAAAGGAATTCCTTATCACCGTGCTATTTCAAAATACACTCCTACATGGCCACGAAGCTTTACTCCAAGCAATCAGGCAATGCGTTCTTTGGTCGCTAAGATGAAACTGATTCCAAACCGTGCCATGTTGCAGGGAAAGAGAGTTTTGTTCTGTGATGATTCTATCGTACGCGGTACACAGCTTCGCGATAATGTAAATGTATTGTACGATTACGGAGCAAAAGAAGTACACATGCGTATTGCTTGTCCTCCACTTATTTATGGTTGTCCTTTTATCGGATTTACTTCTTCGAAAGGAGATATGGAACTGATTACACGCCGTATTATCAAGGAAATAGAGGGAGATGAGAATGCAAAACTGGCACAGTATGCAACCACCGATTCACCAGAGTATAAGGAACTGGTAGAACGTATCCGTGCACGTTTCGGACTGACTTCTTTGAAGTTTAATACATTGGAAACATTGATTGAAGCAATTGGATTGCCTAAGTGTAAGGTTTGTACGCACTGTTTCGACGGTTCAAGTTGCTTTTGATGAATAGAGAATGATTTAGATATTTAATTCGTAAGCTTCTTCCATAGCCTGATGAAGGAATGGGAGAAGCTTTTTTTATGGATATTGGCATATTCCGTCATTTTTCCGTAAGTTTGTCAAAGAAAATAAAGGAGAATATAAAAATGAGAAAGATTGTATTATTGGTAGTTGGGATAATAAGTTTATTGGTTGGTACATCTGGCTATGCACAGCAGCAGACTCCGGATGCGGTAGGTTATATTGTAAAAGTAGGAGAGGAAGCTCCCGATTTTGAAATGACACTTACCGACGGACAGAAGGTACGTCTTTCCGATTTGAGAGGAAAGGTTGTGATGCTTCAGTTTACAGCCAGCTGGTGTGGAGTTTGCAGAAAGGAAATGCCTTTCATCGAACGTGATATCTGGAAGAAACATAAAGATAATGCAGATTTTGCTCTTTACGGTATCGACCGCGACGAACCTTTGGAGAGAGTGAAGAAGTTTGCAGAACAGACCGGAGTGACTTATCCGTTAGGCCTTGATCCGGGTGCAGATATTTTTGCTCTTTATGCAGAACGAAAAGCCGGAATTACCCGTAATGTATTGGTGGGCAAGGATGGTAAGATTGTGATGATGACCCGTTTGTACAATGAAGAAGAGTTTGCTTCATTGTGTAAGAAAATCGATGAATTGCTGAAAGACTGAGTATGAGATACGTATTGATATTGCTGTGCTGGCTTATGTGTTTGCCGGCTGTTTCTCAGAAAAAGAAGAAAGCAAACTATGAGCCTTTATTTGGAAAGGCACAAGCATCGTATCCGGTTATTTCGAATTCGCTGAAAGGTACAGTCTTTTATCTGGTGAGCGGACATGGTGGTCCCGATCCTGGATGTATCGGAGAGTATAATGGAAAAGAGTTGCACGAAGATGAGTATGCTTACGACATCATACTCCGATTGGGACGTGAACTCTTGAAGCGTGGAGCCAAGGTACACTTTATTATTCAGGATGCGAAAGACGGTATTCGCGAACAGGCTGTCTTGAAGAACAGTAAACGGGAAACTTGTATGGGTGATCCTATTCCTTTGAATCAGGTAGCACGCCTGCAACAGCGCTGTGATGCCATTAACCGGATTCATCGTAAGGAGAAAAGCAGTTATAAGCGGGCTATCTTTATCCATGTAGATAGTCGTGGAAGACGGAATCAGACCGATGTGTTCTTCTATCATGCGCCGGGAAGCACGTATGGAAAGCGTTTGGCAAACCGGATACAGAGTACGTTCCGTGCCAAGTACGACCGTCATCAGCCCAATCGTGGATTTGACGGAACGGTGAGCGAACGAAATCTGTTTGTGCTGCGTAGAGCTGTACCTATTTCGGTATTCATGGAGTTGGGAAATATACAGAATGCTCAAGACCAGAAGCGTTTGGTTATAGCCGACAATCGTCAGGCACTTGCCAACTGGATAACCGAAGGTATTGTGGCCGATTATCAGAGTTCGAAGAAGACTACTTCTTCAAAGAAGAAATGAGAAGATAGATAAAAAAGACTGACCTGCTTTTCAGAAAAAGCATCAGTCGGTATACTTGTTGCATGTAAAAAGAGACTATCTCATGATGAACTTGAGATAGTCTCTGCTTTTTTAGATATAAATCAGTGATTCTGTTTGCTGGTTTATTAAAAACGACGACGTCGGCTGTACATTTGCCTGTGTTGAATGTACAGCCAACGGCGGCAAACGGACATCCAACGACCGCGTTTTAAGTTTCCGACGTTTATCGCTGCCTTTTTATTCCTGCTGCATTGTTTATCATTTCAATAAATACCAATTCCAATATTTAATTGTCTTCTGTTCGGACTGAGGTGAGAGTCCAACGGATACCGTACAATTACGGTATGACGGACTTTCCTGATGCAGGGAATATCCGGATACAAAAAAAGGCTGTTTCAAAATAGTTTGAAACAGCCTTGCTTTTATTTAAGTAGAAAGATTTAGTTACGGAACTTCAGTGCTTCACCACTACGTTCTACGATAATCGGTTTGCTGCGGTCTACTTCCTGAGACAGAAGTTTCTTTGACAAATCGTTCAACAGGTAACGCTGGATTGCACGTTTTACCGGACGGGCACCAAACTCAGGATCGTAACCGGCTGTGGCGATAAAGTCGACAGCTTCGTCGGTCATCTGGAGGGTTACTCCGTTTTCTTCCAACATCTTCTTAATACCGTTTATCTGCAAGCGGACAATCTGTTCAATCTGCTCTTTGTTGAGCGGTTGGAACATGATGGTCTCGTCGATACGGTTCAAGAATTCCGGACGAATGGTCTTTTTCAGCATATTCATCACTTCCGCCTTGGTCTCTTCTACAATCTGATCGTGGTTCTGGTCGTTAATCTTCTCGAACTGACTCTGAATGTAGGCACTACCCAAGTTGGATGTCATAATGATGATAGTATTCTTGAAGTTGACTGTACGTCCTTTGTTGTCGGTCAGTCGGCCATCATCCAATACCTGCAGCAGGATGTTGAACACATCCGGATGAGCTTTTTCTATCTCATCGAACAATACTACAGAATAAGGTTTCCGGCGTACGGCTTCGGTAAGCTGTCCTCCTTCATCGTAACCAACGTATCCCGGAGGCGCACCAATCAGACGAGACACGGTATGTTTCTCCTGATACTCACTCATATCGATACGGGTCATCAGTGTTTCATCGTCGAACAAGTATTCGGCCAAAGCCTTTGCCAATTCGGTCTTACCTACTCCGGTAGTACCCAGGAAGATAAATGAGCCAATCGGACGTTTCGGGTCTTGCAATCCGGCACGGCTACGACGTACGGCGTCGGCTACAGCCTGAATAGCTTCGTCCTGACCTATGACACGGCGATGCAGTTCGTCTTCCAGATGCAGCAGTTTCTCACGTTCGCTCTGCAACATTTTGCTGACCGGTATTCCTGTCCAGCGTGATACAACATCAGCAATGTCTTCGGCGGTAACTTCCTCCTTAATCATGGCATTGTCTCCCTGTTTGTGCTTCAGGTCGTCCTGGATATGTTTGATTTCATCTTCCAGTGCTTTGAGCTTGCCATATCGTATTTCGGCTACTTTTCCGTAGTTGCCTTCACGTTCAGCCTTATCAGCTTCAAACTTCAGGTGTTCAATTTCCTGTTTGTTCTGCTGAATCTTGTTGACCAGTTCTTTTTCGCTCTGCCATTTGGCCTTATAAGAAGTTTCCTGTTCTTTCAACTCTGCGATTTCCTTGTTCAGTTGAGCCAGTTTAGCTTCATCTTTTTCGCGTTTGATGGCTTCGCGTTCTATCTCGAGCTGTTTCAGACGACGTTCTATTTCATCCAGTTCTTCCGGAAGTGAGTCACGTTCCATACGCAGTTTTGCAGCCGCTTCATCCATCAAGTCGATGGCCTTATCCGGCAAGAAACGTTCTGTAATGTAACGGTTACTCAATTCTACGGCAGCAATGATAGCTTCGTCTTTGATACGTACCTGATGATGGTTTTCGTACCGTTCTTTCAAACCACGAAGGATAGAAATAGAACTCAGTGTATCCGGTTCGTTGACCATTACGGTCTGGAAACGACGTTCCAAAGCCTTATCCTTTTCGAAATACTTCTGGTATTCGTCCAATGTAGTGGCACCGATACTTCTCAGTTCTCCTCTCGCCAATGCCGGTTTCAAGATATTGGCTGCATCCATTGCACCCTCTCCTTTACCTGCACCTACCAGCGTATGGATTTCATCGATGAACAGGATGATGTTTCCGTCCGACTGAGTCACTTCGTTGATGACCGATTTCAAACGTTCCTCAAACTCACCTTTATATTTGGCACCGGCTACCAGTGCACCCATATCCAGTGAGTACAGTTGTTTGTTCTTCAAATTCTCCGGTACATCACCTCTTAAGATACGCTGTGCCAATCCTTCTACGATAGCTGTTTTACCTGTACCCGGTTCACCTATCAGAATCGGATTATTCTTGGTACGTCGGCTCAGAATCTGCAATACACGTCTGATTTCCTCGTCACGTCCGATAACAGGGTCGAGTTTTCCGTTTCGTGCAGCCTCTATCAGGTTGATGGCATACTTGTTCAAAGACTGGTAAGTATCTTCGCTGGATTGTGAAGTAACTTTCTGTCCCTGTCTCAGTTCACTGATAGCAGCACGCAGTTCCTTGTCGGTCATACCAGCATCTTTCAAGATAGTGGCTACCGTACATTTTACGTTCAGTAAAGCCAGAATAATGGCTTCCAGTGATACATACTCGTCGCCCAGCTCTTTAGAGAAGCTGACCGCTTTCTGAAGTACCTCGTTAGCATCCCGGCTCAGGTAAGGTTCTCCTCCCGAAACCTTAGGAAGGGAAGCTATCTGCTTGTCGAGAACCATGGCTACTTGCTGGCTGTTCATTCCCAGTTTCTGGAAGATGAAGTTGGTTACATTTTCACCTACCTTCAACACTCCCGCCAGCAGGTGTTCCGGTTCGATGGCCTGTTGTCCCATGCTTTGTACAAGGTTGACAGCCTGTTGAACAGCTTCCTGCGATTTGATTGTAAAGTTGTTAAAGTTCATATAGTTTCTCCTTTCTTTTATCTTGTTTTAGGGTGTCGTCCGGAGTAGGGGAATTACCTTGTCCGTTGCACGACGCTAATAGATTCTCAAAATCTTTGCCAATGTCGGAAAAGAAGATAAAACTGTCTAATTGTCAGTGTGTTAAGGCTTTATTCTGCAAAAATGTCCTAAAGAAAGGAAAGAGACTGCAAAAATGTCTTATGTAAGTCGGGATATAGTAGGAACCGGAGGAAATACAGAGTTGTGCAAATTGATTTTATTACCTTAAAGCTATTGGGGAATTGGATAAGATTGTCGGTATGGAATCGGATAATAAAAAAAAGGCATAGTTGACTATGCCTTTGTGAGCCGAAAGCGGGACTCGAACCCGCGACTTACTCATTACGAATGAGTTACTCTACCAACTGAGTTATTTCGGCAATATCGGTGACTGTTTTGTCGCCCGATCGTGATGCAAATTTATTGTTTTCTTTTCACAAGCAAAAAGGAATAGAAGTTTTTTTTGAGAAAATTGCTTGTTCTGTTTTTTTATGGAATATATATGCAGAAAGCCGTTTGAAGAAAGGAAATAATTATTCTGATATGAATAATTTTAAAAAACATATATAAGAATATGCCAAGTAATTCGTATATTTGCACCCCGAATAGTGATGTGGCATAATCTGATGTATAGTTTGGTGAAACATATAAAAGGGCAAAGTGCATATCCTGGAAGGGACATTTTTACCGCACTTCTGCAGGCAAAAGGAAACGGGCAGTCAAGTTTCGACCTCTTTCCCTTTGGTTTTTCTCTTTTTTACCATCCTGTCAATGTCACTCTTTTTTTTTGTTCCTTATCGAACTTAATTTGTAATTTGTTTATACTAACTGACACCCGGAATTGCTTTCGGCATATCCGGGCGTCTTTTCATATATACGTATGGAACCACTAAAGCATGAATGTGGAGTAGTCATGATTCGACTGCTCAAACCGTTGGATTATTTTCAGAAGAAGTACGGGACTTGGATGTATGGTCTGAATAAGTTGTATCTGCTGATGGAAAAACAGCATAACCGTGGACAGGAAGCTGCCGGACTTGCTTGTGTGAAGTTGCAGGCAAATCCAGGTGAAGAGTATATGTTTCGTGAGCGTGCCTTGGGAGCGGGAGCTATTACTGAAATTTTTAGTGCCGTGCATTCCAATTTTAAAGGGCTTACTCCAGAGCAGATGAGTGACGCTGAATATGCTGAGAAGTGCTTGCCTTTTGCAGGAGAGCTGTATATGGGGCATTTGCGCTATTCTACTACTGGAAGGAGTGGTATTTCGTACGTACATCCTTTCTTGAGAAGAAATAACTGGCGTGCGAAGAATCTGTTGCTATGCGGAAACTTTAACCTGACCAATGTGGATGAGATTTTCGAAGAGATTACTGCTGCTGGTCAGCATCCTCGTAAGTATGCCGATACTTATATCATGCTGGAACAGGTGGGACACCGACTGGACAGAGAGGTAGAGCGACTGTTTACTGAGTGTAAGGCCGAAGGACTGGAAGGGATGGATATTACTCATGCTATTGAAGACCGTATTGATTTGACGAATGTATTGAAAACATCGAGTCCTAAATGGGACGGAGGATACGTAATCTGCGGCTTGACAGGAAGTGGGGAAACATTTGCTGTACGCGATCCTTGGGGGATCCGTCCGGGATTCTGGTACATGGATGAGGAGATCATGGTATTGGCATCGGAACGTCCGGTGATACAGACAGCCTTGAATGTGCCGGCTGACAGTATTCACGAATTACAACCGGGACAGGCTATTCTGCTGAATAAGAAAGGAGAGATGCGTTTGGCTCAAATCAATGAACCTAAACAGAAAAAGGCTTGTTCGTTCGAGCGGATTTACTTTAGCCGCGGAAGTGATATGGATATTTATCGCGAACGTAAGTTGTTGGGTGAGAAATTGGTAAATCCTATCTTGAAAGCTATCGACTACGATGTGGTCCACACTGTATTTTCGTTTATTCCTAATACGGCAGAAGTTGCTTTCTATGGAATGCTGGAAGGCTTTGATAACTATCTGAACGAATTGAAAGTGCAGCGTATAGAGGCATTGGGACATAAGCCCAGCCATAGCGAGTTGGAACAGATTCTTTCTCAACGCATCCGTAGTGAGAAGGTTGCTATTAAAGATATAAAGCTTCGTACGTTTATTTCAGAAGGTAATACAAGAAACGATCTTGCCGCTCATGTATATGATATTACTTACGGAAGCTTGATTCCTTATGAGGATAATCTGGTCATTATCGACGACAGTATTGTGCGAGGTACTACTTTGAAACAAAGTATCATCAGCATTCTCGATCGTCTGCATCCGAAGAAGATTGTCATTGTTTCTTCTTCTCCTCAGGTTCGTTATCCGGACTATTATGGAATTGATATGGCAAGTATGGAGCAGTTTATTGCATTCCGTGCTGCTATCGCATTGCTGGAAGAACGAGGTATGCAGTCGGTTATTGAGGAAGTATACCGCAAGTCGAAAGGACAGCTTTCTTTACCGAAAGAACAGATGGTGAATTACGTGAAAGAGATTTATGCTCCTTTCACCGACGAGGAAATTTCGGCAAAGATGGTAGAACTGCTTACTCCGGCAGGTACTCAGGCAAAGGTGGAAATTGTTTACCAGACATTGGAAGGGCTGCATGAAGCTTGTCCACAGCACGAAGGCGACTGGTATTTCAGTGGCGACTATCCTACGCCAGGTGGAGTGAAACGGGTAAACCAAGCATTCATCGACTATGTAGAGCAAGTCTATCAGTTCTGATGAATGTAAATAAGTGAAGAATAATAAATTTAAACGATATATTAGTATTATAATAAGGTAATGAGAAATGTAACATTAATCCTCGACGACGGGAGCCGTTTCCATGGCAAGTCGTTCGGTTATGAGAAACCGGTAGCCGGTGAAGTTGTGTTTAATACAGCAATGACCGGTTATCCAGAGAGCTTGACCGACCCTTCGTATGCAGGTCAGTTGATGACTTTGACTTATCCGCTGGTTGGTAACTATGGTGTTCCACCGTTTACTTTTGAAGCTAACGGACTTCCGACTTTCATGGAGAGTGAAAAAATCCATGCCGAGGCAATTATTGTCAGTGATTATAGTGAAAAATACAGCCATTGGAATGCTGTGGAAAGCCTGGCTGACTGGTTGAAACGTGAGCAGGTACCTGGTATTACAGGTATTGATACTCGTGAACTGACTAAGGTTTTGCGCGAACATGGGGTAATGATGGGAAAAATCGTATTCGACGATGAACCGGACAATATTCCTGAGGCTGCATATGCCGGAGTAAACTACGTAGACAAGGTTTCTTGCAAGGAAGTGATTCGTTATAACGAAGGCGAAGGCAAGAAGAAAGTGGTGCTGGTAGACTGCGGTGTAAAATCAAACATTATCCGTTGCCTTTTGAAACGTGATGTGGAAATCATCCGTGTACCTTGGAACTATGACTTCAACTCTCTGCAGTTTGATGGCTTGTTTATCTCAAACGGTCCGGGCGACCCTGATACTTGTGATGCTGCTGTACAGAATATCCGTAAGGCAATGCAGAACGAAAAACTTCCTATCTTCGGTATCTGTATGGGTAACCAGTTGCTGTCGAAGGCAGGTGGTGCTAAGATTTACAAATTGAAATATGGTCATCGTAGTCACAATCAGCCGGTACGTATGGTAGGTACAGAACGCTGCTTCATTACTTCACAGAACCACGGTTATGCGGTAGACAACAATACATTGGGAGCAGATTGGGAACCTTTGTTCATTAACATGAACGACGGTTCAAACGAAGGTATCCGTCATAAGAAGAATCCTTGGTTCTCTGCACAGTTCCATCCGGAAGCTGCCAGTGGTCCTACTGATACCGAATTCTTGTTCGATGAGTTTGTAAAATTGTTATAAGTTTGTTGGTTTGTTAGTTTGATAGTTTGTTGATGCAAACTGAAAAACTCAAAAACTGAAAAACTTGAAAACTCACACTCAAACTTAAACTCGCAAACTCAAAAACTCAAAAACTTAAAAACTCAAATTCATGAAAGAAAATATAAAGAAAGTATTATTGTTAGGTTCTGGAGCGTTGAAAATCGGTGAAGCTGGTGAGTTCGACTACTCTGGTTCTCAGGCATTGAAGGCGTTGAAGGAAGAAGGTATTGAAACCATCCTTATCAACCCGAATATTGCTACCGTACAGACATCGGAAGGTGTGGCAGATAAGATTTACTTCTTGCCTGTAACTCCGTATTTCGTAGAGAAAGTCATCGCGAAAGAACGTCCGGATGGAGTATTGCTGTCGTTTGGTGGACAGACTGCATTGAACTGTGGTGTGGCTCTGTATAAAGCTGGTGTATTCGAAAAATACAATGCGCAGGTATTGGGTACTCCGGTACAGGCTATCATGGATACAGAAGACCGCGAACTTTTCGTACAGAAGTTGGACGAAATCAACGTGAAGACTATCAAGAGTGAGGCGGTAGAAAATATCGAAGACGCTCGTCGTGCAGCAAAAGAACTGGGATATCCGGTTATTATCCGTGCTGCTTATGCACTGGGTGGTTTGGGTTCTGGTTTCTGCGAC
This sequence comes from Phocaeicola acetigenes, assembly GCF_027529745.1. Lineage (NCBI taxonomy): Bacteria > Pseudomonadati > Bacteroidota > Bacteroidia > Bacteroidales > Bacteroidaceae > Phocaeicola > Phocaeicola acetigenes. Next base: position 434,936 of record NZ_JAPZVM010000002.1, read on the forward strand.
AACGAAGAAGAACTGAACGTATTGGCTGAAAAAGCTTTCTCTTTCTCTCCACAGGTATTGGTAGAAAAGAGTCTGAAAGGCTGGAAGGAAGTTGAATACGAAGTGGTGCGTGACCGTTTCGACAACTGTATCACTGTATGTAATATGGAAAACTTTGACCCACTGGGCATTCATACCGGTGAGTCTATCGTAATCGCTCCTTCTCAGACATTGACCAACAGCGAATACCATAAACTGCGTGAACTGGCTATCCGCATCATCCGTCATATCGGTATTGTGGGTGAATGTAACGTGCAGTATGCGTTCGATCCGGAATCGGAAGATTACCGTGTAATTGAAGTAAATGCTCGTTTGAGCCGTTCTTCTGCATTGGCTTCTAAAGCTACTGGTTATCCTTTGGCATTCGTTGCTGCTAAGTTGGGATTGGGATACGGTCTGTTCGATTTGAAGAACTCGGTAACCAAGACTACTTCTGCTTTCTTCGAACCTGCATTGGACTATGTAGTATGTAAGATTCCTCGTTGGGACTTGGGTAAGTTCCACGGCGTAGACCGCGAACTGGGTTCTTCAATGAAATCGGTAGGTGAAGTAATGGCTATCGGTCGTACATTCGAAGAAGCAATCCAAAAAGGTCTGCGTATGATTGGTCAGGGTATGCACGGCTTTGTTGAAAACAAAGAATTGCAGATTGCCGATGTAGATAAAGCATTGCGCGAACCGACCGACAAACGTATCTTCGTTATCTCTAAAGCGATGCGTGCCGGCTATACTGTAGACCAGATTCATGAACTGACTAAGATCGATAAATGGTTCCTCGATAAATTGATGAACATTATGCAGACTTCAAAAGAACTGCATGAATGGGGAGGAAACCATACACAGATAGCACAACTTCCGAAAGATTTGCTGTATAAGGCAAAACGTCAGGGATTCTCAGACTTCCAGGTTGCACGTGCCATCGGTTATCAAGGCGATATGGAAGATGGAATATTGGAAGTACGTAACTACCGTAAGAGCCAGGGCATTGTACCGGTAGTAAAACAAATCGATACTTTGGCTGCCGAATATCCAGCTCAGACCAACTATCTGTATCTGACTTATAGTGGTGTAGCAAACGATGTTCACTATTTGGGCGACCATAAGAGTATCGTAGTATTGGGTTCTGGTGCATACCGTATCGGTTCGTCTGTAGAATTCGACTGGTGTGGCGTACAGGCTCTGAATACTATCCGCAAGGAAGGCTACCGTTCGGTAATGATTAACTACAACCCGGAAACCGTATCAACCGACTATGATATGTGTGACCGTCTGTATTTCGATGAATTGACATTCGAACGTGTAATGGATATCCTCGATTGGGAAAATCCGCACGGTGTAATCGTATCTACTGGTGGTCAGATTCCTAACAACCTTGCTCTTCGTCTTGATGGTCAGAAAATAAATATCTTGGGTACTTCTGCCAAGAGTATCGATAATGCGGAAGACCGTGACAAATTCTCGGCTATGCTCGACCGTATCGGTGTTGACCAGCCAGAATGGAGCGCATTGACTTCGATGGAAGATATCAACGCATTTATCGAAAAAGTAGGATTCCCGGTATTGGTTCGTCCGTCTTACGTTCTTTCTGGTGCTGCCATGAACGTATGTTCTAACCAAGAAGAACTGGAACGCTTCCTGCAGTTGGCTGCCAACGTATCGAAGAAACATCCGGTAGTAGTAAGCCAGTTCATTGAACATGCTAAGGAAGTAGAAATGGATGCTGTAGCACAGAACGGTGAAATCGTTGCCTATGCTATCTCAGAACACATTGAGTTTGCCGGTGTACACTCTGGAGATGCTACAATCCAGTTCCCACCGCAGAAACTGTATGTAGAAACTGTACGTCGTATCAAGCGCATCAGCCGTCAGATTGCAAAAGAACTGAACATCTCTGGTCCGTTCAATATCCAGTTCCTTGCCCGTGAAAACGATATCAAGGTAATTGAATGTAACTTGCGTGCCAGCCGTTCGTTCCCATTCGTAAGCAAGGTATTGAAGATTAACTTCATCGAATTGGCTACGAAGGTAATGTTGGGTCTGCCGGTAGAAAAACCAAGCAAGAACCTCTTCGAATTGGATTACGTAGGTATCAAGGCCAGCCAGTTCTCATTCAACCGTCTGCAGAAGGCCGACCCTGTATTGGGCGTAGACATGGCTTCTACCGGTGAAGTAGGATGTATCGGTGAAGATACTTCTTGCGCAGTACTGAAGTCTATGTTGTCTGTGGGTTACCGTATTCCGGAAAAGAACATTCTGATGTCTACAGGTACTCCGAAGCAGAAAGTAGAAATGCTGAAAGCGGCTCATGAATTGAAGGCAAAGGGTTACAACATCTTTGCTACCGGTGGTACTTCTAAATTCCTTGCAGAAAACGGTGTAGAAAATACCCGTGTATACTGGCCAAGCGAAGAAGGACATCCGCAGGCATTGGAAATGTTGCACAACAAGGAAATTGATATGGTTGTCAATATCCCGCGCGACTTGTCGGCAGGTGAATTGGACAACGGTTACAAGATCCGTCGTGCAGCAGTCGACTTGAACATTCCTTTGGTTACAAATGCACGTCTGGCAAGCGCCTTTATTCATGCATTCTGTACCATGACAATCGATGACATTGCTATCAAGAGCTGGGAAGAATATAAATAATCCTTCCTTTTGATAAGGCATTGAATATATAGCGTCCGCAGACTTCTTCGTGAGGTTTGCGGGCGCTTTTTGTTTAACTAATGGGGAGGAACAAGACGATACCTTATAATAATAGGACTTATTAAAATCCTGCAATCCGCATTGTATCTGTAATTCTTGAATCATCTCATATTATTGCGTTTTTGGGGTACATTCCACTGTATAGAATCTGTCTTGGAAAGAAGAAAAGACATATCATCATTCTATAATATTTTTTATCAGACTATTTAAAAATCAATATATTTTTTTTAATTTAGAGCATTGATAATGAAAACCTGAAAGAGTATGAATTACCTTAGTCTGATTATTATGTTACTGGTAGCAGCGATTCTTGTAATTGCTGGAACAGCCATAGTGAAACAGCCCCAATTACTGTCCAATTATCATTCGTTTACGGAAGAAGAAAAGGCCAGTCCTGCTTTTCACCGTTATCTGAAAAGTGTCCGAAATATAATGATTGCCATAGCCATTGCCTTAGTTGGAGGAGAGTGGCTTTCTAAATGGTTTGATTCAAATTTCTATAGTATCCTGTCGATATTGGGTGTATGTATATTGCTTTTGTATTTGCTTTATGTACAAGGCAAGATATCCAGTCGTATGAAACGGAAAAGCCGTATCTATGGTATTTTCGTCTTTGTATTAATTGCGGGGCTTATTATTCTTCCTCTGTGTCGTGGAACATCTGTCAGCTATACGAATGAAACCCTACGTATTTCGGGTATGTATGGAACCGAGATACCAAGCAGCGAAATACGTCGTGTATCGTTAGAACAGACATTACCGGAGATAACCTGGCGTACCAATGGCTTGTCGGTGGGAGATGTAAAGAAGGGATATTTTCGTACTGGCGATGATAGGAAAGTAAAACTCTTTCTTGCATCAGATAAAGCTCCTTTTCTGCATGTACAGACTATATGGAATGAAGATATTTATATCAATTCATCCCATCCTGAAGAAATAGGGAAACTCTATCTGCAGATAGAAGGAAAATATTCGATTCGTTAGGTAAAGATTAGGGAGTAAAAGATAACCCCTTCCTTTCTTTTTTATATGAAAAGAAAAAGCCAATCGTTTTGTCGTAACATAAAACGATTGGCTTTCTTTATTTTCGGTCTCTTTGTTCTTTTAGAAAAGTATCTGTATCAACAGCAGTCCCACAGCTATGGCTACACCAGTAGAAATCAGTCCTGGCATCATGAACGAATGGTTCAGAATATACTTTCCGATGCGGGTTGTACCAGTACTGTCGAAGTTGATGGCTGCTACTACCGTAGGATAATTAGGGATAAAGAAGTAGCCGTTTACTGCAGGAAACAATGCAATCAGCAGCAAAGGAGAAATTCCCAGTGCAATGCCCAAAGGTACTACGGCACGTACGGTTGCAGCCTGACTGTAAAGCAAGATAGACATTACAAACAAGGCTACTCCAAAGAGCCAGGGCATGGAATGAATCACCTGATCGATGGTAGATGTCAGTTGTTCGATGTTACCGGAAATAAACGTATCTCCCATCCATGCAATACCAAAGATTGCAATGACGGCCTGCATACCGGCAGGGAATATATTGCCTTGTACAGCCTTGATACCATCAATACGGCATACTAACAGGATGATAGCCGCCGTACATAACATGATGATTTCAATCAGAGCCGGCATATCAAGCATGGTCATCTTTCCATCGTGCATAAAGGTAGGGCGAAGTGATTCTATAGACCCAAACAGTACAATCAGGAAAGTAGCCAGCAAGAAGATAAATACAGAAAGGCGTGCTTTCTTCATATTCTGTATTTCACTAGTCTGTACAGAACTGTTTTTAATGAGTCCTTCTTTCAGTCGTCTTAAATACTCCGGGTCATCAGACAGTTCTTTTCCTGTTCGGAGTGAACAGAATGCTCCTACCAGCACTCCGATGAATGTGGCAGGAATACTGACTTTCAGAATATCAAATAAGGTAAGATCAAACCCAGATAGGAGTCCCAATAGGGCTACTGTTGCAGCCGATATAGGACTGGCTGTAATAGCTTGCTGGGAAGCAATAACAGCGATACCCAATGGCCGTTCCGGGCGGATTTTGGTTTCTCTTGCCACTTCGGCAATAACTGGCAGTACAGAATAGGCAATATGTCCTGTACCGGCAATAAATGTAAACAGGTAAGTAACGATAGGACTTAGAATCGTTACGTGTTCGGGATGGCGGCGCAGAATACGTTCGGCTATTTTCACCATGTACTCCAAACCTCCGGCAGCTTGCATGCACGATGCAGCAGTAACTACAGCCGCAATCATCAGCATTACATCAATGGGAGGGGTGGTAGGTTGAATGCCAAATACAAAAGTCAGTACTGCTACTCCTAGTCCGCCTGTGACTCCTAGTCCGACACCTCCTAAACGAGCTCCCAATACGATTGCTCCTAATACAATGATTAATTGTAATAATAACATACAGTTGTCTTTTTCTTGAACTTGTTTTTGTGAGGTTGCAAAGTTACTTATTTTGCCTGAATTGCTAAAGTGATTGTAGTTGAATTGAGGGACAAAAAGAAAGCGACCTTTTTCAAGACCGCTTTAGATGTTTTCACAATGAAGTGTCACATTTGTTCTTTTTATCTTTCGCTGTTTTTTATACTGAAAGGTTATGAATTTGAAAGCAAGTCACAACAAAAACAAACCTCTCATTTTACGGGCTGAATAATGACCAACAACTTTCAGAAATATCACTTATTATTTAAAATGAAATGCTATTAATCAAATATTTTCCATTCTGATATTTTATCTTAATATTTATTTTATGTATCGTGGCTCCTGCTTGATAAGTAATTTGATAATTATCATCACTTATTTGATTGAATTTAAGACTTTTATACCACATGCAATCGAAATCAAAGTTATTAATTAAAAGATCATATCCATAAAAACCATCTTCTTGATGTTCTGATTCTGCTTGCTTGAATTGCTGCAATGCCGCCGGTGATAAATTAGACAAGCGCAAAGATGACAATTGTGTATTTATGTCTTTAGATATAGCACAATAGGTTGACAGATAGATTTTATAAAAGCTTTCTATGAACGATTGTCCTGATGTTTCATTTGTTTTGGCTTCATTCATACACTCACAACCAGACAACATTTCGTCTCCCCATTGACTTCCGTTTTCAATGGGAGTAATATATACAATCTTGCACTTACCATCAATACTTTGTGCCTTTAATGGAATTTCAGTTAAAGTGGTACTATCCTTTTCATTCCAAAGATAACTCACCATATACCAGTCGTCTGCAACTCTTTTCACAGCTAAGGTTTTAATTGCATCCTCATTTACATCTTGAGAGCGTATTATAGGATTAACTCCAGTTGCATTACTCATTCTTTTTGTTTTGGCTATCAATCCTTCAGTTAAAAACTTTTTACATAAAGAGTCGTTGTTTGAATCAACAGTTAAAAAATTCATCATATAACCTCTATAGAATGTTTTAACTTCATCTAAGCATGCACTTGAACAAAGTGTATCAAAACATAGCCAAAGAATTGAAATAAATAGAAATCGTCTAATCATTTTTTTCATATTTAAATTATCGTTTCCTAATTGTATAGGAAGGATTCTTCTTGCATGTATTTCCGTCGGACATATTACTTTGTGTAAAAACTGTTCCTTATCATACAAAGTTATCAAATTGAAAGCAGTTTTCTTATTCCTTTATTATATTATGTGGTAAATCTTCTTCATTTTTTGACTAAGTACATACATAAATCTGTAATAACTTTTAGGACAGATACTTTCCATATGAGATTGACCAAGAAAGAACGGACAATATACCTTTATTACACTTCTTTCATTAAGATAAGCCGGGGCAATCCACCATATTTCAAGACTTGTTTTACACAGCGGTATCCGGCTTTTTCCATATTGATACGTGAGAAGCAATTGTCCGGATGTACGGTACATAAAAGATAGCGGTAACCTGCGGCCCGTAATTCTTCTTCCGCTTTTGCTGTAAGTTTACGTTGCAGACCATAGCCTCGGAAAGAAGGGTGGACTACTACAGTATCCATATGCGCAACCAGATTTAATTCGTGTTCAGGAAGAGAAATATCTCGTCCCAGGTTATCCGGATTGTCTTTTCCCGGATATACGATAAGAAACAATCCGGCAATTTTTTCCGAAGCAGTGTCTGTAGCTATCCATGCGACTCCTTTTTCTTGTTCAATAAGTTGTCGGATGTAGTTCTCTCCTTCTTCTGGAGCAAACCATTCCTGCTGTTCCATTCCGTGCCATACTTCCCGAATGAGTGAAGTCAGTAGGGAAGCCTCTTCCGCTTTCGCTTTGGTCAGTTGAAATTCCATGTTTAGATAAGATGTATTGATTTTACAGCAAATATAAAAGATCCGGATGAAAAGATAAAACTTACATAAAAAATTTATGAATATACATATAATGAGCTAATATCAAAGTAGATACCTCTCTGAAATGATTTGAAATTTCTTCTTATGGTTTTGACAAAATAACATTATATATAACTTTTTACACAAGAATTTATCTGTATTTTTAGGTTATTTCTCTTAATGTACTTATATTTGCCTTACAAAATGATAAAAACGCAGGTGTCTGCATAAAATGTTTATTTAAACGAAAAGAATAACATGATGAAAGAATTTGGAAAGACTCGTATAGAGAGCGATTTAATCGGTTCTCGTGAAATAGCAGATGAATTATTGTACGGTGTACAGACATTGAGAGGACTGGAAAACTTCTCTATCAGTAAATTTCATCTGAATGAATATCCTTTATTTATAAATGGACTTGCTATCACAAAAATGGCAGCTGCCCGTGCCAATCATGAATTAGGTTTGCTTACAGACCAGCAGTTTGAAGCGATTACTCAGGCTTGTCAGGAAATATTGGATGGAAAGTTCCACGATCAGTTCCCTGTGGATATGATTCAGGGAGGGGCTGGAACAAGTACCAATATGAATGCAAACGAAGTGATTGCCAATCGTGCACTCGAAATTATGGGTTATGCACATGGAGAATATACCTATTGTTCGCCTAACGACCATGTAAACCGTTCGCAGTCTACCAATGATGCATATCCTACTGCCATTCATCTGGGAATGTATGCCACTCATTTGCGTCTGATCCCTTGTCTGGAAAACCTGATAGAAGCTTTCCGCAAGAAAGGACAAGAATTTGCACACATTATCAAGATGGGACGTACTCAATTGGAAGATGCGGTTCCTATGACATTGGGACAGACTTTTAATGGCTTTGCCAGTATCCTGACTGATGAAATCAAGCATCTGAATGAAGCTGCTGCCGATTTTCTGACAGTCAATATGGGAGGTACAGCCATTGGTACCGGTATTTGTGCAGAGCCGGGTTATGCAGAAAAGTGTATTGCTGCTTTGCGCGACATTACAGGCTGGGATATCCGTTTGTCTGATGATTTGGTGGGAGCAACTTCCGATACTTCCTGTCTGGTGGGTTATGCTTCGGCAATGAAGCGTCTGGCTGTAAAAGTCAACAAGATCTGTAATGATCTTCGTCTGTTGGCAAGTGGTCCGCGTTGTGGTTTGGGTGAATTGAACTTGCCGGCTATGCAACCGGGTTCTTCCATCATGCCGGGTAAGGTCAATCCGGTTATTCCCGAAGTGATGAATCAGATTTGCTATAAAGTAATAGGAAATGAGTTGTGTGTAACAATGGCGGGAGAAGCCGCTCAGATGGAACTGAATGCAATGGAACCGGTGATGGCACAGTGTTGCTTCGAGTCGGTAGATTTGCTGATGAACGGATTCGATACACTACGTACCTTGTGTGTAGAGGGAATTACTGCTAACGAGCAATATTGTATTGAAGAGGTACACCACAGTATTGGTGTGGTAACTGCTCTTAATCCGATTATTGGATATAAGAATTCTACAAAAATTGCCAAGGAAGCCTTGGAAACCGGAAAGAGTGTGTATCAGTTGATTTTGGATCATGGTATTCTTTCGAAGGAGGATATCGATACAATCTTAAGTCCTGAAAATATGATTCATCCGGTAAAACTGGATATTAAACCGAAGAAATAAGATTCATCTTCTTGTCACGATACTGGTGATAAGTGATAAAAATATTGCCCGTCCACTGTCTGTTCAGTGGTCGGGCATTTTTTTTATGTTTCAGGCTTCCACTCTTTTTTATATTCGCAATCGGAAAGTATATCTTTCTTCAGAGTCTTCCTTTCTGATACAATCTGCTGCTGATATTTATTCTTTTCTGTATTCGACGACGTTGATTGTACAGCCAGCGTCGCCGATTTGACAGACGATGCCGTGGGCTGTACAACCAACGACGTGGGCTGCAGATTGTGATTGATGGTATGAAGTTACGATAGCCTTGTTTTAAAAGTTGAATATTTATAACTCCTTTTTGTGAAGAATGGTTGTAAATGTTATAAGTATACGCTAATAAGTTATTTTCTATTAAAATGTATTTAAAATATTGCCTTTAGTAGACAAACGAGAATAGTATACCATATTTTTGCGACTAATTGAAAGTGAAAGGTAAAAAGAAAAGAGATGGTTTATGACATTGAAATGATGAGAACGTTTTACGCATCCTATGCAATGCGCGTAGATGCAGTACAACGTAAATTGGGCAAAGCAATGACTTTGGCTGAGAAAATTTTATATGCACATTTATACGATGAAAAGACGCTTTGTGCTTTTCGCCGTGGAGAGGATTATGTCAATTTTCGTCCGGACCGTGTAGCCATGCAGGATGCAACCGCACAGATGGCACTGCTTCAGTTTATGAATTCCGGACAGCAGCGAGTGGCTGTACCTTCTACTGTACACTGCGATCATTTGATTCAGGCGTACAAGGGCGCATCGGCAGATTTGCCTGTGGCGCAGGAAACCAATAAGGAAGTGTATGGCTTCCTGAAGAGTGTAGCTTCTAAATACAATATAGGATTCTGGAAGCCGGGTGCCGGTATTATTCATCAGGTAGTATTGGAGAACTATGCATTTCCGGGAGGAATGATGGTGGGTACAGATTCGCATACCCCCAATGCCGGAGGATTGGGCATGATAGCCATCGGAGTAGGCGGAGCCGATGCGGTGGATGTCATGACAGGAATGGAATGGGAGTTGAAAATGCCCAAGCTTATTGGAGTACATCTGAAAGGTAATCTGAACGGATGGGCTTCTCCGAAAGATGTTATTCTGAAACTGGCCGGACTGCTTACGGTGAAAGGAGCTACAAATGCCATTATAGAATATTTCGGAGAAGGTACGGCTTCACTGTCTGCTACCGGTAAGGCCACTATTTGCAATATGGGAGCAGAAGTGGGAGCTACTACCTCTATCTTTCCTTATGATGCAGAGATGGAGAAATATCTGTGTGCTACCGGACGTGAGGAAGTGGCAAAAATGGCTTCGGAAAATGCTTCGTGTCTGAGAGCGGACAAAGAAGTGGAAGCTGCTCCGCATCTTTATTATGACCGGGTAATAGAAATCGACTTGTCGGTTTTGGAACCTTATATCAACGGACCATTTACTCCCGATGCGGCTTGCCCGATTTCGGAATTTGCGGAGAAGGTAAAACAGAATGGCTATCCGCAGAAAATGGAAGTGGGACTGATTGGTTCCTGCACCAATTCTTCGTACCAGGATTTGAGTCGTGCAGCCTCCTTGGCACGTCAGGTCAAGGCGAAAGGTTTGAAGATGGCTGCCGGGCTGATTATCAACCCGGGTTCGGAACAAGTCTATTGTACTGCTCGGCGCGATGGCATGATAGCCGATTTCGAAGCGGTAGGTGGAGTGATTATGACCAATGCCTGTGGTCCGTGTATCGGCCAGTGGAAGCGAGTGACTGATGATCCTATGCGGGCTAACTCTATTGTTACTTCCTTTAACCGTAACTTCGCCAAACGTGCTGACGGCAATCCTAATACCCATGCTTTTGTGGCTTCTCCGGAAGTGGCAATGGCACTGGCCATTGCAGGTAATTTATGCTTTAATCCGCTGACTGATACCTTGACCAATGAACAGGGTGAACAGGTACGGCTGGATGCTCCGGTAGGAGATACCTTGCCGGAAAAAGGGTTTACTGTAGACGATAACGGATATGTAGCTCCTGCTGCCGACGGAAAAGATATCGAAGTGTCCATAGCTCCCGATTCTGCCCGTTTACAGCGTCTGGCTCCTTTTGCTCCCTGGGATGGTAAAGATTTGGAGCAGATGCCTTTGCTTATAAAGACGCAGGGTAAGTGTACTACAGACCATATCTCGATGGCTGGTCCGTGGTTGCGCTTCCGTGGACATCTGGAGAATATTTCCGACAATATGCTGATGGGGGCTGTCAATGCTTTCAATGGAAAGACCAATTGTGTATGGAACCGGCTGACTGGCGAATATGATGCCGTATCGGCTGTGGCCAAGCAATATAAAGCAAAGGCCATCCCTTCTATTGTGGTAGCCGAGGAAAACTACGGCGAAGGCTCCAGTCGGGAACATGCTGCTATGGAACCTCGTTTCCTGAATGTGCGGGTTATCCTTGCCAAAAGCTTTGCCCGTATCCATGAAACCAATTTGAAGAAGCAGGGAATGCTGGCACTGACTTTTGCTGACAAATCCGATTACGATAAAATACAGGAACACGACTGTATTTCTGTCTGTGGGCTGGATCACTTTGCTCCGAGAAAACCTTTGCAGGTGGTAGTAACGCACGAGGATGGAACAGAAGATACATTCCTTGCCCTGCATACCTATAATGAAATGCAGATAGGTTGGTTTAAAGCCGGTTGTGCTTTGAATACCTTCCGAAAATAACTTAAGAACTTACAAACTCACAAACTTAAAAATTATGTCCAAAATAGATATGAAAGACGGTCGGCTGATAGTACCCGACTGTGTGACCGTTCCTTATATTGAAGGTGATGGAGTGGGAGCAGAAATTACTCCTGTATGTCAGAAAATAGTAAACGAGGCTGTTAAACTGGCTTATGATGATAAGCGTTCTATCGAGTGGAAAGAAGTACTGGCTGGAGAAAAGGCATTCAAGCAGACCGGAGAATGGCTTCCTGAAGCTACAATGGATGCTTTTCGCGAATACCTTATCGGTATAAAGGGACCTCTTACTACTCCTGTAGGCGAAGGCATCCGTTCGCTGAATGTGGCACTGCGCCAGACACTCGATTTGTATGTTTGTCTGCGTCCGGTACGCTGGTTCCGTGGAGTGGTTTCTCCGGTAAAGGAACCGCAGAAAGTAAACATGCATATTTTCCGCGAAAATACAGAAGACATTTATGCCGGTATAGAATGGGAACAGGGGACTCCGGAAGCTGAAAAGTTCTATGCTTTTCTGCGCGACGAGATGGGAGTGAAGAAAGTCCGTTTCCCTGAGACTTCTTCTTTCGGTGTAAAGCCGGTATCGGTAGAAGGAACCAAACGATTGGTACGTGCTGCTATTCTGTACGCCCTGCAGCATCATTTGCCTTCGGTTACATTGGTACACAAAGGAAACATCATGAAGTTTACTGAAGGAGGATTCAAGCGTTGGGGATACGAAGTGGCTGAAACAGAATTTGCCCAGCAGACTTTTACCATGAACCGCTACAATCAGCTGAAGAAGGAGTTGGGAGAAGAGTCTGCCAAAGCTGCTTTGGCAGAAGCCATGAATTTGGGTAAAGTAATTGTCAAGGACTGCATTGCGGATGCTTTCTTGCAGAATACATTGCTCACTCCTGAAGATTACTCAGTCATTGCTACTTTGAATTTGAATGGAGACTATATATCCGACCAGTTGGCTGCGATGGTGGGTGGTATCGGTATTGCACCGGGAGCCAATATCAACTATCAGACCGGACATGCTATTTTTGAGGCTACACACGGTACGGCTCCCGATATTGCCGGAAAGAATATCGTAAATCCCTGCTCGCTGCTGTTGTCGTCTGTTATGATGTTGGATTATATCGGATGGAAAGAAGCTTCTGCTTTGATTATCCGTGCGTTGGAGGACCTCTTCGAGGCTGGAGAGGCAACTTCGGACCTCGCACGCTTTATGCCTGATGGACATGTATTGACAACAGAAGAATTCGGACAGCGTGTGATTGAATCATTGTAAATATTAATAAAGATAGCTTGTATATGAAAAAAGAATACATCGTATATAAACTTTCGGAGTGTGCCAAACAGGCATGTCGTATTGATAATGAATTGTTTGCAAAATATAATGTAAAACGTGGATTGCGTAATGAGGATGGTACAGGAGTATTGGTGGGGCTGACCAAAATCGGAAATGTAGTAGGATATGAACGTACGGAGGAAGGGCTGAAACCGATTCCCGGTAAGTTGTTTTACAGGGGATATGATTTGGACGACATCGCTCATGCACTGCTTAAGGAGAAGCGTTTCGGATTTGAGGAAGTGGCTTATCTGTTGCTTTCGGGAGAATTGCCGGATAACGAACAACTGGCTTCTTTCAAGGAACTGATTAATGATAATATGCCACTCGATAAGAAGACGACGATGAATATCATCGACTTGGAAGGTCAGAATATTATGAATATTCTGGCCCGGAGTGTCCTCGAAATGTATACATTCGATCCCAATCCCGATGATATCTCAAGAGACAATCTGATGCGTCAGTCTATTGAGTTGATTTCCAAGTTTCCTACAATCATTGCTTACGCATACAACATTTATCGTCACAGCACACACGGACGTTCGCTGCACATTCGTCATCCGCACGAAAATCTGTCACTTGCCGAGAATTTCCTGTATATGATTAAAAAGGAATATACTCCGTTGGAAGCACGTATGCTCGACTTGCTGCTGGTGCTTCAGGCAGAGCATGGAGGTGGTAACAACTCTACGTTTACTGTACGCGTCACCAGTTCTACCCGTACCGATACGTATTCCAGCATTGCTGCAGGCATCGGTTCGTTGAAAGGGCCTTTGCACGGAGGAGCCAATATACAGGTGGTTAAAATGTTCCATCACCTGAAAGAAGTGATATCCGACTGGACGAATGTAGATGAGATTGATACTTATCTTACCCGTATGCTCAATAAAGAGGCGTATGATGGTAGTGGACTGATTTATGGTATCGGTCATGCGGTGTATACCATTTCCGACCCTCGTGCCGTCTTGTTGAAAGAGCTGGCAGGAGAACTGGTAGCTGAAAAGGGATGTCAGAAAGAGTTTGCCTTTCTTGAACTTCTGGAACAGCGTGCCATAGAATGTTTCAAGAAGGTGAAGGGAGGAAAGAAGCAGGTTTGCTCGAATGTAGATTTCTATTCCGGATTTATTTACGAAATGATGGGCTTGCCGCACGAAATCTATACTCCTCTTTTTGCCATGGCGCGTATTGTGGGATGGACAGCACATCGTATTGAAGAATTGAACTTTGAAGGAAGACGTATTATCCGTCCGGCTTATAAGAATGTATTGGAAGAAGTGGCATACACTCCGATTACTTCCCGATAAACGTCTTGTGACATAATAAAAAAGTCCGACGCAAAGCGCCGGACTTTTTTGTTTGAGTATGAGGAAGGGAAGCTGAAGAGACTTCCCTTTGTTGTATGTCAGAATTACATCATGCCGCCCATACCGCCCATTCCTGGAGCAGCCATTGGCATTTCAGGTTTTTCTTCTTTCTTTTCTACAATGACACATTCTGTTGTCAGGAACATACCTGCAATAGAAGCTGCATTTTCCAAAGCTACACGAGTAACCTTAGCAGGATCTACTACACCGGCAGCGTGCAAGTGTTCGTATACATCGGTACGTGCATTGTAACCGAAGTCACCTTTACCTTCACGTACTTTCTGAACAACTACTGCACCTTCTTTACCAGCATTGGCTACAATCTGGCGAAGCGGTTCTTCGATAGCACGTTTGATGATTTCGATACCTGTAGTTTCGTCAGCATTGTCACCTTTCAAGCCTTCCAAAGCATCGATGGCACGGATGTAAGTTACACCACCACCCGGTACGATACCTTCTTCGATTGCTGCACGAGTTGCGCACAATGCATCGTCTACACGGTCTTTCTTTTCTTTCATTTCTACTTCGCTGGCAGCACCTACGTACAATACAGCTACACCACCAGACAACTTAGCCAGACGTTCCTGCAGTTTTTCTTTATCATAGTCTGAAGTAGAGTTCTTCATTTCAGCCTTGATCTGTGCAATACGTTCCTGAATCAGTTCTTTCTGACCGGCACCGTTTACGATAGTAGTATTTTCTTTAGATACTGTAACTTTGTCGCAAGTACCCAACATTTCCAATGTAGCCTGTTCCAGTTTCAAGCCTTTTTCTTCGCTGATAACTACACCACCAGTCAATACGGCAATATCTTCCAGCATTGCTTTACGACGGTCACCGAAGCCCGGAGCCTTCACAGCACAGATCTTCAACTGACCACGCAGACGGTTTACAACCAAAGTAGTCAACGCTTCGCTGTCTACATCTTCTGCGATAACCAACAACGGACGTCCACTCTGTACAGCTGGTTCCAAGATAGGCAAGAAATCTTTCAAGTTGGAAATCTTCTTGTCGTAAATCAAGATGTAAGGATGCTCCATTACACATTCCATCTTTTCTGTGTCGGTTACGAAGTAAGCAGACAAGTAACCACGGTCGAACTGCATACCTTCTACTACACCGATAGTTGTATCTGTACCCTTAGCTTCTTCGATGGTGATTACACCGTCTTTAGAAACCTTGCGCATAGCATCAGCAATCAACTTACCGATAACAGGATCGTTGTTTGCAGAAATAGTAGCAACTTGTTCAATTTTATCGTAGTTGTCGCCTACAGTTTCAGACTGAGCCTTGATTGATTCAACAACCTTAGCAACGGCTTTGTCGATACCACGTTTCAAATCCATTGGGTTGGCACCTGCAGTAACGTTCTTCAAACCTACACCTACGATAGACTGAGCCAATACGGTAGCAGTAGTTGTACCGTCACCGGCATCATCACCAGTTTTAGAAGCAACTGATTTTACCAACTGTGCACCAGTGTTCTGGAACGGATCGCTCAATTCTACTTCTTTAGCTACAGTAACACCGTCCTTAGTAATGTGAGGAGCACCGAACTTCTTTTCGATAATTACGTTACGTCCTTTCGGGCCGAGAGTTACTTTTACTGCATTAGCCAATTCGTCTACACCTTTTTTCAACTGGTCGCGAGCGTCGATGTTGAAGAGAATATCTTTTGCCATAATGATTTTTCCTTTCTTTTATAATTACTATTTATTCATTAATTATCCCAATACTGCCAATACATCACTCTGACGCATCATCAGGTATTTTACACCTTCAAATTCGATTTCAGTACCAGAATATTTACCATACAATACAGTATCACCAACTTTCAAGACCATTTCTTCGTCTTTTGTGCCATGACCTACTGCTACAACTTCACCTTGCAAAGGTTTTTCTTTTGCTGTGTCAGGAATAATGATACCACCTATTGTTTTTTCTTCTGCAGGAGCCGGAAGAATCAAGACTCTGTCTGCTAATGGTTTAATGTTCATAGTTCTATATTTTTTATGTATTTATACTTATTTGTTTTCTTTCGCTGTACGAAAGCACTGAGGATATAGCGAAAACTGTGCCAAAGTGCCGAACTGCCAAAGTGTCATTTGTTGTATGGCATAATGTGTGTATTTATGGCAGATAAAAAGTATAAAATTAGGACTATCTTCATTTGTGAACTGCATCTTATTAAATGATGAATTAGTCCATGAATGAAGATAGTCCTAAAAGGAAATTTATTTTTAATGGATAAAATAGAGATTTACAATCGGTCTATTTCTTTAAAATCTTGCTCATGAGTTCTATTCTTTTCCTTTCCGAAGCGATAGGATATATTCAATTTTATTTGTCTTGATTCTCCTTTTCCCCAGTTCCAAAGTTGGAAACCGCTGAAAGAGCTGTAGCTATTCCAGTTACTTGTCCAGAACATATCCGTAAGCGAGAGGTTCACGGTCAGTCTTTTTTTCATAAATGATCTGCTTAAAGCCATATCAATATAACCGCTTGGATCCATTTTTTCATTGGAAGCACCCGGTCTTTTGGTAATGTATGAACCATTTAGTTCAAATTGTATTTTCCATGGAAGACGAAATGTATTCATCATTGTGAAAATACCGGCAAATGCATCTTGTTTAAACTCTCTGTATTGATCAAAAGCGATATCTTTATTTACATAGTAGCCAATAAGATTTAAGTTTAGATCCCACCATGAAAAAGGGGTGAGGCCTTGATTAAAAGTCAGAGATAATTGCTGTTGTTTACCTATGTTTTTGGGTGTCATTATTACTTTATTGGTAGATAATGTATCTGTTATCTGTGCCTTATAGTCTTTCATATATGTATAAGCTACAGAAAGTGAACTGCGTTTATAATTGTATGTAAAGGAAGTCCTATGTGTCTTTTGTGGGGAAAGAAATGGGTTTCCTTTCCAATAGGATAATTCATCCAACAGATATTCAAAAGGGTTCAGGTCTTGATAAGCCGGGCGATCAATACGACTGCCATATCCGACTGAAAGAGATTGCTCTTCACCAATCTGATAGTTAAGATTTACAGAAGGAAACACATTGAAATAATTGCGTTTGTTATCTTTGTCATTCAATCTGTCTATTGTATATAGACGGCCGTCAGACCAAGTTTGTTCACCTCGCAGTCCAAGTTCCAAATTTAATCTTTTGTTGATTGGGTACGAATAAAGCAGATAAGCAGCCAGTATCTGTTCTTTATAAGTAAAATCGTTAGACTGTGTAGCATCAATATATTCTTCATTATTCTTTATTTCAAAAAACTTATATCCATTATCAGCATTGACGTGGGAATACTTGATACCGGATTTAAGTTCACCAGATCCGATTTTATGTTGTTGGTTATACGATAAAGCATAAATATGAATATTCCTGCTATTGACTGACTTATATAGAAGATCGCTTGTTGTTTCACCATTCGGGAGTTTATATGTATTGGGTTGTAAGTTTCCTGATCCTCCGTCGAACCATGCATAATTGGCATCTATTGTATATTTAACTCCTTCTTTGGGGGTAGAAATGTAATAAAGGTTAGCTCCATATCTGTTACCTTTTTGCATATAATATTCGTTTTGCGCATAAAGAATTTGCTCCAAAGTGTTACTTTCCAAATCTCTGATTTTTGTAATTGTGTTTGTCCGTCCTGGTCCAAAAAGAGTGTTGGCTGTAAGTTGTCCGCCTATTGTATTGTTGTCATTTACTTGATATTCAAAATCGAGATTACCAGCTATGGTTTTACGCTTATCTGTATCTTTTGTAGGACTATAGTAATCTTTCCCCGATTGTATACGATGCATTCCATAGTCTAAGTCATAATAGCCAAACTGGTGATGATAGTTTCCCATCAAGCTGAATTTGCCTTGTGTGTAGCTGAATGACAGTTCTGTATTCTGACGGAGGTTCTTCCAGTAGGAAATGCCATTATTCATAGAAAAAGAGTAGCCTTCTGTCGGTTGTTTTTGAGTATTAATGTTGATAATACCTCCAGATCCCTCAGCATCATATTGTGCAGATGGATTGTTTATTACCTCTATGGAAGTGACTGATGTGGATGACATCGATTTGAGCATGGAAACAAGTTCTTCTTGTTGCATGTATGTAGGCTTCCCGTTGAAAATAATCAAGACACCGTTTCTGCCTCCTATACTCACATTATCATTTCCGTCAACAAATACACCTGGGGTTTTCTTTAAGACTTCCAAAGCTGAACTTCCAGCCAATGTAGCACTGTTTTTGGGAAAGAAAATCGTATTGCCATTTACCACACGTATCGATGGTGTCTGTTTTTCTCCTATAACAAGGACATCCTCAAGCATAATACTTGATGACCGTAACATGATATTTGATGCAGTATCCTTCTTTATCAGAAAAGGAGAACTTAAGTAAGGAGAATATCCTAAACAGTTTATATATAATTGAATTCTTCCTTTTGCCTTAATTTTGAATTGTCCTTTTGTATCGGTTATACACTGATTGTATGAAGCTCCTGTTTGTGGATTTATTATACTTACAACTGCAGCTTCTACTGGAATATTCAAAGAATCTTTTACAGCTCCAGACAATATATGTTCTCTTTCTTTTTCTTCCTTAGCAGTATCTCCTTTTTTAATGATATAAGTGTTGTCATTTACCTTCTTACAGGTAAGTGGTTTTCCGGATAATATGAATTCCATTACTTTATCGAAGGACACATCCTTTAAGTCGCATGAAACTTTAAATTGCTCTATATCTTTATAGTAAAATAAAATATGAGAGCCGCTTTTATTTTCTATGTTTTTCAAGGCTTCAGCCATTGGAACATTATGTAATTCTATATTGATAGATTCAGTAGTCTGTGCATTCAAATAGGAGGTACACAATAGGTAAAAGGCTAAAATAGGTGTCAATCTTAATTTCATAAAGTCAATTTTTAATGTTTGATATAAATACGAATGACACGATGAATCGGGTACCCGTTTTTAGAATTATTTTTCAATTATTTTTGCTAATGATTGTTTGTGAAAGATGATTTTTAATTCCACAAACATATATAAAAATTCCAGTCTTTTGTTGAGGCTGTTGGAAAAGAATTTTTTCTACTTTCTTTTCGAAAAACCTGATTGGTGCAAAAAGGTTATAGAACTTGCTCATGTTGTATACAGAACTAAAAAAAACAGACTGCCTCATTGTGTAAAAATTCGGATAAAGTAAGTAGGCACTCTTCTGTTTTCCGATAAAGCAGTATCTTTATACCGGATTTTTAAAATAGAATAATATGTTAGCACAGATTCATTGGAATCCCGACCCGGTGATTTTCCAAGTATTGGGTTTTGGACTTCGTTGGTATAGCCTGTTCTGGATGATTGGACTGGCAGCTGCTCTGGTAGTAGCAGGAAGAGTGTTCAAGGCAAGAGGTTTGTCGGAGAACGACTTCAACCGGCTGTTTGTATATTGTGTGGTAGGTATTTTTGTTGGAGCACGTCTGGGGCACTGTTTGTTTTACGACTGGGCTTATTTCTCTCAACATCTGGCAGAGATAATACTTCCCGTACGCTTTTTGCCCGATGGAGGATGGAAGTTTATCGGTTATGCAGGGTTGGCAAGCCATGGCGGTACGTTGGGGCTGATTATAGCATTGGTTTTGTATTGCCGGAAGACGAAGATGCACTTTCTGGATGTGGCAGACATCATCGCACTGGCTACTCCGTTGACAGCAGGATGTATCCGTATTGCCAATCTGATGAATTCTGAAATTATAGGTCTTCCCTCGGATATGCCTTGGGCTTTTGTGTTCGAACGGGTAGATATGCACCCCCGTCATCCGGCACAACTTTACGAGGCGTTGGCTTATTTCTGTATCGGTTTGCTGATGTGGTATCTGTATCGTACCCAGAAGGAACATTTGCATCGGGGATTTTTCTTCGGCTTGTGTCTGACTACCATCTTTGTATTCCGTTTCTTCATAGAGTTTATCAAGGAAAATCAGGAAAGCTTTGAGGATGGCATGATGCTGAATATGGGACAGTGGCTCAGTATTCCTTTTGTAGCAATAGGTATTTATTTTATGATTCAAGGATATAAGAAGGAGAAAAAATAATGGATATGGTAATATATATAGTGTTAGGATTAATACTGGGTGGCGTAATGGGATACCTGTGGGCTGCACGACAGATAGGAACGCTTCGTGGACAGATACAGGTGCAACAGGAGCAGATGCAAATGCAGCAGGGGCATATGCAGGAATTGCTGGCTGCCGGAAAGGAACAGCAGGCTGTGCAGGCCGGACAGATACAGCACTTGCAGCAGGAGTACAATGATGCGCAGCAGGAACTGGCTACTGTTAAGGCAGAGAAAAAAGCACTTGAAGAGAAACTGGAGAGCCAGAAAGAAGAAGTGGCGGCTTTGCATAAGCAGTTTAATCTGGAGTTTGAAAATATAGCCAATAAGATATTTCAGCAGAAAACGGAAAATTTCAACAAGCTGAGTGCAGAGAGTCTTGCTTCGTTGCTGAAACCGTTTGGGGAGAATCTGAAAGAGTTTAAGCATCAGGTGGAGGAAGTGTACGACAAGGAGTCGAAACAACGCTTTTCATTGGAAGACCGTATTAAAGAGTTGGTTTTGCTGAACAAGCAGATTAGTGACGATGCCAATAACCTGACCCGGGCTTTGAAGGGAGATTCGAAAGCACAGGGAAACTGGGGAGAAATGATTCTGGAATCAATTCTCGAAAACTCGGGGTTGAGAGAAGGGGAGGAATATTTCCGTCAGGAGTTTCTGAAAGACGAGAACGGAGAACCTTTGCGTAATGAGAACGGACAACGTATGCAGCCTGATGTGCTGGTGGTATATCCGGATAACCGTCAGGTGATTATTGACTCGAAAGTTTCTCTCACCGCTTATGTAAATTATATAGGCAGTACGGACAAGGCAGAACAGGAGCAATACTTGAAAGCACATCTGGCTTCTGTAAAGGCGCATATTGATGAATTGAGCCGGAAAGATTATTCTAAATACAATGTATCTTCATTGGATTTTGTCATGATGTTTATCCCGAACGAGCCGGCGTATGTACTGGCTTTGCAGAGCGATGCCAACCTGTGGAATTATGCGTATCAGAAGAAGGTGGTACTGATGAGTCCGACAAATCTGATTGCTGCGCTGCGCCTGGCACTCGACTTGTGGAAGCGGGAATATCAGGAAAAGAATATTCAGGATATTGTGAAGCGTGGTACGGCTTTGTATGAAAAACTGGTGGGCTTCACCGATACGTTTGAGAAGATAGGGGATACATTGAAGACAGCTTCTTCGGCCTACGAGAATGCCTTGGGACAATTGGTTACCGGAAAGGGAAATGTTATCCGTCAGGCAGAGATGCTGAAGGGACTGGGTATAACTCCGAAGAAGAAGTTTTCTGCACGCTTACAAGGAAAACTGGCAGAGGAAAGTGAGGAAGATGCCTCGGTTGCCGAACTTCCTGCATCTGAAGGATAGAGTCACTTTTGAGATTATGGAAGAAAGCATTTCACTTTATCTGAATCTGCGCTCAAAACAGATTGTGCGTGTACTTGCAGGCATCGGACCGTTCCGGTGTCTGTTTCTTATCAGTATTGCTGCCATCCTGTTTTATGCTTTTACGAAAGTAACGAGTGTATGGGTATTGTCAGTGTGTTATCTGCTTATGCTCTGGCTGTATCATAACAGTAGAAAAGACAAGGGTTTTCTGTCTTTACAGGTGCATGGAATCAAAGGATTGTTTACGGCAGAATATTTATTGCTCGGTTTACCGTTTATTATTTCGGGGATAATTGCTGCAAATTACATTTCTTTACCGGTTATCATACTGATTGCGGTAGTTATGCCGTGGATTCACCCTGTCAGGTTTCATTCTATAGTTCTGCCTATACCCTTATTATGCAGTGGGGATTTGCTGTATAGAAGGATGTTCCGGAAACAAGTACCACTGTATGCGGTATTGCTCTTTCTGTCTTTCATGGGAGTACTGCATGACAATATCAATCTCTGTAAAGTATGTCTGATATTGTGGGGAGCTATTCAGGGAACTGCATATATGGTGACGCCACCGAAGCATGAACTCTCTGTCTATAACAGTTTCGGAATGTATCAGCTGATACTGGTCAAATCAGGGCTGAGGAATATCTTTATAACCATGTTCCCACTCATTGTACTTATTCTTGTGTTGAGACACGATACTGAAGCTATACTTTTCTGTCTTGTACTGTTTTCTTCGACATTGTTATACCAGTGGAATATGGGCATGGCAAGATTCTCCTTTGAGACACAAACAGTAATGGGAATATACTGGCTGCTTTTCCCGTTGCCCTTGTTTTTAGTTTCGATTATAACCCCAGTCGTACTGATTCTTTATTTGGCTTTGAATATAGGCCTTACACTTTCAGTCAAGAAAAAATATAAACATATATGGAACTGATATATATAAAAGAATTGAGCAAGTCATACGGTAAGACAAGAGTGCTTGACAAGCTTTCCGTTTCTTACGAATCCGGAAAAATCTACGGACTGGTGGGAGAAAACGGAGCCGGGAAAACTACACTCTTCAATTGCATTATGGGGGTAACCGATTACGACGGTGAAATAAGGAAGTCATCCAAGATGGTCGTTGGTTATATGCCTGCTGAAAGCTTCTTCTACTCGCTTATTACAGGAAAGGAGTATCTTGAATTCTGCATTAAGGCCAAAGGGAAGAAGATGGATGCTAAAGCCATAGATTCCTTGAATAAAGTCTTTCAACTGCCATTGGAAAGATTCGCTTCGGACTATTCTACCGGGATGAAGAAGAAGCTTGCACTGATGTCCCTGCTCCTTCAGGAAAATGACCTGTACATTCTTGACGAACCTTTCAATGGGGTAGATCTTTACGGATGCATCCAACTTAAAAGAATCATACGCGAACTGAAAGACAAAGGGAAGACTGTCATAATATCATCGCATCTTATCAATACGTTACATGAACTGTGTGATGAGATTGATTTCCTGGATGCTCATGCCATCCGGAAAAGATATATTCAGGCATCAATTGATGAGATTGAGCAGGATATATTAAATAGGGAAAACAGTAATATGTAAAAAATGATATCATGATGGACAATAATACTTTTCATAAAATACCGGTAACCTTCTATGATGAAAGTTACAATAAATATCAGAATGAGGTAATGAATCTGTTGCGTTTTATCAGGTTATTTCATCCTGTCAGTATAGTTAATCCTGAGAGATTCAACAGATTTGAAAGACAGGCAGAGAAAGTTTGTCATGAAATGAAAGATGTGAAAGACTTGCAGCACTTCCAGTTTGCCTTAAATTCTCTGTTAGCCATACTTGAAGATGCGCATACTTATATCATCCCTGAAGGTGGATTAATTTATCCTTTTGAGATAAGATATTATGAAGGTTGTTTTTATCTGTATGCCATAGATTCAAAATATCCTGATTTCACGGGAAAAGAGATTGTTTCCATCAATGGTATACCTGTTAAAAATATCAGGTCGGCTATGCGTAAAGCAATGCCCTCGGAGAATGAAGTAAAAGCAGGGCTATGGGGTTTTTATCTGAATCGCAAAGCATTTCTGCATCAGATAGGAGTAGATACTTCAAAGGGAGTATGTCTTGGCTTTCACGATGGAAATAGTCTACTTTTTGAGTCGGAAACAGAGAATCGTTCCGGATGGCATCAGGTGAAGTTCCCTCCCTATCCTGTTACCGTGAAGCGTGATGATTTGTTCTCCTATCAGATAATTGATGATAAATGCTATCTGCAATTTAATGCGATGTATGATTTGCAGTCGTATTTACAACTATGTCAGATTACGGGTACCAAAGTTGAGAATAGTTATCTGAACTTTCTACCGTCATTTTTTGACTTTATAGATAAGATGGATTACGATATAAAGCAGCACCAAATATGGAAGCTGGTAGTTGATATGCGTTATAATGGTGGAGGGAACAGTATGCTTGGTGACCAGCTTCTCCAATATTTTGGCGTTGATACGGACAGCATATCAAAATATAAGACATTTGTCAGAAAATCAGATTTCCTTTTCAAGTGTATGCCTGATTTCTATGATTGCAGTAAATGTAAATCAGAAGAACTTATTCCGATGGGAGATTTTGAGAACTTACACTCTCTTCCGAAAATAAAAAATCGTTTCGAAGGAAAAGTAATATTCATACAAGGCCAGAATACCTTCAGCAGTGCAAACTATTTGCTTACAACTATAATGGACAATCATCTTTTCCCAACTGTAGGTACTCCGACTTCGCAGAAACCAACTTGCTTTGGTGATGTCTTGCCGGTTGAACTGCCATATACAGGTACAAAGGGATACATAAGTCACTCTTTCTTTGAGAGACCTGACGTGAACCGTAATGAGGATGATTGTTTATATCCTGATTTTCATATACCAATGTCTATGGATGAAAGGTTGAAGGGTGTGGATAAATGTTGGGAATGGATTGAAACGAATATGCTTAATGAGTGAAGCATAAACCTAAAGATAACGTAGAGATAACATAAACTGTTGTGCCTTGAATATACCTTTGCAATATAAGAATAATGTAATATTTACAGTTTATGAAAATTGGTTCTTATAAATATAGTCGTATAGATGAATGGTGAGGATAGCAATTGTTCTTCTTTTCTAAGATAGGATGTGGCTCGGCATTCATTTTGCTCAAAAGCAAGCTTTTGGCTTGGTACTGCGCCCGTCTTTCGCTATCTTTTCATAAGATAGGATACGGCTCGGCATAGTTCAAACTTGAAAACTTCGTTTTCCATTTGCCTCTGCACTCACCTTTCACTATCTTTGCACCTCATTATTAAAAACAAGCGTAAAAAGAAATATGGTATCAGTAGATGGACTTACCGTCGAGTTTGGCGGAACAACCTTATTCAGCGACATTAGTTTTCAAATCAACGAGAAAGACCGCATTGCCCTGATGGGAAAGAACGGAGCAGGTAAGTCTACCTTGCTGAAGATTCTGGCAGGGGTGCGTCAGCCTTCACGTGGAAAGGTAACGGCTCCGAAGGATTGTGTCATAGCTTATCTTCCACAGCATCTGATGACAGAAGACGGACGTACGGTGTTCGAAGAGGCTTCGCAGGCTTTCGCGCATTTGCGGGAGATGGAAGAGGAAATTGAACGCATGAACAACGAATTGGCTACGCGTACCGACTATGAAAGCGACTCGTATATGGCGCTTATCGAAAAGGTGGCGGCTATGAGCGAGAAGTTTTATGCCATCGACATGACTCACTTTGAAGAGGATGTAGAGAAGGCATTGCTGGGATTGGGTTTTGTGCGCGAAGATTTCAACCGTCCGACCAGCGATTTCAGCGGGGGATGGCGCATGCGTATCGAGTTGGCCAAACTGTTGTTGCAGAATCCGGATGTATTGTTGCTGGACGAGCCTACCAACCACTTGGATATCGAGTCTATCGGCTGGCTGGAAGAATTCCTTATCAACAGTGCCAAGGCAGTGGTGGTTATCAGTCACGACCGTAAGTTTGTAGATAATATTACGACACGTACCATCGAAGTGACAATGGGACGTATCTATGATTATAAGGTGAATTATTCGCAGTATCTGGTATTGCGCAAAGAGCGTCGCGAACAGCAGATGAAGCAGTATGAGGAACAGCAGAAGATGATTCAGGAAACGAAGGATTTCATCGAACGCTTTAAAGGTACATACAGTAAGACGCTTCAGGTACAGAGCCGTGTTAAGATGCTGGAGAAACTGGAACTGGTAGAAGTGGACGAAGAGGATACTTCGGCTTTGCGTCTGAAATTTCCTCCTTCGCCGCGTAGTGGAACGTATCCGGTGATTATGGAAGGTGTTGGTAAGAGTTATGGAGATCATGTAGTGTTCCAGAATGCAACGCTGACCATTGAACGTGGAGATAAAGTGGCTTTCGTAGGAAAGAACGGTGAGGGGAAGTCTACGCTGGTGAAGTGTATCATGAACGAGATAGAGCACGAAGGTACACTGACTTTGGGACATAATGTACAGATAGGGTATTTTGCACAGAACCAGGCTTCGCTGTTGGATGAGAATCTGACGGTATTCCAGACTATAGATGATGTGGCAAAAGGAGAAATCCGCAACAAGATACGCGATTTACTGGGGGCATTTATGTTTGGCAGTCCGGAGGCTTCCATGAAGAAAGTGAAAGTGCTTTCGGGAGGTGAACGTACGCGTCTGGCCATGATTAAGTTGTTGTTGGAACCGGTCAACTTGCTGATTTTGGACGAGCCTACCAACCATCTTGACATGAAGACCAAGGATATTCTGAAGCAGGCACTGATGGATTTCGACGGAACGCTGATTGTGGTATCACACGACCGTGACTTCCTCGACGGACTGGTAACAAAGGTGTATGAGTTTGGCAACAAACGTGTGAAAGAACATCTTTGTGGTATTTACGAGTTCCTTGAAACCAAGAAGATGGAAAGTTTGCAGGAACTGGAACGGAAGAAATAAAGGAAAGAAAACGGACGGTTGCCGGGTGAATAATCCGAAAGATTGGTTCGAGATAAGAATAGATATAGGAAGTGCCTCTTTGGGTGGAATGTTACTACCCGAAGAGGCACTTTTTTAATGGTGTATTTATTGAGCCTGTGGAACGCTCTTGTTTTCCGATATGATAAGCAGTTTGTCGCCGGCATGCAGTTCGGCTTGTCCGTTAGGAATCAGAAACTCATTGCCTCGTTTGATGAGCATGACCAATGTACCTTGCGGAATATGCATATCGGCCAGGCGGTTGCCGGATTTCAGCAATTCGGGGGTCAGTATTATTTCGTGCAGCTGAGAATCGATTTCATCGGGCAGTTCAATACCGAAATCATTTCCTTCTTTTTCTTGCGGAAGATCAAGCTTCAGCCATTTAGCTACTTTGGCTATAGTCATACCTTGCAGAACCAGCGACAACAGAGTGATGAAAAATACAATGTTGAACAACTGGTTGGAGCCGGGTATCTGAGCGATGACCGGATAAGTGGCAAAGATAATGGGAACAGCACCTCGCAATCCTACCCATGATACAAACAGACGGGCCTTGTGGCTGATGTGGCGGAAGGGAAGAAGACACGCAAAGATACTGACCGGACGGGCTATCACAATCATAAAGAGTCCGATAAGCAAGGCAACACCGGCAACATCGAGCAACTCGTGTGGGTTGACCAGTAATCCTAAGGTAAGGAACATGATTATCTGGAAAAGCCATGTCAGTCCGTCCATAAAGGTATTTATGTCTTTACGGAAGGCAAGTTTGGCATTTCCTACTACTACTCCCAAGATGTATACAGCCAGATAACCGTTTCCCTTTACAAAGTCAGTCAGAGTAAAGGTTATGAAGATGAGGCTTAACAGCAGGATGGGATACAGAGAGCTGTTGGAAAGGTTGATCTTATTAATCATCCAGATGGCAAACCGCCCGAATGCATAGCCTATAATTCCTCCAAATACAAACTGTGTAAACAGGCCTTGTCCGATGTGCCAGGCGCTAAGCTCGCTACCGCTACTGATAACTTCTATCAGTACGATGGTAAGCATATAGGCCATAGGGTCGTTACTTCCGCTTTCCAGTTCCAGCATAGGACGGAGATTTTCCTTTAAGTTCATTCGCTGGGAACGGAGCAGATTGAATACAGAAGCCGAGTCGGTCGACGACATGGTAGCTGCCAACAGCAGAGAAACCATAAAGGTCAGCTCAATGTTGGTGCTGTTCCATCCGGATATATAGAAAATGAATGTACCGGTAAGCAGGGTGGTAAGCAGAACGCCTACGGTAGAAAGCAGAATACCTTGTACCATTACCGGACGCACTTCTTGCAGTTTGGTATCCATTCCTCCTGTAAACAGGATGATGCTCAAGGCTACCATCCCTACAAACTGTGCATCAGAAGCACTGTTGAACTGGATGCCCAGTCCGTCGCTTCCGAAAAGCATACCGACGAGCAGGAATAGTAACAAGGTAGGAATCCCGAAGCGGTACCCTGTTTTGCTGATAAGGATACTGCAAAAGATAAGAATCGATCCGATAAGTAAAATGTTTTCTGCTGTAATCATAATCAATTATTTGTGTTTAGGTAGAATTACTTTTTGTGTTAACAAATGAAACTTGAGTCTTGTTCAATGCGGGTGTGTATCTCTTCTGTTAGGAACAACTACAGGCCATGTAGGAGTTTTCCAGAAATGGCTTTTGTAGTACCGCCACTACTTACAAGTGAGTACTGGAGTTTTTCCTTGTGAGTACTGGACTTTTTTCAAGTGATGAGTACACTACTCACTTGTAAGTACTGCATGAGGAGTATTTTCTGTCGTCGGATGGTTTCCTTTTTTCTTCCTGAGGTAAACTGACAAAGGAACAAGTCTCGCTGAATTTTAGCGACAGGCAATTTCCTTCAGTAGTTCCTCAAAAGACTGAAACTGACAGGTGATGTGATTTACGTCCGTATACTTGATATCGTATGGAGAATGGATTTCCAAAGCCGGAAAGGCTTTTTCTTCCGTTTGCGGCATACAAAGATAACCATTGCGGTTCAGCGCATTTTCTGTCCAGTGGCGTAAGGTTTCGTTTTCAGCCTTAAGGTAGATTCTTTTTTCTCCTTTCACTGTAGGAGAGTAGATACCGTGCATCAGGTCGAAACGGATGTCTTCGTGGGGGAAAAGACTATCCATCCGATTATGTAAAATCAAATCTTCGGTTACTCCGCACTGTAAGCCTTCTTCGCGCGTCAGCAACCACAGGCGGTCGGATAAAACAAGAGCCTGCTCAATGTCGTGGGTAGAGAGAAGGATGGCTTTTTTTTCTTCCGAAGCCAGACGATGAAGCAGAGTCATAATCTCAATGCGGCTGACCACATCGAGGAAAGCAGTTGGTTCATCGAGTAGGATCAGTGGACATTCCTGTACCAGTGCTTTGGCAATCATGACTTTCTGTCGTTCTCCGTCCGAGAGTTCGGCTGTATAGCATTGTGCCTTGTGGGCTATTCCTACAGCATGAAGCGCATGATGAACCAACTCCTTATCTTCCTGACGCAATCTTCCGAAGAAACCGGTATGAGGTTGGCGTCCTAAGGCAACCAGTTCGTATACTGTAAGTCCTCCGGCTTGTGTCTTGTCTGTCAGCACTACACCGATGGTGCGCGAACGTTCTCGCTCGCTATATTCGGATAGAGGTTTTCCCAAGAGATGAAGATGTCCCGATAAAGCCGGCTGTGCGGCAGCAAGCGTACGGAGTAAGGTCGACTTTCCGGCTCCATTGGCTCCTAAAAGACAAGTCAGCTCACCTTGCCGAAGCTGGAAATTCAGTCGGCTATGTATCGTTTGCTCTTGTTTTCCCTGTCGATATCCGATACTTACATCTTTTCCTTCGATGACAATCTCTGTTTGCTTCATTAGTTAAAGTATTGAATCTTCCGTTGGTTAATAATGACATAGATAATGACAGGTGCTCCGAGAATAGGAGTCACTGCATTGAGGGGAATGATGCCGGCATCTCCGGGCAGGATGCAGATAAGATTGCAGAGCAGGGCAATGGCACTGCCTGTAAGCAGGGTGACGGGCATCAGTGAATTGTGGTTGGAAGTGCCCAGCATCAGCCGGGTAATATGGGGAACTGCCAGTCCGATGAAGGAGATGGGACCGCAAAAAGCGGTGGTAGTAGCTGTCAGCAAACCGGTAGCAATGAGCAGCAGACTACGGATGCGGCGGATATTGATACCTAGGTTTTCTGCGTACCGTGTACCCAAAAGCAAGGCATTGAGGGGCTTGATAAGCAGAATGGCAATGAGAAGTCCTGCCACTATGCAGAGTGTGAAATAAGGAAGAACTTCTGAAGAAACGCCGCCAAAATTTCCTAATCCCCAGATGACAAATGACTGGATACCTTCGGCTGTAGAGAAAAAATTCAGTAGCGAGATAACAGAAGAAGTGACGTATCCAATCATGATACCGGTGATGAGTAACATGATATTGTTTTTGATGAGAGTAGACAGGAAGATAATAAGTGCCATGATGACAATGGCTCCGATAAAGGCACTGGCTATGACAGATAGAAATCCGGACAAAGCAAAGGTGCCGGCAGTAATGCTTCCTCCTCCGGTGAGCATAATCAAGGCTACACCAAGGCTGGAACCGGAACTGATTCCTAAGATGGATGAGTCTGCCAGAGGGTTATTGAAGACTGTCTGTAGCATTAGGCCTGAGGCGGAAAGAGCGGCTCCGCAAAGTAGGGCGGTAATGCTTTGTGGAAAGCGGGACTCCCAAATGATAAAATTCCAACTGGCTTTCTCTGAGGTTTCTCCCGACAAGATTCGTAGTACCTCGCTGAAGGGAATATCGACAGAACCGAATATTAAATTGGCAAAAAGTAGCAATACAATCACGACAGACAATGCGATGCCGTAAGTATATCCTTTATGGTTTAAGGGGTATACGTTCATAGGTCTATTCGTTGAGTGAGTGGAAATAGCGTGACTGGTAGTCTGGCAATAATTCTGGATGGAAGATTTTTACGAAGTCTTTCAACAGATATTCCGGATGAAAAGGAGATTCTTCGTAGAAACGGATGTAGTGGGTGTTGCATCCGTAAATCTGACGGTTTTTAAAGGCTTCGAATTGTGCATATAATACATCTTCTTTTTTTAGCTCTGTATAGGTCTTGTCTTTATCCTGATTGTATTTGATGAGCCAGAAATCAGCATCTTGTGCTTTGTCAAGAACGACTTCAGCCGACAAAGCTACCGATCCGCTTTGTGGCAGTTGGGAGAAAACATAGCGTGCACCGGCATCAGCAAAGAACCGGCTGGTTGTACTGTTGCCTCCTGCTACATACCATGTAGAACCGATTTTCAGTTCGCTGAATACGGAAGGACGTTCTGATAAGGAGGAAGTCTTTGATTTTATATCGGAATATTCTTTTTCTACTTGAGCAAATAACGAATCGGTTTTGTGCTCACATCCGTAAAGAAGGCCGAAAAAGCGCATCCATTCTGCCCGCCCCAGTGGTGATGTTTCCATGTAGTCGGCACATTCGATGATAGGTATATTCAGTTTTTCTATCCGTCCGTATCCGTTGCTGTTTTCGTAAGGGGAAAGAAGGATGGCATCCGGATGCATGTCGATAATCTTTTCGATATCCGGACTCATACTGTTTCCTGCATCGGTAATTTTCCCGCTTCGGCAGCCTTTTTGGATAGAGGGTATGCTTATATAGGAAAGATCGCATACACCTTTTATCTGATTGACGGCTTCCAGTTCGTCTAACAGGCTGCAATGAACAGAAGAATAGACGAGGGAACGTGAGAGTGGAACTTGTACAAGGGTACCTTGCGGGAGTGAACTAGGCTGAGGTTTCGACTTATCAGTCAGAATGTAAGTGCGTAAGACTTTAGTTGTATCCCACGGATTCCGAAGAGTGGCAAGGGTATAGTTGTTGTACTTGACGATACATAGGTTTTTGGCATATTTCAGTGTCAGAGTATCTCCTTCTGATTTCGGAGAACTGGATTGTTTCCGAGCTCCGCAGGCAGAAAGTAGAAGACATAAAATCAGGTAAAGGGGAAAAATTGTATGTTTCATGGTTATAAATGGCTTGAATTAATTGAATATGAAATAACCTGCAGCACCACAGATTACAATGAGTAAAATGGGGTTGACCTTGTAGCGGTAGGAGGCTAAAAATGCTCCTGCAAATAAAATGCAACTGATTATAATTTGTCTGGTATCTGTTCCGAAGTTCTCACCATTCATTAATACAAGAGCGGCTGCAGCCAGCAATCCGACTACACCAGGACGAAGTCCGCTGAAGACAGAAGCGATAATCGGATGTTTTTGGTATTTTAAAAAGAATTTGCTGATAGTTATCATTAAAATAAAAGAGGGGAGTACTACTGCACAGGTGGCCAATACGGAACCTAATACTCCTATGGCGTGCGAATAACCGGCATTGACTACTGCACTATATCCTACATAAGTGGCCGAATTGATACCGATAGGACCGGGAGTCATCTGACTGATGGCTATGATGTCTGTAAACTCGGAAGTAGAAAGCCATTCGTAACGGGTTACCACTTCTCCCTGAATCATGGAAAGCATGGCGTATCCTCCACCGAATCCGAACAGGCCTATTTTAAAGAATGTATAAAACAGTTGTAAGAAAATCATTTTATTTTTCCTCCTTTAGTTGATTTTGTTTATTTCTCTGGAAACGTCCGTATAAGTATCCTCCCAATCCGCTAAGTATAATAATGTATATAGGGGAGAAATCAAGCAGCCAGATAAGTAGGGCAGAAACAACCGGTATCCATAAATTATATCGGTTGATACGGGCTGATTTGGCCATTTTGAAGGTGGGAACAGCTATTAAGGCTACCACAGCAGGACGGATCCCTTTAAAAATACTCTCTACTGCCGAGTTGTCTTTCATCTGCTGGAAGAATAAAGCAATAGCCAGAATAATGAAAAAAGAAGGTAGGATTGTTCCTAATGCCATCCAAAAAGCTCCCCAGAATTTTCGTAGTTTATAACCGATGAAGATGGCTATGTTGACAGCAAAAATACCGGGCACCGTTTGGGCTAAAGCCATTAAGTCGAGGAAATCACTTTGTGAAATCCATTTTCGTTTATTTACAAGTTCTGTCTCTATCAAAGGGACCATTGCGTATCCTCCTCCGATGGTAAAAATACCAATGCGGAAGAAGATGAGGAATGATTTAATGTAAAAATTCATAATCAGTTATTCTGTTTCATATATGTGCTGGGAGGAACCCCATAAAATTTTTTAAATACATCGGTGAAGTATTTGGGATCAGAAACTCCTACCATTTCTGCTACTTCTGTCACGGAGTATTGCTTGCTTTTTAGTAAAATTGCAGCTTCTTTCATTCGGATGTTTCGGATGAAGTCGGCAGGGGGAATACCTGTCAGTGCTTTCATCTTGTTATAGAAGCTGGTACGGCTCATATTCATGGACGCACAAAGTATGTCTACATTCAGTTCTGAACTTAATTTTTCTTTGACCAAGGCTGTGACTTTTTGCATAAACTCATCATCTAGATTAGATAATTGAGGAAATTCCGTTTCGTTCTCTGTTTCTGTTACGGATGGGTTTACTTGTTGGAAACGAGTACGAATAAGTTCTCTGTTTTCAAGCACATTACTGATATTTGCTTTCAGCACGGTAAGGTCGAATGGTTTTACAATGTACATATCGGCCTTTGTTTCCAATCCTCGTAAAATATGTTCCCGGTCTCCTAATGCTGTGAGCAGGATAATGGGGATATGGCTGGTTTCAATATTGCTTTTAATTATTTTGCAGAGTTCTTCTCCGCTCATGACAGGCATCATCACATCTGAAAGGATAAGATCTGGTTGTTCTTTCTTTATCTTTTCTATGGCTTCTTGGCCATTTTCGGCTCCTGTAACACGATATTGGGCAGACAAACTTTGCAATAAGAAAGAGCGCAGACTGTTATTATCTTCCACAATCATAATAAGTGGAGCTTCTGAATTTTCTTTTTCAGTGATAATAGGGTCTATGTTTTCTTGTAATAATAAGGCGCTTGACACATCCTGCGGAAGTGAATCACTCTTGTATTGATAATTGTTGCTTTTGATAGGGAAAGTCAGTTGGAAGGAAGAGCCAACATTTTCTGTGCTATTGAAACTGATTTTTCCTTCATGATTTTTAATAAGCCGATAGGTCAACAGCATTCCTACCCCCGAACCGGTAATCAGCTGATTCGTGGCATTGCTTCCTCTGAACAGAAATTTGAATAATTTTTTCTGATCTTGCTTGGGAATGCCAATGCCGGTATCTGTTACAACGACGGTCCAGTTGTTTTTAGTGTGAGAAGCTTCTACCGTAACACTGCCTCCCGAAGGTGTGTATTTTAATGCATTGCTGAGCAGATTGCGCAGAATAGAATCCATTTTATTGCAGTCAATCCACACATCGAGGTGCTCAAAATTACTTTTATATTGTAGGTTAAGCCCCTTTTGTTTGGCGTAGTTTTCAAATTGAAGAAGATAAGTATGCAAATATTGATTAAGTTCCTGCTTGCTGACTATAACACTGGAACTGTATAACTCTTCTTTTTGAAAATTCATCAAATTATTAGCCAGGTTGGATAGGTTATCGGTATTTTGCATGGCTAGATTGATGTTAACTAATCCCTGTTCCGACAATTGCTCATTCTTAAGAATTTCTCCCAATGGAGCTTTTATCAATGTCAGTGGAGTGCGTATGTCATGGGCTGTATGAACAAAAAAGTTGATTTTTTCCTGAGATGTTTTTCGTTCTCTTTTTATAATTTGATAGCGCATGATGCCGTATGCAATACCAATGAGCAGTAATGCATAAATCAGAAAAGCCCAAAATGTGAACCAGAATGGACGTTCTACAATAATCTGTATGCTACGTTCTTCTAACACTTGGTTGTTATCCAGTAGGATGGAACGTACCTTAAGGGTATAGTTGCCGGGAGAAAGGTTGGTATATCGGATTATATTGTTAGTAGAAGGTTGTGTCCAATGCTCATAAAAGCCCTCTAGTTTCCAACTGTATAAAATATTGGATGGATTATCGTAATTGATAGATGACACATTGAAGGAAAATGTGTTTTGGTTGTATTCCAGTTGAATGGTAGAAGTCTCGTTCAAAGGCTTTTGTAAAGGTGAATTCTTTTCTTGAGGGTATACAGTCTGATACATGATACTCAAATTATTGAATACCATGTGTGTAGAAAAGTTACGAGGAAAAGTGATGCTGTCTGGTAAAATGATAGCTCCTTCGTTGCTTCCAAAAATCAGATATCCGTTATTCGTATGTACAGCTGCATTTTGATTGAAATTAGCTGATAGTAAACCTTGTTCTTTTGTCCAGTTGATGAATAAATTTTCTTTTGTATCGAACTGCGACAGTCCGTTTTCTGTTCCTAGAATCAGATTTCCCTGTTTGTTCGGAATAATGCAATAGATATTATTGGTAATCAATCCACTATTATCTTGATAGTAGTGGATATGTGTATTTTGTTTATTATCGAAGATAAATAATCCGTTTCCATAGGTACCGATATAGGTTTTACTGCCATCATTGGTTTGATAGATACAGTTGACGCATCCGGTATTAGGAAGATTGTCGTAGGTTATAAATTCTTTTTTCAACTTATCAAAAATATAGAGTCCGTTGATAGTTCCTATCCAAAGTGATTGTTCGTCTTTATCTTTGATGCAAGTAATAGGGTAAGCTGTATTGTACCGATTGCTTTCCTTGGTTTGTAAGTTATAAGAACGCAAGCTGTAGAATCCTCCACTCCATATTGTGTTACATTGGTCGCGGTGAATGCTGCGTATATATTTGTCGGGAGTTTCTCCTTTGGTAACTGCCGGCTGAAATGAGAATGTTACTTTTCCGGTTCGTTTATTGATTTGGTAAGTTCCCGACATATATCCTCCGGCGACAATAATTCCTGGCTCCAGTTCACACAGGGATATAAAGATACGATTATCATTGGGGGTATCCTTACTGGATGGTGCGAGGTAGTTTTTCCATTTCTTTTCACTGACATCGAAGCAGCTGATACCGTTACTTGTAGCGTACCATGTATCTCCCTCAGAGTCTTGTAAAATTGCATTTATTCTATCGTCGATAAGAGAGTTTTGGTTTGTTCTTGACTCTTTTATCCATTCGTAGCCAGGATATTTTTCAGAATATACGGTAATGCCTGTAGGATAAATAACATTCCATATACGGTGAGCTTTATCAATATAAATATCTTTGATAATGCTTCCGTTCATTTTATTAGGCTTTTCGTAATCTTCTTTTAAGAAGTGTTCAAGCTGGTGAGTCTTCAGATTTAATTTATAGACTCCATCTCCGTCTGTGGCTATCAACACTTCGTATGGGGTTTTATATGGCTTAATGGTGTTGATGCCTACATCTTTTAGTGTGTTTTCTAATTTGCAGATTTTATTTTCGTGTGGTGTATAGACGTATAAACCATTCATCAGAGTACTGATAATTAGTTTGTCGGTATTCTGATGATAGTAGATGTAATTGATCAGGCGCATATTGCCTATATCCACATTTTCTATTTTGGTTACTGTCTTCTGATCGGAAAAAGTAATTCTATATATAGTCTTATTGGTCGCAAAATAGAATATACCCTTTTGGGCTTCGGTTATACCCATGATATTTTCTTTTATATTTTCCGATAAAATTTGCGACTTCTTAGTCTTTGTATGGAATCGGATTATATTATTTCCACAGCAAAACCAGATATAATCCTTTTTATCAAAATAAACTGTTGATATAGGAGTTTGTTTTAGGTGAGGATATTGATCGTGTAAATCGAAAACTAATTGAAAAGAGTCTTTGAGTGCATTAAAACGGAATACATAGCCGTCTTTTCCATACTCCCAAAGGATGCTGTCCGAATCTATATGGAGGGTATTAAGATCCGGATAGAAATTCATGACCCTTTTAGAACTCTGTAGTTTATAGTGGTAGAATTGTTTTCCGTCATATCGGTCTATTCCCTTGTGAGTCAAAATCCACATATATTCTTGTGGATCTTGTTGTATGGATAATACCCGCCGGCTGCTCAATCCGTTTTCCATTTCAATATATTGAAAGATTTGTGCGCGTAGGGGTAGTAATGTCAGTAGAAAATATATAGTTATAAAAAATTTTTGCATAACATCTTATATCATAAGCACATTATGCAAATGTCGGAAAAATCGGTGGGCTATCAAAATAATTTAGACTTTATTACACTTATATTCGGTCGGCTTCTATGTAGCCGTGCATTACGGCATAAATAGCCAGTCCGGCAATGGATTTAATACCTAATTTGGCTGTAATGTTTTTGCGGTGGGTTATGACGGTGGTCTGCCCGATATTCAGCTTTTCTGCTATTTCTTTATTGATAAATCCTTTGGTCAACAGGATTAGCACTTCTATTTCCCGGGGGGATAATTCGTGTTCTTCTGCTGGAGACGCAGAGGAATGGGGGTGTTGAGAGGAGTTATGTCCATGGGTATGCAATTGCATAAGAGATAGAATCAGTTGCTCTCTGGGGAGACTGATATTCAGATTGGGAATGTTGTTTTTGAGTAGAGGGTGTTCGTTGGTGGACAATACAATTGCTTTGGGAAAGCGTTCAAGGAAGAAAGAGGTATGCTCAAAATATATGTGAATAGACACAAAATAGTGAGCATACATATCGGGAGTATCATCTATCAAAGCTGCAAAGCTTGGAAACACACGGATGATAGCATCAGGAATCAACTCTTCCAGAATGGTCTGTAGTCCTAATGCTGTCAGTGTGTTCGGCTCGATTATTGCTATTTCGGGAGTCTTGTTTATCATAACTTTAACTTAAATATGCTGCAACGGCTTCTGCGCAACGTTCTCCATCAATACCTGCTGAGACTATACCACCTGCGTAACCTGCTCCTTCACCGCAAGGGAATAAACCTTCGATTGTCACATGCTGTAAGGTCTCAGTATCACGTACAATACGTATAGGAGCAGAAGTGCGTGTTTCTACGGCAATCATAACTGCTTCGTTGGTTAGAAATCCTCTTGAACTTTTTCCAAAAAGTTGGAAACCTTTGCTCAGACGTTCGCTGATGAAAGGGGGCATCCAAAAGTGTAAAGGAGAAGAAACCAGTCCGGGACTGTACGAACTCTTAGGAAGATCATAGCTCAGTTTTTTTTGAGTAAAGTCTACCATTCGTTGCGAAGGGGCTGTTTGGCGCATATTGCCTTGTTGCCAGCATAGTTGTTCCAATTGTTCCTGGAATCGCATGATAGACAAAACATGAAGATTATCTTTTTCTTGTTTGCCGGATGCCTGGATAAGGGCTTCTGTTTGTGCCAGTTCGGAACCGGGTATCAGTTCTCCAAGTGTCAGTTGAAGGTCGGGGTGGAGCAGATCTTCAGGGCGAATTTCTACTACCATGCCAGAGTTACTCCATTTTGTACCACGGTTGCTGGGGCTCATTCCGTTTACTACCAATTGGTGCGGACCGCTGGCTGCCGGAACAACGAAACCTCCCGGACACATACAGAAACTGTATACCCCTCTGCCGTCTACTTGTTGTACAAAACTGTATTCGGCTGCTGGCAAATATTTTCCTCTTCCGTTTTTA
Source organism: Phocaeicola acetigenes (assembly GCF_027529745.1). NCBI lineage: Bacteria > Pseudomonadati > Bacteroidota > Bacteroidia > Bacteroidales > Bacteroidaceae > Phocaeicola > Phocaeicola acetigenes. The sequence continues at coordinate 473,392 of NZ_JAPZVM010000002.1, forward strand.
TTATGGTATTGTATTTGGTCTATTAAAGCAGATGGATGCTCCAAACGAACTCCGACTGCAATTCCTTTGCTTTCAATAGGTACTTGGTGGGAGTATAACCAGCGGTATACGTCTCTTGCCGAGTGACCTGTAGCGAGAATTACGGGACCTTTAAAGATTTGTCCTGTATGGGTTTCAATTCCTATGATTTTATTGTGTTCTATAATCAGAGCATCCATTCGGGTCTGGAAATGTACTTCACCTCCGCAAGCAAGAATAGTGTTGCGCATATTTTCGATGACGCGGGGCAATTTATCTGTTCCGATATGAGGATGTGCGTCTACCAGAATAGAGGTACTTGCTCCGTGTTGGCAGAATACATTTAATATCTTGTCGACATTTCCACGTTTTTTACTGCGGGTATAGAGTTTCCCGTCAGAGTATGCACCCGCTCCTCCTTCTCCAAAACTGTAGTTGGATTCGGAGTCTACTTTATGCTCGCGGCTGATTCTTGCAAGGTCTTCTTTTCGGTCGCGTACATTTTTTCCTCGTTCAACAACGATGGGGCGCAGACCAAGTTCTATCAGTTTAAGGGCTGCAAAGAGACCTCCTGGGCCTGCTCCTACAACAATGACGGATGGCTTGTCTGATACATTTTTATATTCTGTAGGAATATACTCTGTTTCGGTTGGTTCTTCGTTGATGAACACACGAATCTTCAGATTGATAAAGATTGTACGTTGGCGGGCATCAATGCTTCGCTTCAATATGCGTATAGCATGGATGGTACGTATATCGATGCCTTTCTCCCGACCGATATATTGTTTTAACGATTGCTCGTTTGCTGCCTGTTCTGGCAGTACTCTTATTTGGTATTCGTTTATCATATTTGAGATGAAGTTATCCGAACAGCTGACGGAAAGCTTCTTCTACTTTCCGGACAGGGACAAGTTCGATTTTTATTTTTTTTCTATCCAATCCTTGTAAATTGTGCTTGGGGACAAGCATACGGGTAAATCCGAGTTTTTCAGCTTCGCTGATACGTTGTTCGATACGGTTGACCGGACGTATTTCTCCACTTAATCCTACTTCTCCTGCCATGCACACTCCAGCTTCTATTTCAGTGTCCATATTGCTGGACAAGATGGCACTGATGACTGCCAGGTCGATAGCCGGATCGTTTACTTTTAGTCCTCCTGCTATATTCAGAAATACATCTTTCTGGGCCAGTTTGAAACCTACTCTTTTTTCGAGTACAGCCAGAAGCATGTTCATGCGGCGCAGATCGAATCCGGTCGCTGAGCGTTGAGGCATTCCGTAGGCGGCAGTGCTCACCAGGGCTTGTACTTCGATAAGGAAAGGACGGATGCCTTCTACTGCGCAGGCAATGGCGACTCCGCTCATTCCTTCATGGTCTTGAGTAAGTAATAGTTCGGAAGGATTGCTTACCTGACGTAATCCATCTTGTCGCATTTCGTAGATACCTAATTCGGCCGTACTTCCGAAGCGGTTTTTAATACTTCGCAAAATGCGGTACATATAATGTTGGTCACCTTCAAACTGGAGAACAGTATCTACAATGTGTTCCAAAACTTTAGGGCCGGCAATGCTTCCTTCTTTATTAATATGTCCGATTAGTATGACAGGAGTTCCCGTCTCTTTTGCGAATTTAAGGATAGAGGCTGAGCATTCACGTACTTGTACAATGCTGCCTGGAGAAGAATCAATGCTTTCCGTTGAAATAGTTTGTATGGAGTCGATGATAACTAGGTCGGGTGCAGTGTTCTTTATATGAGTGAAGATTTGTTCTAAAGAGGTTTCACATGCAATTTGAAGATGATTTTCTTCGGGGTGTGGAATGCGGTCTGCACGCAGTTTGAGTTGGCGGGCACTTTCTTCTCCCGAGATATAAAGTATCTTTTTGTCTTTTAAACGTAAAACCGTTTGTAAGACAAGGGTGGACTTTCCTATACCGGGTTCTCCTCCAATCAAAGTTAGTGAACCTTGCACTAGTCCTCCACCCAATACGCGATTGAGCTCTTCATCGTACATGTTGATACGCTGTTCATCGCTCGATACAATTTCTTTCAGATACTGTGGCTTTGAGTGAACGGATTCTATACCACGTGCTACATGTTTGGCTACGGGTGTCTCTTTGCGTACAACTTCTTCTACAAAAGTATTCCATTGTCCACATGCAGGACATTTACCGGCCCATTTAGGGGATTCTTGTCCGCAATTAGTACAGATATAGATTGTTTTTTCTTTTGCCATAAAGCGTAGGGACGAATAGAAATTATGTTAGTCTATAGATTTACAAAGGTAGATATTTATCAGAATTAATAAGGTAGGTGATGAGAAAAAAGTGAAGTTTGATTGTTGTTTTGTGTTTTCTTATTGTGGAATTGGAGATTTTTGTGGATTGATTGCTTGAGGAGCATGTGAGGACAACTGGAATGCATCGATGAAAAGTATGAATGTACTATAATTGATGGTGAATTGAGGCCTTTGTTGGCTTAAAAAACGCGACTTGTCGCGTTGGCTGATGCGACAAGTCACGTAAGGCAACGATACAAGTATCGATAGCTCACGCGACAAGTCACGTTTTTTGAGGTTATTATTGGGGTTAAGTTTTACTCCGAATAATTCTTCCGGATGCTGTTTTCCGGTTGAAGACACAGAAAAAAATGGGA